>JAHFPT010000279.1 GCA_023266625.1 Novosphingobium sp. | reverse complement strand
TTAAAGCTGGTTTGAAGGAGAAGGATACCCGCTTCGTCATTATCGGTTCGGGCATTTCCGGGGTCTTGATGGCAATCCGGCTGCTCGAGCAGGGCTATCGCAATTTCACCGTGCTGGAAAAGGCTGGCGAGATGGGCGGCACCTGGCGGGACAATGTCTATCCGGGCGTTGCCTGCGATGTCGCCGCGCACCTCTATACCTTTTCGTTTGCCCGCAATCCGGCATGGCAAACCCGCTATGCCCGGGGCGCGGATATCTGGAAATATAACCATGATGTCGCGCGTCGCTACGGCGTATTGCCGCATGTCGAATATAACAAGGAGGTGCGCTCGGCGGTGTTCGCGGATGGCGCATGGCAGTTGACCACGCAGGATGGTTCTGAGTATCAGGCCGACGTCGTAATCGCGGCAGTGGGCCGCCTGCATCACCCGGCCGTGCCCGAAATCGCGGGGGCAGACAGCTTTGCCGGCGCGCGGTTCCATACCGCCCGCTGGGACCAGTCCGTCGATCTCGCCGGCAAGCGGATCGGCCTGATCGGCACCGGCTCGACCGCGACCCAGGTGATCACCGCACTGGCGGGGCAGGTGCCCGCGCTCAAGGTGTTCCAGCGCACTGCGCAATGGGTCTACCCGGTCAAGAACACGCCGAACCCGTGGTGGCAGCGGCTGGCCTTCCGCCTCTCGCCTTCGCACTGGCAGCGCTATTACCTGCAATTGCAGAGCGAGACCGAAGAGCGCGGCAAGGCAACCACCGGCAGCGCCGAGGCGCGCGCCGCGCGTGACAAGGTGTGCCATGACATGCTGGCGAGCATCCGCGATCCCGAACTGCGGCGCAAACTGACGCCGGACTATGAAGTCGGCTGCAAGCGGCTGGTCTTCTCGGACGGGTTCTATGACGCGATCCAGCAGCCGGGGGTGGAAGTGATCACCGATGCCATCGCGCGGATCGAACCTTCAGGGGTGCGCACCGCCGATGGCGTGCTGCACGAGATCGACGTGCTGGTTTATGCCACCGGGTTCGATGCCCATGCCTATCTGCGGCCGATGCAGCTGACAGGCGCGGGCGGCAAGACGCTCGATGCGGTCTGGCAGGACCTGCCGCTGGCCTATCATTCGGTCACCATCCCGCACATGCCCAACTTCCTGACGATCAATGGCCCCTATTCGCCCGGTGGCAGTGCCTCGGTGATCGGCATAGTCGAGGCGCAGGCGGACTATCTGATGCAGCTGATCGAGAGGATCGTGTCCGAAGACATGCTGATTTCGCCCAAAGAGGAGGCAAGCCGGGCCTGGCTGGAAGGCGTGCGTGAACTGGCGCGAGGTTCGCTGTGGGGCACCGGCGGCTGCCAGAGCTGGTATCTCGACAAGACCGGCACGCCGACGCTCAACCCGATCACGCTGACCGAGCTGAAAGAGCAGATCGCGCGGCCTGACTATGCCGATTTCGTCGTCGAACCCCGCCCGCAGGCCTGAAAGGAACTCTTATGGCGCAGGTCCAGGCCAACGGCATCCGTCTTGAATATGAGCTGTCCGGCCCGGAGAATGGCCTGCCGTTGCTGATGATCCACGGTGTCGGCGCGCAGCTGATCCGCTGGCCGCAAGGCCTGTGCGATGCGCTGGCAGCGGAAGGTTTCCGCCTGCTGCGCTATGACAGCCGCGACATTGGTCTCTCGTCCCACATGGAGGGTGCGACGATCCCGAACCTTGCCGAGGTGACGGCGGCGCGCAAGGCCGGGCGCGAGCCGGATTTACCCTATACCCTCGCCGATCTGGCCGACGATGCGGTGGGACTGCTCGATGCCTTGGGCATTGCGGCGGCACATGTGGTCGGCGTGTCGCTGGGCGGCATGGTGGCGCAGCAACTGGCGATTGCCCATGGCCCCCGCGTGCTCTCGATGACCAGCGTCATGTCGCAAAGCGGCAATCCGGAGCTGCCCGGCTCCAATCCCGCGGCGCTGGCCAAGCTGGCTGCCGTCGCCCCCGATCCGAAACTGGATCGCGAGGGCTTTCTGGCTCATCAGGTGTCGCTCAACCGGACACTGGGCAGCCCGGCCTATCCCGCGCCTGAGGCGGAATTGCGCCGCATGGCAGGGCAGGTGGCGGATCGCGCCTACTATCCCCCCGGCGCCGCGCGGCAATTGGCAGCAGGTCGCGGCGCGCCCGATCGCCGCCCTGCCTTGCGCCAGCTCACCTGCCCGACGCTGGTGATCCACGGCAGTGACGATCCGCTGATGCCGCCGATCTGCGGGCAAGACACCGCCGACAATGTGCCGAACGCCTGGTACCTGCAGATCAATGGCATGGGCCACGATCTGCCCGAGCAACTGACCGGGATCTTTATGGCGGCAATAACTGCCAATAGCGTGAGATTGGCAGCTACGGCCTGATTTCCCCGGCTGTTACAGACATTCCTGAAGGAGACAATTATGCCCCTCGATAGCAAGCTGCGCGCCTCGCTGATGCTGCCCGCGGTTTGCGCACCAATGTTTCTGGTGTCGAACGCGCTACTGGCTCGCGAAGCCTGTCTTGCTGGGATCATCGGTGCACTGCCGCGTGCCAATTCTCGCAATCTCGACATTTTCGAAGGCTGCCTGGCCGACATTAACGCGGCACGGACGGCACGACTGGCGGCAAACCCGGCAGCGCGGGTCGGACCGCTGGCGGTCAACCTGCTCACCCGCCGGCCCGAGGAGGAACTCGACCACGAAATCGAGGTCTGCCGCCGCCACGGCGTCGAAATTTTCATCAGCGCCGCCGGCAACCCGGCGCTGGTTACACAAAGGGTTCATGCTCAAGGGGGCAAGGTCTTCCACGATGTCACCAGCTTCAAATTCGCCTGCAAGGCGATCGATGCGGGCGTCGATGGGCTGACCTGCATCGGCTCTGGCGGCGGCGGCCATTCGGGCACGATCAATCACCTTGCGCTTATCCCGCGCATCCGCCAGATCTTTGATGGCACGCTGCTGATGGCTGGCGGCATTTCTACCGGAGCAGCTATCCGCGCCGCTGAAGTGCTGGGGGCGGACCTTGCCTACATGGGTACCCGGTTTATCGCCACGCAGGAATCCGGGGTTGATCCTGCGTATCACCAGATGCTAGTCGAGAGCACATCAGTCGATCTCCTGTACACCGGCAGCATTTCCGGGGTTCCGGCCAACTGGATGGTCAAGTCGATGGAACGGCTGGGGCTTGATGCCACCAATCTGCCCCAGCCCGATGGTAAAGGCATTTCCCACGACCATCTGCCCGCAGGCGTGCAACCGTGGAAAAACCTCTGGTCGGCCGGGCAAGGCGTGGACCTCATTACTGACATTCCGACAGTTGCCGAACTGGTCACCCGCTTGCGCCGCGAATATGTTGCCGCCTGCGAGGTGGCCGACATGGCCGATGTTGCCCGACTGGCCGAGACGGCCACGCAGGCGGCCAGATCGGCCACCGAATGACCCTGGCGCCGCCCCCAGCGGCACCACTCACTAAACCCCGTTTCAGGAAAGTTTTTATGCGCGATTACTTGCAATTCTACATCGACGGAACCTGGGTTGAACCTTCGGGCACCACTCGGCTGGATGTCATCAACCCGGCGACCGAAGCGGTGGTTGGCCACATCGCGCTGGGCAATGCCGAAGATGTCGACAAGGCGGTAATGGCGGCGCGGCGCACCTTTGCCAGCTGGTCGCTGTCGAGCGTGGCCGAGCGCATCGAACTGTTGTGCGCAATTGCCACTGAATATCAAAAGCGACTGTCTGACCTTGCCGATGCCATTACCGAGGAAATGGGCGCACCTGCTGCGCTCGCTCGCGGCGCGCAGGCGCCCACCGGTTTGGGCCATATCATGGGCGCTGCCGCCATATTGAAGCACTTCCAGTTTGTCGAAGATCGGGGGCAGACCCGCATCGTCAAGGAACCAATCGGGGTTTGCGGCCTCATCACCCCGTGGAACTGGCCGCTCAACCAGATCGCCTGCAAGGTCGCCCCGGCGCTGGCCACCGGCTGCACCATGGTGCTCAAGCCTTCGGAAGTGGCACCGTTTTCAGGCCAGATTTTTGCCGAGATCATGCATGCAGCAGGGGTGCCGGCGGGCGTGTTCAATCTCGTCAATGGCGATGGCCCGGGCGTGGGCGTAGCGCTGTCCTCGCACTCGGAGGTTGACATGATGTCGTTCACCGGATCGACCCGCGCCGGCATCGATGTCGCCCGCAATGCTGCGCCCACGGTCAAGCGGGTGGCGCAGGAACTGGGCGGCAAGAGCCCGAACATCCTGCTCGATGATGCCAGCCTTGCCCACAATGTTACCGCTAGCGTCAAGGCGGTGATGGGCAATTCTGGCCAGACCTGCAGCGCGCCGACCCGTCTGCTGGTTCCACGTGGCCGCATGGACGAAGTGATCGAGGCGGCAAGCGAAGCTGCAGCAGGCATCTCGGTCGGCGATCCGATGGGCAATGCCACCACCGGACCGGTGGTATCGAAGACCCAGTTCGACAAGATCCAGCGGCTGATCCAGGCTGGCATCGACGAAGGCGCGACACTGGTCACTGGCGGCACCGGACGGCCCGATGGGCTGGACAAGGGATATTTTGTGCGCCCGACCGTCTTTGCCGATGTCACCAACGACATGACCATCGCCCGCGAGGAAATCTTCGGTCCGGTGCTGTCGATACTCGGCTATGGCTCGGTCGATGAGGCTGTCGCACTTGGCAATGACACCGAATATGGCCTTGCGGCTTACGTCCGGGGCAATGATCTGGAGCAGGCACGGGCTGTGGCCGCGCGGCTGCGGGCAGGACAAGTGTCAATCAACGGCGCCTTTGACATGGCCGCACCCTTCGGCGGCTACAAGATGAGTGGCAACGGGCGTGAATGGGGCGAGTTCGGCTTCCATGACTTTCTCGAGATCAAGGCTGTCGTCGGTTACACGCCCGCCTGATGTGCTTCCTCACGGTGGTCGAGAAAGACCGTCTGGCAAGCGTGTCCAAACATGCCGGCCACATCACCCAGGCGGGCATGAACCACACCCGTGCCATTGCCACTGCTTTCGCTGGTCGCATCGAGCAGCACCCAATCGCCCTGCGGCAACCGGGTAAGGTGGACGGCAAGGTCGAGGTTGGCGTAAGTCCACTCCCTGAGCGAAACCAAGGGTGCCGTGCTCGAGCCGAAATCGGAGACCATCGCCACACGTTCCAGCGGCGTCAGCGCATGGCCGGTCACCACGTCCGTCAGCATTCTTACCCATTGCGCGCCGGGACCGACATGGAAGAGGCTGCCTTCCAGCCGATGCATGCTCAACCAGGGCACCTTGCCCTCTGCCCTCGACGGATCGGGTAGCGGATGAAGGAGTGGCAGGTCAGCCTCGGGCGAAGGCGCGATCCGGCTGCGCAAGACGATTGCCCGCACACAAACCCGGCCATCAGCAACCAGTTCCGCCTCGACCAGCTGAACCCGGCGCCCCTCGCGAACGATCCGCCACTCGGGCTTCAGTGGAACACGC
>JAHFPT010000278.1 GCA_023266625.1 Novosphingobium sp. | reverse complement strand
AAGAAGCGGTCGATCTGGTAGTCCAGGTTCCGCCCGCTTCGATTGCCTGAGACTGCGGACTTGGAAATTCGGCGCAGCCGGGATGAATTACAGCTGCCTTCAAGATGATTTATGAACCAACCTCGAATGAGTACTTCGACGGCAGAACGACCGCATAAGCCGATCGGGATATCTGGTACCCTCAGCCAAGTTCGGCTTCGACCAGAACCAGTGTCGCATCACCGTCATATTCACGGGTGGTAAAGCCTAGCGCACGATGCGATTAAGTGGGCACCGGTTAATCGCAATAAATCGTGCGGCAACAAAGACTCGCAGAGCATGATGCGATTGCTGCTAATCGCATCATGCTCTAGCGCACGCTCGACCTCGATCGCCTCGTGGTTCGCCCGGCTTTCGATTGAACGCAGGCGACGAATTCCCCGCTCCCTGGCCAGGTCGGAGGCATGCCTGAGCAGCGTCCAAGGATGGTGCGCTGAGATATGCAATGGCAGTCAGATCAGATTCGTCCAGGATAGATCCGTGGGTATCCGTAACACTCCGTAATTCCCCCACGTCGTGCCTGTGGCAGCCATGCTTACGAGCAAACGGAGAAAGCGGCATGAGCCACGCGCTTATTATCGACGACAACATGATTGTCAGCCGGGCAATCGAGGATCGCCTGGCAGAACTGGGCTTCAGGTCATTCGACCACACCTGGACAGAGCGGCAAGCAATCGCAGCGGCAGCGAACCGCTCGCCGGATCTGGTCGTCATCGGCGACTCGATCGAAGATGGTTCCACTCTGAAAGCGGCCCGCAACATTGCGATGCAGCGCAATACACCAATCCTGATGGTGACCGCCGATCCCGGTCGCACACGCAGACGCCTTGACCAACAGGCAACTTTCGACGGGCTGTTCCTGCTCAACGAGATCGAGAATGCAGTAGCGCTGGCGCGTGCTACTGTTTGAATAGATCTACCTGCGAAGGATCGGTTAGCCCACCCGGCTCTTCCTCAGTTGTCCACCCCGAAATGGTCTGCCAGCTGCTGGCCGGTAAAGCCGTAACTTGACGCGTCGGGATCGTTCAGCATGCCTGCGTTCCATTCCGCAAATGCCTGGGCCAGTTGCGCGAAAGTTTCGGGGTACCGATCCTTCAGGTTGGCGCGTTCGAGCGGATCGGCGACGACATCGAACAGAAAGCTGTGTCCGGCGATCTTGAGGTATTTCCACTGACCGCGCCGCACCGCTTCCTGCGCCTTGTTCTTGAAGCGCCAATAGAGCGTGCGCTCGGGCAGGGGACCGCCCGCCAGCGCCGGCCGGATGTCAAGCCCGTCACTGGGATAGGCAGCACTGACCTGCCCACCAGCGGCAGCGACGAAGGTCGGTAACCAGTCCATCGACATGATCGGCATACCACCTGTCGATCCCGCCCGAGTCAGGCCGGGCCAGCGCACGATTGCAGGGATGCGCAGTCCCCCTTCGAGCAGTTCGGTTTTCTTGCCTGTGAAAGGCCATGTGTTCGAAAAGCGTTCGCCGCCGTTGTCGCTGGTAAAGACGACGACGGTGTCGCGATCCATCCCCAGCTTGCGCAGCCGTGCCAGCACGCGGCCGATTTGCTGATCAAGCGCGGTGACCATGCTAGCATAAGTTGCCATCGAACCGCCGTCGTAATGCGCGATCGACAGGCCAGCGCCGACAGGCTTGGCATCGAGGAAATCCGACTCTGCCTTGTCGCCAGGCCCTTCCCACGGCCAGTGCGGCGCGGTGTAGTGCAGGCTCATCATCCACGGCTTACCATCCTGCTTGTGCCCGGCGAGCGTTTCCAACGCCTTGTCGGTCAACAACTCGGTCATGTAGCCCTGCCGCTCGATCCGTGTCGAACCGTCCCAAAGGTCGGGCTGGCCAAAGATCTTATGGGTGAAATAGTCGACGCCACCCTGACGGATCCCCCAGAATTCGTCGTACCCGCTCTTGAGCGGATCGAACTTGGGCAGCGATCCCATGTGCCACTTGCCGATCAGGCTTGTGCGATAGCCCTGTTCGCGAAGCAGCGAGGCGATGGTCGGATGCTCAGGCGGTAAGCCGATATCGGTGCCTGCTCCCAGCGGCTCCTGGAGCCCCACTTGCAGTCGGTATTGGTAGCGACCGGTTGCCAGTGCGACGCGGGTGGCGGTGCAGACCGCTGAATTGGCATAGGCCTGGGTAAAGCGCATGCCCTGGCGCGCGAGCCGGTCGAGGACCGGGGTCTGGTACTCGGCGCGCCCATAGCACGACAGGTCGGCGTAACCCATGTCGTCAGCCATGATGTAGAGGAAGTTCGGTCGGCCTTCGGCCTTGCGTGCCAGGATCGGCGACGCGGCGGCCAATGCCGTAGTTCCAAGCCCAGCCGACAGCACACCGCGACGAGTCATGCCACGGGATTGCAATGCCATCTTGATACCTCTCATTGTGTTCAGCCCCGGTTTGCCGACTCCCGGAAACAGCTAGGGCAGCCGCCAAGAGCCCGCCCCCGATTGATGAGCCTCAGGACAGGTCGACGGCCTAGAAGCCCAGCTTGACGCCGACCGTGAAACGACGCCCCAGGATGTCGTAGACGGTCGAATTGAACTGCGTGGACCAGCCGAAAAACGCCGAATAGGACGGTGTCACCGGCGGAGCCTTGTCGGTCAGATTGGTGATGTTCCCGTAGATCTCGAAATCGCGGCCACCCAGATCCATCTTGTAGCCAAGCTTAAAGTCGAGATAGAGGACGCTGCTGACCTTGTTGTCCTGCATGTAGCGCAGAGGATTGGCTGCCTTGGGATCGGCTGCGGTCTGGCAGCGGCCCACTTCACCGCAGGCATCCTGGAGCCCAGGTCCGATATACCGGGCCTGCAGCAAGGTCGACAAGCCGCCGTTGCGATAGGTGACCCCGGCATTGGCCCGGAACTTGGCATATGAAAAGTAGGTTGCATCGCTTTGCCTGGCGCCAAGCTGTCCGGTCAGATCGGTTTTGAAACCGTTTTGATCGGTGTCGGAACGTTCGAGCAGCCAGCTGGCGAAGGTCCGGATCGCGAGCGATTCGTCGCCGCCGAACAGCTTGATGCCTGTTGTGTAATTGCCTTCGAAGTCGAGTCCGCGCACGTCCGTCCGTGCCACATTGACAAATACGTCCCCGACCAGCGTGATCGCGCCGGTATCGGTCGGCGTGGCCGAACCGTTGGTCGTCGTGATCAGGTCGCAGAAGCTCTGGTCATTCTGCCTGAAGCACCGATCAAGGACCGACTGGTTGCCGACTTGGCTGATCGCGCCCTTGATCCGGATGCTGTAGTAGTCGAGGCTCATCGACAGGCCGGGAAGGAAGTCGGGCCGGATCACGGCACCGATCGTATAGGTGTCGGCCTTCTCCGGCTTGACCAATGGGTTGCCGCCCGAGAACCGGGTCACCGCAAGGGCTTCAACCGCCGCGGTGCGCGGATCGTCGATGGTCGCCACGCCCCCGGTCTTGTCGAACCGCTCGGACAGGTTCCCGGCGCGCACGTCGCGCGAATAGGTGCCGCGCAGGCGGAACTGTTCCTTGAAGGCGCCAAATTCGATCCCGCCCTTGTAGGCCCAGATCGATCCCGACTGCGAATAGTTCGCCCAGCGCACCGCGCCATTGACGACGGCGCTGATCCCAGCCTTGTCGATCAGCGGTAACAGCACTTCGCCAAAGCCCTCCTTGACTTCGGAATAGCCCTTGATGTTGGAAACCTTAGAGAACTGGAAGCCCACGGTGTTACCGGCATCGGCCGCGCTCACCCCGCTCAGGTTGAGCGCCGCGTTGTTCGCTAACACCACGTTCGGCAGGAGAACCCCGGACGGATCCTTGCGCGCGCTGAGCGGCAAGGTGTGGTTGGAGCTCGGGTTGCTGGGATCCTGGACCAGCTGCCGGATCGAATCGCGCCGCCACGAACCGCCGAACGCCACCGAAACCGGCCCCGCCCATAGATCGCCGAGGTCACCGTGCGCGGACAGTTCGGCGTATTGCTGGTCGACAGTCGTGATGTTTAGCTTCGAATCGCCGGTGGTGTAGCTGTAGGTATCCCCCGAGGCATATCCGTCGTCCGCATAGAAAATCGGGGTCACGATCTGCTGGCCGGGGTCGGCTCCCAGCAAATAGTCGATGGCGCCGGCCGAGGCTTTGCCGCGCCCGAACAGGTTGATTGGCTGGCAACCCGGGAAGGCAGCTGCCCCGGCGGCGGTCAGCGATACGCGGCAGACTATGTTGCCATTGCCGTCCTTCACCGCGTCCACCGCGGCGGCGAGCCGGTCCACCCGCAGCGTATATTGCGCCCATCTGCGCTGCGAGCGTCCGTACTGGTAATAGCCGTCGACGTTCCAGTTGTCGCCAAGCTTCAGCTTGAACCCCGCCGTGGCGATATATTGGGTGGTCTCGTCCCGGTATCGCCCCTCGCCGACATCGGAGCTGCTGCCGCGCCGACGAAGGTTGAAGCTGGTGATGCTGTTGGCGGTCATCAGCTGCTGCAGCGAAGCAGGCAGAAAGGCGTTGCCGCTGAAGATTGTTACGCCGGTGGTGGTGCCAGTCATCGCGCCGACACGATCGTAGTAGAAGACGTTGTTCCGGCCATAGATGAGCTGGCCGAAGACATTGAGATTGTCGTTCAGGTCATAGTCGGCATAGGCAAAAGCAGAGTAGCGTGCGGCATCCGGAGTCAGCGCGTTGATGTCCGAATTCAGGTCGTCGGCGCTGCCGCCGGAGGTGCGCGCGCCAGTCGTGCCGAGCGTGCCCTGGCTGATCGTGCCAGGCACGAAAGGTGCAAAGCCGCCGCTGGCGTTGAACTGCAGCCCGTTGATGACAGTGCCGGGCGCGGAAATGATGCCGTCAAAGCTCGCCTGGGCAGAATTCGTATTGGGCAGGAACCGATAGGGGTCCGCCTGGGTACCGCTGCCGAATGTGCCGTAATTCTTGTACCAGTCGCGGCCATTTAGGTTGAAGATGCCCTTTTCCTTGCGGTATTCGCCCGACATCAGCAGGTGGCCGCGCCCACCTGCGAACGCGGTACCGAAGGCCCCGGAGACCTGGTAGTTGCCGTTGTCACCGCGGCTGGTAACCCCGCCTTCCGCCGCGAACCTGAGCCCGGTGAATTTCGTGTCGAGCATGAAATTGACCACGCCCGCGACCGCGTCCGAGCCATAGGCCGCCGAGGCGCCGCCCGTGGTCGTCTCCACCGATTTGATCATCGCCTCGGGAAACAGGTTGATATCGGTGCCGCCAAAGGCGCTGGCCGAAGGGACACGACGCCCGTTCAGCAAGGTCAAGGTGCGGTTGACACCAAGCCCGCGCAGGTTGAGTGCACCATAGCTGGCACGCGTGAAGAATGAGGCTGAGTTGCCGGTCAGCGTCGCATTGCCGGAAAATTGGGGCATCTGCGAGATGCCGGTGATCAGCGCACCAGGGCTGAGCGCCTTGATCTCGTCCGTTGAGGCCTTGGTGACTGGCACCGGTGCTTGCATGCCGTTGGTCT
>JAHFPT010000089.1 GCA_023266625.1 Novosphingobium sp. | reverse complement strand
CCATTATTCAGTCTTTCCCTATAAATAGGCTTCAGATAGTGTTGGTCACATGGCGCTGAGACATTTTCCCAAGGCTGGTGAAGTTCTGTTGTGCAACTTTCGCGGTTACGAACAACCTGAAATGATCAAGGTCAGACCGGTTCTGGTTGTTGTAGACCGGCTGATCGGCAGAAGCGTGAATCTGATTACCGTCGTTCCGCTTAGCAGCCAGCGATCCGAACACGATTTTCCGTATCAAGTGCCGATACGATTGACCCGACCTCTTTCGCCTCACTTCAACAAGACGGACGTCTGGGCGAAGTGCGACATGATTGCCGTAGTTTCGCGCGAAAGGCTTGACCGATTTCGTAATCCGCCTGAAATCCAGGGTGGTCCGTATCGCTGGCTGAGCGGGCAAATTGCCGGGAAGCAGATGGAGGCAGTCAAAGCCGGGATTTTGCACAGTCTTGGGTTCAACCTTGACAAACCGCGCATTTCCGAGTAGCAAGTTGCCGTTCCCGCTCTGCCTTTGGCATCGGGCTAGTGAGACTTTCTGGCCTGTCCAGAAAGCAAAGCTCCCCGCTTCTGGCAACGGAAGCGGGGGCTTTCTATTCTGACTTCTCGCCATCAACCCACATCCGTGTTGCGGGTGGTGCGGAATTCGATCTTCTTGTCGTAGGGCGCGCCGACGATCAGGCGCTGGACATAGACGCCGGGGAGGTGAATGCAGTCCGGGTTGAGCTGGCCCGGCTCGACCACTTCCTCGACCTCGACGACGCAGACCCGCCCGCAAGTCGCGGCGGGTACGTTGAAATTGCGCGCGGTCTTGCGGAACACGACATTGCCGGTGGTGTCCGCCTTCCACGCCTTGACCAGCGCAAGGTCGGCGACAATGCCGCGCTCAAGAATATAGTCCTCCTGAATGCCATTGGGGCCGTCGAAACTCTTCACCTCCTTGCCCTCGGCCACCAGAGTGCCGACGCCGGTTTTGGTGTAGAAGCCCGGAATGCCCGCGCCGCCGGCGCGGATGCGCTCGGCCAGCGTGCCCTGGGGGCAGAATTCTACCTCCAGCTCACCCGAAAGATACTGCCGCTCGAACTCCTTGTTCTCACCGACATAGCTGGCGATCATCTTCTTCACCTGCCGCGTGCGCAGCAGCTTGCCGATGCCCTCGTTGTCGATGCCGGCGTTGTTCGAGACGAACGTCAGGTCCTTGACGCCGCTGCCCTGCACCGCATCGAGCAGGCGCTCGGGAATGCCGCACAGGCCGAAGCCGCCGCAGGCGATCAGCAACCCGTCCTCGAGCAAGCCGTCGAGCGCGGCATCGGCATTGGGGAAAAGCTTGTTCATCGGGCCTCCTGAGATGGGGAGCCGTTAGCCGATGCGCGGCGGCGGGGCAATTGGGTGGAGCGCAAGAAGCCCTCCCCCTTGAGGGCGCGGTTACCATGCCGCAGCGGCAATGAGATGCTAGTGGCACCTGTTCGGGTCTCCGATTTCGCACCGCATAATAGCTTAACCGCATTTGACATGAATCATGGCGCGCAGCGCCAATAGGTGGGACTGTAGACCAACAACAATGGAGAGACACACCATGCGTTCGATTCTCGTCTACGCAGATCGCGGGCCTTCGATGGCCGCCCGGCTGGAAACCGGCCTGTCGCTGGCGCGCGCCACGGGCGGCCATGTCACCGTGCTGGTCGATACGCCGGTCTCCCGCTACATCGCGATGGACCCGATGGGCGGTTCCTATGTCGCCTCCGACGCGCTGAAGGAGGCGCTGGCCGATGATGACGCCCATAGCGATGCCATCGAGGCGCAGCTTACCGGTCAGGATGTGCCGTTCGATGTCTTGCGCAGCGAGGCCGATCCGGTCGATGCGCTGGCTTCGGCAGCGCGGCTGGCGGATGTCGTGATTCTTTCGCGCTCGAGCGCGCTGGCCGGCGAGATGGCGCTGACTTCGCGCACGCCGGTGCTGGTGCTGCCCGACAAGAGCGAGCTCAAGTTGCCACTGGGCAAGGTCTGCATCGCCTGGGATGGCGGCAATGAGGCGGCGCTGGCGATGCGCAGTGCGGTGCCGCTGCTGGTCGGCTGCGGCGCGGTTCATGTGCTGACGGTCAAAGAAAAGCCTGGCGGCTTTCCCGCGACCGATGCTGTCAGCTATCTCTCGCGCCACGGCGTCAAAGCCGAATTGAGCGAACTGGCGCGAACCGGATCGACCGAAGAGACGCTGGCCGCAACCGTCTACCGGCTTGGCGGCGAGCTGCTGGTGATGGGTGCCTATGGCAAGAGCCGGATGCGCGAATATCTGTTTGGCGGCGTCACCCGGTTTTTCCTTGAGGAGAGCGCCAAACCAGCATTGTTGCTGGTGCATTGAATTCAACATATGCCGCGATGCAACATCACGTGCGCGGCGGCAGGCGCGACTGGCCTTGGCCTTCAGTCCGGCCCGGAGCGATTCTCTTGTAAATCAGTCCCGAATTTCGCGAACGCGGCATGGTTGCAATTTTTGCAACATAAAATGAGTATTTCGCACTTGCAGCATTTCCGATTCGGCGGCAATTAGGGGGTGCCTTTCAGGCATCCTCTCCCAAAACTTCCAAGGCCCGGTTGGCAACAACCGGGCCTTTTTTTGTCCTATGTCTTCGCAGCGGCGCTTGCGAGAATCTCGGTCAGGGTCTGATTGCGCTCAACCAGCCTGATATTTGTCAGCTCAAGATCGCGCACGCGGATGGCTTGCAGGTCGAGCCCGACTTGCTGCGTGGCCCAGCCGAGTATCTCGATCTCGTCGGGGCGGTAATCCTCGCCGGTGGGTTTTGGCCCGAGCAGGACGAAGCCCGCGAGCGCCGCTTGGTGCATCATCGGCAGCGCGAGTGCGGCGGGGAGTAGGGAGTGGACTTCGGCGGGGATGACCGGGCCTTGCTCTGCGCGCATCGCGGCAAGCGCCGGATCGTCGGCATCGATGGTTGCTCCGGCGGCGCTGGCATAGTCCCCCTCGGGCGTCCGCACATAAAGCGCCGCCGCCGCGCCGCCGGTGAAACGGCCCAGCTCGGTGACGAACTGCCCCGCCAGCGCCGCAGGCTTTTCGACATGCGCGGCTGTGGCGACGAACCGCTTGAGCGCCGCCTCGTTGCGCTGCCAGCTGCGGAAGAATAGGCGCTCGATCCCGTGCTCGACGGCATCGCGGATGCGGTGGAACAGCAGGAACAGCCCGACCGCGATCCCCGCACTGTAAAGCGCACTTTCTTCATGCCAGGCCTCGGGAACGAGATGATCAACTGCCCATTCGAGCGTGCCGAAGCTGACGAGCAGCACGGCACTGATCGAGGCAAACACCAGGGTACGGTTGACCGCAAAACCCAGATCGAACAATTTGTGACGAAGCATCGCATAAGCCAGCAGCCCCGGCGCGAGCAGGCCCGCGATCAGCGCATTGAAAATGACGAGCGAGCCGAACGCCGCCGGGTTGACGACGCCCATATTGGCATCGAGGCTTGCGAAGCCAGCAATGGCGCCCAGCACATAGGCCAGAAAGGCGAACAGGATCACCGCATTGCGGTTGCGCGCCGCTCCGTCGCTGTGGTGCCACGCGGCGAACAGAAGCGTTACGCACAGCACCATGCCTATCTGTGTGTTCAGAAAATTCACAGCGATCCCGCTGAGCCACACCGGGATCACGGTGCCAGTCACAATCGCTCCCTGCGCAATAACCTGATGAAGCGCGGCGTATCCGACAAAGACTTTCACCGCGCGCCGCAGCCAGTGCGACAGCTTGCCGACACTTTCTTCATACAGACGCATGGCGAAGACCGGCAGGCTATAGCTCAGCATGTACATTGCCACGGTGAGAGACATAAACACAGATGACGCGACCTGCCCTCCAAACGCGGGCGGAATTGTCGGGCTGACAACATGGAGCGGGTACATCGCCGCGCCCAGCAGCATCGCCGTCTTGTTGCCCCAGCCGCGCCACAAGATGAAACAGCCGATCAGCGTGGTGACCATCGCCGCCAGCGTGTTGAGCGCGAGCCAGAAATTGCCCTGACGTGCGGTCTCGCTCTGCCTAGCCGGCTCGACTGTGAACTGGCCTCTGGTCCGCACACCGCCATGATCGATGACCACGGCGATCCTTTCTCCTTTTGCATGCCGGATGAGCGCCACGGGGATTGGGTCGGTATGAATGCTGTCACCGATCCTGACCCCTGCTTTGTCCAGCGGCCCGCCGGGTTCCACCGTCGCAACTCGCCGGAAATAGCGCGGGGCATCGGGATCGGAGGCGAATGTGCCGCCGATGGTGGTGATCGGCCCGAGCAACCCCGCGCGATAAGCTGCATAATCGACCAGTGCGCTCAACCGCACGGCGGCAAGCACCGCCAGCACCGCGATCAGCAGCGCCTGCTGCCAACGCGGCCAGTTCAGCTTTGCGGTATCCTGCCGGCCCGACATGCGATTCGTCCCCCATGCGTCAACGCAGCGCCCTCGCCTGTCTGCGGTGGCGGGTCGGGGTGTGTCAATGGCGGGGTTTCTTGTCCCCCATCCCCTCCCTTGAAGGGGAGGGCTTTGAGTGAGTGCCACGCCAGATTTGCAATCCGCGCACCCAGTTCCTAGCTTGCTCTCAATGCAATCCGGGAATTGAGACTATGGCCGAAGTGCCAGCAATCATCGACGAGAAGACCGTAAAGCTGCAAGTCGCAGCCGCGCGGCAGGAAGAGAGCGGCCACGGCATCGCCCGATTGCCCAAGTCGGCGATGGCCATGCTGGGGATTACCGAGGGCGATGTGCTCGAAGTGATCGGCAAGCGAACCACCCCGGCCCGCGCGGTTTTGCCCTATCCCGAGGACGAAGGGCTGGAGGTGATCCGCCTCGACGGTCTTCAGCGGGCCAATGCCGAGGTTGGCTCGGGCGATCATGTCATGGTCAGGAAGGCCGAATCGCGCCCGGCTCAGCGCGTGGTATTCGCTCCGGCCCAGCGCGAGATGCGGCTGCATGGCCCGGCACAGGCGCTCCAGCGCAATTTCTTCGGTCGTCCGCTGATGGCGGGCGATGTCGTCGCGACCACCGGCCAGCAGCAGGTGCAGGACATGCCGCCGCAGGTTGCGCGGATGTTCAACGCGCCCGCCTATGCGCTCACGCAAATCCGCCTGACCGTGGTTTCGACCGCGCCCAAGGGCATCGTCCATATCGACGAGAACACCGAGGTCGAGCTGCGCGAGGAGTTCGAGGAAGCGCGCGGCAGCCGGGCCGATGTCAACTACGACGACGTCGGCGGCATGGGCGATACTATCCGGCAACTGCGCGAAATGGTCGAACTGCCGCTGCGCTATCCCGAGCTGTTTACCCGCCTCGGCGTCGATCCGCCCAGAGGCGTACTGCTGCACGGGCCGCCGGGCACCGGCAAGACGCGGCTGGCGCGCGCCGTCGCCAATGAGAGCGAGGCCAATTTCTTCACGATCAACGGCCCCGAGATCATGGGTTCGGCCTATGGCGAAAGCGAAAAGCGGCTGCGCGAGGTCTTCGAGGAAGCCGCTAAGGCCTCACCGTCGATTGTCTTCATCGACGAGATCGATTCGATCGCGCCCAAGCGCGGCCAGGTTTCGGGCGAGGCAGAGAAGCGTCTCGTCGCGCAATTGCTGACGCTGATGGACGGACTGCATGCCCGCACGGGCATCGTCGTCATCGCCGCGACCAACCGGCCCGAGGCGATCGACGAAGCGCTGCGCCGCCCCGGCCGGTTCGACCGCGAGATCATCATCGGTGTGCCCGACGAGAGCGGGCGGCGCGAGATCATCGGCATCCATACGCGCGGCATGCCACTGGCGGAGGGCGTCGATCTGAATGAACTCGCCCGCACCACCCACGGCTTTGTCGGTGCCGATATCGCCGCGCTGGCCCGCGAAGCAGCAATCGAGGCGGTGCGCCGGATCATGCCCCAACTCGATCTCGAGGCGCAGACCATTCCGCCCGCAGTGCTCGACAACCTCTCGGTCACCCGCGACGATTTCCTCGCCGCGCTCAAACGCGTCCAGCCGAGCGCGATGCGCGAAGTCATGGTCCAGGTTCCCAACGTCGGCTGGGCCGATATTGGCGGCCTCGATGAAGCGCAGCTCAAGCTCAAGGAAGGCATCGAACTGCCCTTGCGCAACCCTGAGGTGTTCCACCGGCTCGGTATCCGCCCGGCCAAGGGCTTCCTGCTCTATGGCCCGCCCGGCACCGGCAAGACTTTGCTGGCAAAAGCAGTGGCCAAGGAGGCGGAGGCCAATTTCATCTCGGTCAAAAGCTCGGACCTGTTGTCGAAATGGTATGGTGAGAGCGAGCAGCAGCTCTCGCGGCTGTTCGCTCGCGCCCGGCAAGTCGCGCCCTGCGTCATCTTCATCGACGAGATCGACAGCCTGGTGCCGGCGCGCGGCAGCGGCGGCGGCACCGGCGAGCCGCAGGTCACCGCGCGGGTGGTCAACACCATCCTCGCCGAGATGGACGGCATGGAAGAGATGCAATCGATCGTGCTGATCGGCGCGACCAATCGCCCGGCGCTGGTCGACCCGGCGCTGCTGCGCCCCGGGCGGCTCGACGAGCTGGTCTATGTCGGCACTCCCGACGAGAAGGGCCGCGAACATATTCTCAAAATCCATACCGCGAAAATGCCGATGGCCAAAGATGTCGATCTGGCGAAGATTGCGCATGAGACCGAGCGCTACACCGGTGCCGATCTCGAGGATGTCGTCCGCCGCGCCGGTCTCGCCGCGATCCGCACGCGCGGCGAGGACGCCAAGACCGTCAAGGCCGAAGACTTCGCCGCTGCGCTGGAAGACAGCCGGGCGACGGTGACTCCGGAAATGGAAGAGGAATACGCCAAGCTGAAGGGCGAGCTGAAGAAGCGGGCGATGGAGGTCAATCCGATCGGCTTTGTCGTGCCGGGAATGGTGCAATCGACGCGGGACAGGAAGGGCGGTTAAGGCCCCACTTGCCCCATACCGCCCGCAAGCGTAGTCTTTGCGAATGGCTACCAAATACGATGACGATGTAATCGCCTGGGCCAATGAGCAGGCCGCGCTGCTGCGCGCCGGTAAATTCGCCGCGCTCGATATCGAACATATCGCCGATGAGGTGGAGGACGTGGGCAAAAGCGAACAGCGTGAACTTGAATCCCGAATGGCGCTGCTGCTGGCGCATCTGTTGAAATGGACATTTCAGCCCGAGCGGCGCGGATCGAGCTGGGAAACGACGATCCGGAACCAGCGCAAGGCGGTAGCCATGCGACTGCAGAAGACACCGAGCCTCAAGGCAGACCTCGGTGAGAGCGAATGGTGGGATGTGGCCTGGGGCGATGCGGTCTATCAGGCGGAAAGGGAAACCGGGCTGAAGGATTTGCCGGGGACATGTCCGTGGTCGGTCGAGCAGATCATGGATGCGGGGTTTTTGCCGGAGTGAGGGTGGGGGTTCTTGCACCTGGCACTGCAACCTGAACCTTGCCCCGTTTTTTACCCTCCCAGCCCCGGACTCCCGCGCCGGGTTGTTCCTGGCGTCGAGGTGCGCGCGATGAAAGCGCCGGATATGGGGCGCAAAAAGTGGTGAGCCCAGCTGGGTTCGAACCAGCGACCTACTGATTAAAAGTCAGTTGCTCTACCGACTGAGCTATGGGCCCTCACCACGCGCCGCGCTTAGGGAGCGGGCGGGGCCGGGTCAAGCGCGCGGCAATCTGGCGCAGGGTCAGGCCGGTGACGGGGTCGCGCCAGTGGGCAGCCAATGCGACACCTGGGAGCACCACAAAGCCGCGTGTGCGGAAGGCGGTGTGGGGAATTGTCAGGCCAGGCGATGACCAGCAGCCAAATTCCCACAACACGATGTCGAGATCGAGCACACGGGCACGCCAGGGCTGGCCGCCGGTCCGGCGACCGAAGCTGTGCTCGATGGCTTTGAGACGGTCGAGCAGCGCATCAGGATCGAAACTGCTGCGCAAGAGGACAGCGGCATTGGCATAGCGGCGGCGGGAGGGGCCGAGCGGCGTGCTGGCCACGATCGGCGAGGCTGCTTCGACCGTGATGCGATGACCACCCAGCGCTGCAATCGCTGCGCGCAGCACTTGGCGCGGGGCACCGTGGCGGTGGTGGCGCTGGTTCGAGCCCAGTGCGATCAGATAGCGCCAGTCCACGATGCGCTCAGATGTCCTCGCCAATCCGGCCATAGAGCTCGGGCCGCCGGTCGCGGAAGAAGCCCATGCCCGCGCGGTGTCTGGCGGCGCGGGCGAGGTCGAGAGTGGCGGTGAGAACGCCGCTCTCCTCCACGCCGAATTCCGCGACAAGGTCGCCCCATTCGTCGGCGATGAAGCTGTGGCCGTAGAAGTTTTGCCCCTCTTCCACACCGATGCGGTTGGCGGCGATCACCGGCATGCAGTTCGACACCGCATGGCCCTGCATCGCCCTGCGCCACATGCGGCTGGTATCCAGTCCGGCGTCATAGGGCTCGGAGCCGATGGCGGTGGGGTAGAACAACAGCTCCGCCCCGATCAGCGCCATCGCCCTTGCGCATTCGGGATACCACTGGTCCCAGCAGATGCCGACGCCGATCCGCGCGCCGCAGACATCCCAGACCTTGAAGCCGGAATTGCCGGGGCGGAAATAGAATTTCTCCTCATAGCCCGGCCCGTCTGGAATGTGGCTCTTGCGATAGGTGCCGAGGATCTCGCCGCGCTCATTGATCATCGCGACACTGTTGTAATAATGCTGGCCATCGCGCTCGAAGAAGCTGGCCGGGATCGCGACTTTGAGTGTGCGGGCCAGCGCCTGCATGGCGACGACCGCAGGATGCTCGGCGGTCGGGCGGGCCAGCGCGAACAGGGCCTCATCCTCGGTCTTGCAGAAATAGGGGCCGGAGAAGAGTTCGGGCGGCAGGATAATCCGCGCGCCCTGTGCCGCCGCCTGTTCGACCAGAGCAGCGACGGCGGCAATGTTCTCTGCCTCGTCGGGGGAAGGGAGCGCCAGTTGCAGCGCGGCGACGGTAAGAGTGGCCATGGCGGGCGCTTACCAGCGGCGAGCGAGGATGAGAAGCGCGTTCCCTTCCTGAGGCGAAGTTGACACGGTTGACACCGTGTCAACCTGGCGCGGACCGGGGTTTTGTATGGGAATCCAGTGCACTGACCTGCATTTCGTGGCGGGGCGCAGGCCGGGAATAAAAAATTCCGGCCGCCCAAGCGCATCGGCGCGAGCTGCCACCAGACGGGAAGGGATGTGCAGCGGAAGAGAATGCAGGACCATGCGCGGGCCTTTCGAAAGGGCCTGCGGTATGACAGAAAAGGGCGGGTGTAGGAAAGGGTGGGGCTGGCTCCGGCTCTCGGCTACACCAACGCCCTAACCGCCGCCATGAACGGACCGATTGACACCGGCTTGGCCAGATAGCTGTCCGCCCCGGCATCGCGGATGCGCTCCTCGTCGCCAATCCCCGCATAGGCCGTTACCGCCAGCACCGGGATCGCGCGCAGCAGTGGGTCGGCCTTGGCCGCTTCGATCAGTTCCAGCCCGGAGACATTGGGGAGCTGAATGTCCATGATGATGAGATTGGGCACGAAGAGCCGCGCGCGGCCCAGCGCCTCCAGCCCGTCGGCCACCGGCTCGACCGCGAAGCCCTGGCTGCGCAACACGTCGCAGAACAATTTGCGGTTGAGATCGTTGTCCTCGACAACGAGGATTCGCTTTGCCATTCGCCCGCCTGTGCCCCATCTGGGAGAGAGCGCAACCCTATGCGCTGGAAGCGAGGCTGACAATTCTGCGTGACCGCTCATCCCCGAAGTCAACTGGCGCCGCGGATCCTGAAGCGCTGGCACCCGATGTTCTGGCATTGGCCGCGCTCGGCTGGGTGCTGGGTGCTGAGGACCGGGCGCAGCGGCTGCTGGCGCTGACCGGGCTGACCCCGGACGATCTGCGCAGCGGTTTGGGCGATCGGCAAGTGCTTGGCGCGGTGCTCGATTTTCTCTGCGCGCATGAACCCGATCTGGTCGCAGCGGCCGAAGCGCTGGGGGTTGCGCCTGCGCAGCTGGCCGGAGCCCGCGAGAGGCTGGCACCATGAGCCGCCCGCTGGTCATCTCCGATTGCGATGAGGTGTTGCTGCACATGATCGGCCCGTTCCGCGACTGGCTGGGCGAGCATCACGGCATCGACTTCGACATGCGCGGTGGCGACTTCGCCAATGCGATGAAGCGGCGTGAAACCGGTGCAGTTGTCGAGACGGCGGAAATATGGCCGCTGCTCAATCTGTTCTTCGATAGCGAGATGCATCGCCAGCATCCGATCGACGGCTCGGTCGCGGGAATCGCGGCATTGCGCGAACATGCCGATGTCGTGGTCCTGACCAATTTGCTGGATCACCGCCAGGAATCGCGCACACGCCAGCTTGCCGAACACGGCATCAACCTCAGGGTCTTCACCAATCAGGGCCCCAAGGGTCCGGCGCTGCAAGCCATTCTCGACGAATACCGTCCGTCCCGCGCGATTTTCATCGACGATCTCGCCCAGCATCATGGCTCGGTCGCCGAAGTCGCCCCGCAGGTCGCACGCCTGCATTTGTGCGGCGAGCCGATGATCGCCGGGCAGATCGCCTGCGCTCACAAGGCAGGCCATGCCCACGCCCGGATCGACGATTGGGCTACGGCCTTGCCCTGGCTGCTGGAGAGGCTCTATTCCGGCGCTATTGAATGAGAATGGCCATGACTGACTCGGAAATCGAAGCGAAGCTGGCCGAACTGGGCCTGGTCCTGCCCGAACCGGCTGCCCCGGTCGCAGCCTATGTGCCGGTGGTGGTGGCGGGCGGGTTGGCCCATGTTTCCGGGCAACTGCCGTTCATCGACAATGTCCTGGTCAAGGGTCGGCTGGGCGAGGATGTTACCACAGGCGAGGGTTACGCGGCGGCGCGGGCCTGCGGGTTGATGATCCTGGCGCAACTGAAGGCGGCGCTGGGTTCGCTCTCCCGGGTCGAGCGGATCGTCAAGCTGGGGGCCTTTGTCAGCTCCACAGCGGATTTCACCGACCAGCCCAAGGTCGCCAACGGCGCGTCGGAACTGATGGCTGCCGTGTTCGGTGATATGGGCAGACATGCCCGCAGCGCTGTCGGGGTGCCGGTCCTGCCATTGGGCGCTGCTGTCGAGGTTGATGCCATTGCCGCTGTTCGCCCCGCTTGACCGCCGCCTGGCACCGGCCCCAGACCGCGCCAGGGTCGCCTGGATCGGGAGCCAAGCCTATGCCCATCGCGGGTTGCATGGACCCGGCGTCCCGGAAAACTCACCCGCCGCCTTTGCCGCCGCGATTGCGCGCGGCATGGGGATCGAATGCGATGTCCAGCGCTCATCCGATGGGCAGGCAATGGTGTTCCATGACTGGGAGCTGGACCGGCTGACCGGCGCGACCGGGCCGGTAGCATTGCTTTCGGCGGCGCAGCTTGGCGCGATTCGGCTGACCGGCGGCGCGGACTCGATACCGACCCTGCGGCAAGTGCTCGACCAGATCGATAGCAAGGTGCCGCTGCTGATCGAGGTGAAGTCGCGCAAGGATATGCGGGTCTCCGCGATGTGCCTGGCTGTGTTGCGGGTGCTGGAGGGCTATCGCGGGCCGCATGCGGTGATGAGCTTTGATCCGCGTGTGCCCAAATGGTTCAAAATCCACGCAGCACAAACCGTTCGCGGGTTGGTCGTCACCGAAGAGAATGACCAGACGCTGCTCGGCCGCCTGCGCCGGCGCTTGTCGCTCTGGCAGGCCAGTCCCGATTTCCTCGCCTATGATATCCGCGACCTGCCGAGTCGCTTCGCCGCCGCCCAGCGCAAGCGCGGCCTGCCAATTACCAGCTGGACAGTGCGCAGTGCCGAGCTGCGAGAACGGGCCGCGCTCTATGCCGATGCGCCGATAGCCGAGGGCGCGGGGGTGGTGTGACCCAACATGTCGAAGTCCGCCTCGCTTCCTCGGTCGGAAGTCAGTCTGCCGCAGCTTGGGATGCACTGACCGATGGCGGCAATCCCTTCGTTTCCCATGCCTTTCTGAGTGCGCTCGAAGATTCGGGCAGTGTCGGCGGCCATAGCGGCTGGCAGCCGGCACCTTTGCTGATCGATGGACCGGGCGGGCAACTGGCGGCGGCGCTGCCCGCCTATATCAAGGCGCATAGCCAAGGCGAATATGTCTTCGATCACAGCTGGGCCGATGCCTGGCACCGGGCGGGCGGGCGCTATTATCCCAAGTTGCAGATCGCTGTGCCATTCACCCCGGCGACCGGCCCGCGGATCCTTGCCCGCGATCCGGCGCTGGCGCGTCCCCTGCTGCGCGCTGCGCAGCAGCTCTGTGCCGCACAGGGCCTGTCCTCTGCCCATGCCACATTCATCGAGCCGGACCAGCTGCCGCTGTTCGAGGCGGCGGGCTGGCTGATCCGCAGCGATATCCAGTTTCACTGGCAGAACCAGGGCTATGCCTGCTTCGATGATTTCCTTGCCGCGCTATCATCGGCCAAGCGCAAGAATCTGCGCAAGGAACGCGCGGCAGCGCAGGATGGGATCGAGATTCGCACTCTGACCGGGGCGGATATTCGCGCGGAACACTGGGACGCTTTCTGGCACTTCTATCAGGATACCGGTGCGCGAAAATGGGGCCAGCCCTATCTGACCCGCGAGGCCTTTACCCTGCTGGGTGAGCGGATGGCAGAGCGGATATTGCTGGTGCTGGCCTATAGCGATGGAACCCCGTTCGCCGGAGCGCTCAACTTCATTGGCGGTGATGCGCTCTATGGCCGCTATTGGGGGGCGCTGGCCGACAAGCCCTTCCTGCATTTCGAGCTATGCTACTATCAGGCGATCGATGCCGCCATCGCTATGGGCTTGAAGCGGGTTGAGGCCGGGGCACAGGGCGGTCACAAGCTGGCGCGCGGTTACGCTCCGGTGCAGACATGGTCAGCGCATTACATTGTGCATGAAGGTTTTCGTCAGGCAATTGCCGATTTTCTCACCCGCGAGCGGGCAGGCATCGCCCAGGACCAGCTTTATCTTGGCCAGCGAACGCCGTTTCGCAAAGTATGAAATCAGGCGGCCTTGCGGGTCGCTTCGCTGAGCCACTGGCGGGCGCGGCGCTGGGCTTCGGCGATTTCGCGGGCGGTCATTTCCTCGGAAATGTCGGCGCGGCACATTTGCGCTTCGGTGTGCCCTGCGACCGCCGCCAGATTGAACCATTTGTGGGCTTCGATCAAATCGCAGCCAACCCCGTGGCTGCCGGTGGAAAAGGCAACGCCCAGATCGTAATAGGCGGCAGTGTCGCCCTCGATCGCAGCCGCCAGACAATTCGCCACCAGCAGATCGGCCTCGCCGATATCGGCGGCAATAGCCCCTGTGAATGCATCTTTTTCGAACCAGACTGCGCTCATGATACCAACCCCCAGTTGCCAGACGGAACCCCTGTTGTCCGGCGCAAGCCCTTGGTCGCCCGACTATGGTCAACAAATGGTTAACGTCGACGCAAAAAAATTTCATCTAGCAGTGCAAGCGACTGCGATCCGGCACAATTGCGGATAATCCTTAGTTGGGACCAGATTGCCGCTTGTGCGCCATCTTGCCCATCCCTATAGGCCCGGCAGCCTTGGTACGCTGAAGGTCGCCGGGAAAGCCCGGGACGGCAAGACGCAAGCGGTCTAAGGGAGGACTGTTGCGGAGAAGTCGATGCCGACTGCATTTGCCGATGAGATCGATATCCTGGCCAAGGCCAAGCGCGCGATTGGCGGGGACTATGTTCCCAGCGACGCCGAACCCTATATGTGCGACGTACAGCTCGATTATTTCCGGCGGTTGCTGCTTGAGTGGAAGAAATCGATCTTCGATGCATCCGCAGGCACCTTGCAACAGCTCCAGGACGGCCCGATCCGCGAACCCGATCTCAATGACCGCGCTTCGAGCGAGACCGACTGGGGCATCGAGCTTCGAACCCGCGACCGCCAGCGCAAACTCATCGCCAAAATCGACTCGGCACTTCGGCGGATCGAGGAAGGCGAATATGGCTTCTGCGAGGTTTCCGGCGAGCCGATCGGCCTTGGTCGCCTGATCGCCCGGCCGATCGCCACGATGACGGTCGAGGCGCAGGAGGCCCACGAACGCCGGGAAAAAATCTCGCGCGATGACTGACCTAGTGGTCAGGTCAGCAGCAAATGTCAGAATCAAGAGGACCACTAGCAACTATATGACTCTAGTGGATTGATTTTGACATTCGCATCCGGTTAGCGGCAATCTCAGTTTGCGAATGTCAAAGTGTTGAAATCCACTAGCGCCGCACACGTCCTATGTCCGCGCCGGTTGTAACAATTCGCTCCGACTTTAACCGTTTTTTTGCCTCAACGGTTTATCATTGACACAAGCAGACGTCCTTATGATTGGCCAAGCGCATGTCGGTATCGGCCAGCTGTGCAAAACCGAGGAATGATAGAGCAAGCGAATGGACGAGGCAGAACAGAGGCATATCGCGCGCGACAGCCTGTTCGTCATGGTCGATTTGCGCCTGGACGGCAGCGAGGAAGAGCATCGTATCAAGATGCGCAATCTGTCATCCGGCGGTATGATGGGTGAAGGCACGGTTCGCGTGTTTCGCGGGGCGGCCATCTCGGTCAATATCCGCAATATCGGCTGGGTCGAAGGCTCGATCGCCTGGGTACATGAAAGCCGCTTTGGCATCGCCTTTCGCGAAGACATCGATCCCAAAGTTGCCCGCGCTCCTGCGGCACCCGGCGAACATTCGCCACGTTACACCCGGTCGCCTTTGCCCGAGCTGTCGGGAACCGGGGTCGTGCGCAAAATCTAGGCGGTTGCGGCATTCCCGTCTCCGGCAAAATCGACTAGGCGCATAGCTATGCGCCGCTCTTTGACCACCATTGGAAGCTTTGCCACTCTGATGACGGCCGCGCAGCTGGCGGGTTGCGGCAGCCACCAGGGGACGATGGTCGATATTGTCGCGATCGGGGCACCTGATTCTGCGTTCGAGTCCGGTGGCCGGCTTCCGCCCGCCGCACAGCTGCTGCGCGGCGCTACCGCCCAGGGCCTGGTTGCACTCGACGAGCGGGGGCAAGTCGTTCCCGGCGTTGCCGATCGCTGGATCGTCACCGACGATGGGCTGAGCTATATTTTTCGCCTGCGCGATGGCAGCTGGCCCGACGGGGGCAAGCTTACTGCCGAATCTGCCCGTGCTGCGCTGAGGCAGGCGATCTTGGGGCTACAGGGCACCTCGATGGCGCGCGATCTTGCTGGCATCGGCGAAATTCGAGTGATGACCGGGCGGGTCGTCGAATTGCGGCTGGAGCATCCACAGCCTGAGCTGCTGCTACTGCTGGCGCAGCCCGAACTTGGGTTGCTGCAACGCGGGCGCGGTGCCGGGCCGATGCGACTGAAGCGTGACAAACAGCTCGCGACGCTTTCCTTGCTCGATCCCGAGGAGCTCGGCCTTCCGGTTGTAGCGAATTGGCAGGACCGGGTTCGCAAACTGCGCTTGCGCGCACTGCCGGCACAGGCGGCCATTGCCAGCTTCAATCGCGGCGAGGTGAGTGCGGTACTGGGCGGGAAGATCGAGCAATTTCCGCTGGTCGATGCCGTCGGCCTGTCGCGCGGGGCGATCCAGCTCGATCCGGTAATGGGATTGTTCGGACTCGCCGTTGTGCATGACGATGGCTTTCTGGCCGAACCGGCCAACCGCGAAGCCATTGCCATGGCGATCGATCGCGAGGGCCTGATCGCGGCGCTGGGCGTCGGCGGCTGGACTGCGACTAGCCGGATCGTGGCAACTGGCGTTGAAGACGATCCCGGCGGGGTTGGCGAACGGTGGCCGAACATGAGACTTGCCGAACGCCAGTCAGTGGCTGCGGCGCGGGTCACGCGGTGGCGCGGCAGCAAGCCTGGACCGGTCAAGCTGCGCCTGGCCATGCCGCAAGGACCGGGTGCCGACCTCCTGTTTGCGCGGCTGGCTGGCGATCTTGCCAAGGCGGGCCTGGTTGCCGAGCGGGTTGGCGAAGGCGATGCTGCCGATTTGCGGCTGGTCGATGCCGTCGCCCGCTATCCGCGCGCCGGCTGGTTTCTCAATCAGCTGAGCTGCGGTAGCCAGCGGAGCCTGTGCAGCGCTGAAGCCGACAAGATTACTGCTGAGGCTGGCGCTGCGCCTGATCCCGCTGCCCGGGCGGCACTTTTGTCCCGCGCCGAGGCGAAGCTGACCGAAGCCAATGTCTTCATTCCCTTTGGTGCGCCGATCCGCTGGTCGCTGGTGCGCGGCGACACCACCGGGTTTGTCGCCAATCGGCTTGGCTATCACCCCTTGATGCCGCTTGCCTTACGCCCCAAATGAGGGCGTCCCGGCAGCCCGCCGGTGCAAATGCAAGGGTGCTGCTGCCATGGCGACGGGACGTGCAACCAAAATGGTCCGCGAAGGACTGCCGCTGGGATCCGATCCGGCATCGGTGCGGCGGCGAGTCGAGGCCCTCGAAAAGTTGCTCGAGCGTGCTTTTATCGTGCCCGGAATCAATCAGCCGATCGGCCTTGACGCAATCGTCGGGCTGGTGCCGGTCGCGGGCGACACAATCGCTGCGGTGATGGGTCTCTACCTGGTCTGGGAAGCGCGCAATCTTGGTATGAGCAAATGGCAGTTGACGCGGATGACCGGCACCGTAGCCATCGACTGGCTGCTCGGTTCGGTGCCGCTGGTCGGCGATGTCTTCGATTTCTTCTATCGCTCCAACAGCATCAATCTGAAACGCATTCGCCGCCATCTCGATCGCCATCATCCGGGAACGAGGATTATCGAAGGCTAGCACAGCTTGCTCGCCGCCGTCTGCGCGCTATAGGGCAGCCATGCGCCGTACCGTAGCCCTTATCGCCTTCATTGCCTTGGCCGCCTGCGGCAGCGAGCCGGGGCCAGGCGGGGCGACGACCGGCGAGGCCAAGGCGCTCGACGATGCCGCCGCGATGATCGAGGCCAAGCGCCTGCCGGACAGCGCCTTGCGCCCTTCGGCGGCGCAGTCATCGGCCCCGCAACCCGCTGCCTCGGGAGCGCCTGCACAATGAGCACATGGGACAGCTGGATCGGCCGCGAGGAAGTGCGCCGCGACCGGGTCGATGCCGGGCATGCCGCGCGCTGGCTGGCGACGCTCGACCGGGATTGTCCGGCAGACGGCACAGTGCCGCAAGGCTATCACTTCTGCCTGTGCCTGCCCGATGCGCCGACCGCGCGGCTGGGCAGCGATGGCCATCCCCAGCGCGATGAAAGCCCCGCCAGCTTCCTGCCCCCGGTGCCCCTGCCGCGCCGCATGTGGGCATCGAGCAAGATCGAATTTCTCGGAGTCCTGAAGGTCGGCGAAGCAGTATCGCGGCGCTCGCGTGTGCTTTCGGTTACTGCCAAGCAAGGCGGTTCGGGCAGCCTGGTGTTTGTCGATGTCGAACATGAGACTTCGGGCGCGGCCGGCGTGGCAGTGCGTGAGGTGCAGAGCCTGGTCTATCGCGAACCCGCCCCCGCCGGTGCCCCGCCAGCCCCGCCTGCGCCGGGCGAGGGCAAGTTCGATCCCGCAGGCTGGGACGCGCACCGCATGCTGGTTCCAACGGAGCCGCTGCTGTTCCGCTATTCGGCTCTGACCTTCAACAGCCACCGCATCCATTACGACTTGCCCTATGCTTGTGGCGAGGAAGGCTATCGCGGCCTGATCGTCCACGGCCCGCTGACTGCGACGCTGCTGCTCGATCTTGCGCGGCGGGAACTGGGCGACAATGCGCTGAAAAGCTTTGCTTTTCGTGGGCTGGCGCCGGGGGTCTGCGGCGAGGCGTTGCATCTGGTGATGCGCGGGAGCGGCGAGGCAATCGAACTCGGTGCCTTCGCCAGTGACGGGCGGCATGTGATGAGCGCGACTGCTTCCGCCTAATCGAAGCTCACCTTCCCCCGCCCGGCCTTGACCGAGCCGCGCAGTTTCTTGCCTTGCAACCGCTTTTCCTTGCCGACGCGATTGAGGCGGCTCCTGGCGCGCTTCTGGGGTAGATTGTGCGCCTCGGCCAGCAGTTCCGTCAGCCGCAGCCGCGCATCGGCGCGGTTGGCTTCCTGGGTGCGGAAGCGGCGGGCGGTGAGGATGATCTCGCCCGAGGCAGTCATCCGGCTTCCGGCCAGCAGCTTCAGCCGGGCGAAGATGTCGGGCGGCAGGCGCAGCGCGAAGACATTGAGCCGCAGCTGGACAGCGGTCGCGACTTTGTTGACATTCTGACCGCCTGGTCCGGAAGCGGCGATAAAGCTTTCGCTGACCGAGGTCAAAGCGCGTTCGATTACCTCATCCATAGCTGAATCCCAGCGCGGCGAAATCGGCGGGTAGCGGCGCGGTTGCTGTGATCGCGGGCTTGCCCTCGCGCTGGACGACAAGTCCGGCGGCATGCAGCATGGTGCGGCTGGCGCCTTTGGGACTGCCCCCAGAACTGCCATAGACCGGATCGCCGAGCAGCGCCGCGCCAAGGCCCGAGGCGGCATGGACACGGATCTGGTGGGTGCGGCCGGTTTCCGGGCGGAATTCCACCAGCGTCAACCCGCCGCGCTCCTCCAGCTTGCGCCAATGGGTGATCGAAGGCTTGCCTTTCTTCGCCGGGATCATCCGCCAGCCCTTCTCGGCGCTGCTGATTTTGGTGAGTGCGAGGTCGATCGTGCCTTCGTCCTCGGTGACTTTCCCCGCGACGATGCCGAGATAAAGCTTCTCGACCTGCCGCGCTTCAAAGGCGGCGGAGAAGCGTTTCAGTGCCTTGGGATTGCGGGCGAGCAGCAGGCAGCCCGAAGTATCCTGATCGAGCCGATGGACCGAAACGGGCGCGCGCTGGAAGCCGAGGCGCAGTTCGTCGAGATAGTCCTCCAGGCATTCGCCCCCGGCGCGCGGACGATCGAGCGGCAGTCCCGCAGGCTTGTCGATCACCAGCGCCTCGCCGTCCTCGAACAGGATCGGGATGGGGGTCATGTAAAGCCTTGCTGACTGGAGCAAGAAAAGCCCCTCCCCGGCGGGGAGGGGTTGGGGTGGGGGAGCGAGGCGAAAGCCGAGCGTCCACGCTGGCGTCGTACACCCCCACCCAACCTCCCCCTCAAGGGGGAGGGGCAAAGAGCAATAGAATTGTTGTTGAGC
>JAHFPT010000277.1 GCA_023266625.1 Novosphingobium sp. | reverse complement strand
AATATCTCGCTGGGCGTCGACATTTACCGGCGCGATTACAACAGCTTCAGCTTCGTCGATAGCCGCCGCAACAATACCTATTCACAGGCGACCACCGGCTTCCAGGCGCGGCTGGGCATCCCGCTGACCGAGTATCTCACGGCGATCGCCAGCTATACGCTCAACTATGACAAGATCTCGCTGGGTCAGGAGTATTATTCCGACCGGCTGACCCCGGGCACGCCGACCTGCGAGCCGCTGATCGCCGGGCGCTATCTCTGCGAGGCGCTGGGTAAGCGGCTGAGCTCGATCATCGGCGTGTCGTTGATCAGCGATACGCTGGACAACCGAACGCATCCGACCCGCGGCAGCCTGGTCTCGGTTGGCGGCGACTTTGCCGGTCTGGGCGGATCGGTCAAATATGGCCGGTTGCGGCTCAACGCCGCGCGCTATTTCCCGCTGCCCAAGCGCTTCATCTTCTCGCTGTCGGTCGAAGGCGGACTGATCAAGTCGTTCGACAACAGCGGTAGCGAAGCGGACGGCATCGACGATGTCCGGCTGACCGACCGCTTCTATCTTGGCGAGCCGCAGATGCGCGGTTTCGACATTCGCGGCATCGGCCCGCGGGTGCTGCGCAAGCCGCTGGGTATCGACGCCGATGGCAATTACACCGTAGTCGCGACCGACCGCAATCAATGGACCGACGATGCGATCGGCGGGAAGTACTATTACCAGGGCCGGGCGGAGCTCGAGATCCCGCTGGGATCAGGTGCCAAGGAGCTGGGCATTCGCCCGTCTATCTTCATGGATGTCGGCGCGGTCTGGGGGGTTCGCACCCCCAAGACGCAGAGCGTTTTGACCCCATTCCTGATCCAGAGCCGGGATTCGAGCGGCAATCTGCAATATCAGCAGATTGATGCCGTCGACAACAGCACAGGCCTTTGCACGCCGACGACAACGTCGATTGTGACGGTCGCGACCAACCCAACGCCGCCCGATGCATGCCTCACTGGAGTCAATTCGGCTTTCGGCAACACCATCCCGCCATTCCAGGAAGAGTTCCTCGGCAACACCTGGAAACCGCGCCTGGCTGTGGGCGTCGGCTTTAACTGGAATTCGCCCTTCGGACCCTTCCGTATCGATTTTGCCAAAGTGCTGCTCAAGCGCGATGGCGACACTGTCAAAAGCTTCACATTCAACGTAGGAACCCAATTCTGATGAACATTCTTCTCAAATCCGCTGTTACCGCCGGTCTGCTGCTGAGCGGCTCGCAACTGGCTTACGCCGATAACCGCCCGGCCTCAGCCGCTCCCGCTCCCGCTTCCACTACGCAGGTGGTGCCAGGGCTTGGCGTCGCCAATGTCGATGCCGTGGTTGGCAATTCCAATGCCTTCAAGGTGGCGCAGCTGCAACGCCCGACGACCTACAAGGCGCAGTTCGATTCCGCCGAAGCGCGCCGCATCCAGATCTCCGCCCAGCTCACGCCGCTGGTCGATAAATTCAATCGCGACCGCGCGGCACCTGGGGCCAACACCCCGGGTGGTCAGTCTTCGCTGCAGATCCAGGCCCAGACCATCCAGAGCATCCAGCAATCGGGCCAGGCTGAGCTGCAGAAAATCCTCGAGCCGGTCGCGCTGTCGGAAGCCTATGTCCAGGAGCAGATCGGCGACAAGCTCAATGCCGCGATCCAGACGGCGATGGCCAAGAAGGGTATTTCGCTGCTGCTCACCCCGCAGAGCGTGCTGGCCGCCAGCAATGGCTACAATCTCAACCAGGCGATCCTCGACGAGCTCAATGCCACGATCCCTTCGGCCCAGCTGGTGCCGCCGGCGGGCTGGGAGCCGCGCGAGGTGCGCGAGCAGAAGGCAGCGCAGGCAGCGCAGCAGGGCGGCGCGCGCCCGGCAGCGCCAGCTGGTCGTCCGTCACCCGACGGGCGCTAGGGCAAGGCCAAACTCTCCGGCAATGGCACCTCACATTTCCGCTCATCCTGAGCTTATCGAAGGACCATCGTGCTCACGCAAACCCAGCGTAACAACCTTGTGCTTCGACAAGCTCAGCATGAGCGGGTCTGGTTAAGGTATTGCGTTTTGCGCTATTGGATCAGGATGAGCGGGGGTTGGAAATGAGCGGAGAAAAGGAAGGCGGCGCGCCCGCCTGTGACATCGCCAGGATTCTGAGCATCCTGCCGCATCGCTATCCGCTGCTGCTGGTCGACCGGGTGAATTCCCTCGTCATCGGCGAGGAAATTCACGCGGTCAAAGCGGTCAGTTTTAACGAGCAGTTTTTCCAGGGACATTTCCCCGGCAGGCCGATCATGCCCGGCGTCCTCCAGATCGAGGCGCTGGCGCAGGCCGCTGCAATCCTGGCGATCGAGACACTGGAGCTCGCGGGTACGGGCAAGCTGGTCTATTTCATGGCGATCGAGGAAGCCAAGTTCCGCAATCCGGTGGAGCCGGGGGTATTGCTCGAACTCAACGTCGGTTTTGTCCAGAAGCGGGCGCGGGTGTGCAAATTCTGGGGCAAGGCTTCGGCAGAAGGCAAGGTGACCTGCGAGGTCAAGTTTACCGCGATGGTGGCCGATCCGCCTGCGGGGTGAGGTTTGGGACCAGGGTTGCGCGTTTGCTTCGACAAGCTCAGCATGAGCGGAACTATTACCAAGACCCGCTCAGCCTGAGCTTGTCGAAGGCCCCGCGCGAACCCGCAACTTGCCAAATCTCAAACACCCCGCTATGCGCGCCGCTTCCAATTCAGGCCGGTCGGAACCGGCCACAGCGAGAGTAACCTGCAATGAAGCCCGAAATCCACCCGGACTATCACACCATCAAGGTGCAGATGACCGACGGTACCACCTTCGAGACCCGCTCCACCTGGGGCAAGGAAGGCGATACGCTGGTGCTCGAAATCGATCCCACTTCGCACCCGGCATGGACCGGCGGCACACGCCAACTCGATTCGGGTGGCCGTGTCGCGCAGTTCAACAAGCGCTTCGGCGGGCTGACGCTCAAGAAGAGCTAAACATTTTCAGCCTGTTATGGGCCGAACTGCGTTCAGATATTCTAAATAGAATTGATCAGTTCATGCCAGCTCGCGTTATCTCGCGGGACGGGGCGCATGAACTCGAGCCCCGCAGAGCCATCGCGAACCCAGCGCACGAGGGCCTGAAGCGGCTTCTCTTGCGCCAGGCCAACCCCGACAAAACTGCCGATACGAAGCCAGCCGATTTCGCCCCCGATATTGCAGCCGTGCGCCGAGACGTTGTCGATCGTCATGGTCGCGTCTTCACCGCATGATGAAGTGATCTTCGCCTCGATATGGACGTTGGCACGCTTGGCGCTGCGCCGTCTCGGCAGCGCTGCTTCGCCAATCGCACCGTTCTTGGCCTGTAATGTCCCCATTGCTTTTCACCCCCCTATCATCAAACCCGCCTGCGCCGGATTTGTTAGGGGATAATACGTAGAACAGGGTTAAGAATTTATGAGCGAACCGGGCCGACCTCGCGCGGGCAGGCATGTCAGCCCCACACCCGCTCGCGGTACCAGCGGGTGATGACATATTTCGCGCCCTTGCGCACCGCCATGCCATGGTGGAGCGTCGCCGGATTGCCGCTGCCATCGGCTTGGCGGTTGTTCCAGGCGAGCAGCGCGCCGTGTTCTGGCTGGAAGCTGCGGTTGATTTCGGGAAACCGCGTGCCGCCGCCAGCGGAAACGTCGTTGAGATAGATCATGAAGGTCCAGCTGCGCTGGCCGGATATTGCGCAAAAGCGCTGAAAATCCGCGCCGTCCGGTTCGAAATAGTCGGTATGCGGTTTGAACTCCTGGCCCACGTCGTAGCGCTGCCCTTGCAGCGGTTCGCCATGCGCCGGGTCAATCCCCGAAATCCATGCGAGCTTGGCATTGAGGGCAGTGACCAGCGGATCGGCGTGATCGAGATCACAGGTCTCGCTGGTGCGGAAATAGGCGTCGCCATTGGCATCGGCTATGGTCGAGGGACGGCGATTGGTGTCGATCTGTGCAATCAGTCCGGCGCATTCGACCGGCGTCAGAAAACGGCGCAGGCTGAACAGCTCGATCCGATCCGAAGCTACGCGCCGCATGCCTGGGAACGACAGCAGATGCTTCGCGGAGGATTCGCCGGGGCCGGTCATCGCCCCCGCATAGGCGGTGCGCCAGCAATTTTCACTTCCCAATCGCCGCCTGCTGTGCAAAGGCGCGCTCCCGCATCTGGCGCTGCTCTCGCGCTCAGGAATTCGCGTGTTTATGGCGATCGTAGCTCAGTTGGTTAGAGCGCCGGCTTGTGGTGCCGGAGGTCGTGGGTTCGAGACCCATCGGTCGCCCCATTCTCCCACCCGGCGCAAGGCTTGAGTGAGCGTGACAGCATTCTGGCCATGACAGCGTTTTGGACCGGGCCGGATTTCGACGATCACGAATCTGTCCAGCTGGTGCATGATCGCGCCAGCGGGCTGACCGCGATCCTGGCGCTGCATTCCACCCACCTCGGCCCCGGCGCGGGCGGCACCCGTTTCTGGCACTATCCCGATCCGGCAGACGCCATGCGCGATGCGCTGCGCCTGTCGCGCGGGATGAGTTACAAAAACGCCATGGCCGGCCTGCCGATGGGCGGGGGCAAGGGTGTGATTCTGGCAGATGCGCAGCGGCGCAAGTCCCCGGAAATACTGGCCGCTTTCGGTGACGCCATCGCAGCGCTGGGCGGGCGCTATGTCTGCGCCGAGGATGTCGGCATGACCGAAGCCGACATGGTGGCGATCGCCCGCCGCACGGAGCATGTCACTGGCCTGCCATCGGCTGACGGCAAAGCTGCGGGCGGCGATCCCGGACCATTCACCGCGAGCGGCATCTATCTCGGGATCAAGGCGGCAGTCGCGCAGCGGCTGGGCAGGGACAGCCTCAAGGGCGTCCATGTTGCGGTGCAGGGTTGCGGCAGCGTCGGCGGCGGTGTCGCAAAGCTGCTGGCGGGCGACGGTGCGCGGCTCACGCTTGCCGACATCGACGAGGCCCGCGCCGCCGCGCTTGCCCGCCAGCTTGGCGCAGAGCAGGTCGCAGCCGAAGCGATCATGGGCACCCAATGCGATGTCTTCAGCCCCAATGCGCTGGGCGCTATATTAGGCGACGCAGGCATCGCCCGGCTCCAGGCACCGATCGTCGCGGGCGGGGCCAACAACCAGCTTGCCCGACCCGAACATGGGCCAGCGCTGGCGGCGCGCGGCATCCTCTATGCGCCCGATTATGTGATCAATGCCGGGGGCATCATCGCCGTGGCACTCGAATATCTTGCGCGCCGCTCGGGCGAGCGCTGCGGCATCGAACAGGTGCAGCGCCGCCTCGACGAAATCCCGGGCAGGTTGAGCGACATCTGGCGGCAAGCCGAAGGCAGCACACGCTCGCCCGACCAGGTCGCCGATGCCATGGCGCAGAAGCTGATAGGGCGGTAGGCTGCGCTATGACCCGAGAGATTCTCGATCAGTGGCAGTTCGTGCATGCCGCCTATGCCCTTGG
>JAHFPT010000088.1 GCA_023266625.1 Novosphingobium sp. | reverse complement strand
GGCGCTCGAGCTGTTCAAGCCGTTCATCTACTCGCGCCTCGACGCCAAGGGTCTGTCGATGACCCTGAAGCAGGCCAAGAAGTGGGTCGAGAAGGAGCGCAAGGAAGTCTGGGACATCCTCGACGAGGTGATCCGCGAACATCCGGTGATGCTCAACCGCGCGCCGACGCTGCACAGGCTTGGCATCCAGGCGTTCGAGCCGGTGCTGATCGAAGGCAAGGCGATCCAGCTGCATCCGCTGGTCTGCTCGGCGTTCAATGCCGACTTCGACGGTGACCAGATGGCCGTCCACGTGCCGCTCAGCCTTGAAGCGCAGCTGGAAGCGCGCGTACTGATGATGTCGACCAACAACATCCTCAGCCCCGCCAACGGCAAGCCGATCATCGTGCCTTCGCAGGACATGGTCTTGGGGCTCTATTACCTCTCGATGGACCGCCAGGGCGAGCCGGGCGAAGGCATGATGCTGGCCGATATGGCTGAAGTACATCAGGCGCTCGAAGTCGGCGCGGTGACGCTGCATTCCAAGATCGTCGCCCGGGTTCCGCAGACCGACGAACAAGGCAAGGAATATCAGAAGCGCTTCGAGACCACGCCGGGCCGCATGCTGGTCGGAGAATGCCTGCCGAAGTCGCACACCGTGCCCTTCGATCTGGTCAACCATCTGCTGACCAAGAAGGAATTGGCCGACGTTATCGATCAGGTCTATCGCCACACCGGCCAGAAGGACACGGTGCTGTTCGCCGATGCGATCATGGGGCTTGGCTTCCGCCACGCCTTCAAGGCCGGCATCAGCTTCGGCAAGGATGACATGATCATCCCGGATTCGAAGGTGGCGCTGGTCGATGAGACCAAGGCGCTGGTTGCCGATTATGAGCAGCAATATCAGGATGGTCTGATCACCCAGCAGGAAAAATACAACAAGGTGATCGACGTCTGGAGCCGCTGCGGCGACCAGGTGGCCGCCGCCATGATGGACGAAATCCGCGCGACGCCGATCGATGAAAACGGCCGCGAAGCGCCGGTCAATTCGATCTACATGATGAGCCACTCCGGTGCGCGTGGTTCGCCGACGCAGATGAAGCAGCTGGCCGGCATGCGCGGACTGATGGCCAAGCCTTCGGGCGAGATCATCGAGACCCCGATCATCTCGAACTTCAAGGAAGGCCTGACCGTCCTTGAATACTTCAACTCCACCCACGGTGCGCGCAAGGGCCTGGCCGATACCGCACTCAAGACCGCGAACTCGGGTTACCTCACCCGCCGTCTGGTCGACGTGTCGCAGGACTGCGTTATCGTCGTTGAGGATTGCGGCACCGAGCGCGCGCTGGAAATGCGCGCGATCGTGCAGGGCGGCGCGGTGATCGCCTCGCTGGGCGAACGCATCCTCGGCCGCACGCTCGCCGAAGATATCGCCGACAAGGATGGCTCGATCATCGTATCCAGCGGCACGCTGCTCGATGAGACGACCACCGCCGCTATCGAAGCCGCTGGTATCCAGTCCGCCCGCATCCGTAGCCCTCTGATCTGTGAGGCGGAACAGGGCGTTTGCGGCACCTGCTATGGCCGCGATCTGGCACGCGGCACACCGGTCAACATCGGCGAGGCCGTCGGCGTCATCGCTGCCCAGTCGATCGGCGAGCCGGGCACCCAGCTGACCATGCGCACCTTCCACATCGGCGGCGCGGCGCAGGTCAACGAAACCTCGCATCTCGAAGCGATCAGCGACGGCACCGTGGTCTATCGTGACATCCCGACCATCGTCGACAAGCGCAAGCGCCGCCTCAGCCTGGCGCGCAGTGGCGAGATCGTGGTGATCGACAATGATGGCCGCGAACGCGCGATCCACAAGGTGCCCTATGGCACCCATCTGCTCCACAAGGATGGCGGCAAGGTCAAGGAAGGCGAACGCCTGGCCGAATGGGATCCGTTTACCCTGCCGGTTATCACCGAAAAGCAGGGCGTGGTGAAATACCAGGACCTGATCGACGGCAAGACGCTGACCGAGGCGACCGACGAGGCGACCGGCATGACCAGCCGCCTCGTCACCGAGAACCACTTCGGCGGCCGCTCCAAGAAGGAAGATTTGCGGCCGCGCCTGACCCTGCTCGACGAGGAATCGGGCGAAGCCGCGCGCTATATGATGGCGCCGGGCACGACCCTGTCGGTCGAGGATGGCCAGATGGTCGAGGCCGGCGACGTGCTGGCCCGCGCCAGCCGCGAAGCCGCCAAGACCCGCGACATCACCGGCGGTCTGCCGCGGGTTGCCGAACTGTTCGAGGCGCGCAAGCCCAAGGACAATTCGATCATCGCCAAGACTTCCGGCCGGATCGAATTCGTCCGTGACTACAAGGCCAAGCGCAAGATCGCGATCATCCCGGAAGAGGGCGATCCGGTCGAATACCTGATCCCCAAGTCGAAGGTGATCGACGTCCAGGAAGGCGACTGGGTCAAGAAGGGCGACAACCTCATCTCGGGCTCGCCCGATCCGCATGACATTCTCGAAGTCATGGGCGTCGAGGCGCTGGCCGAATATCTCGTCGCCGAGATCCAGGAGGTCTACCGCTTGCAGGGCGTGAAGATCAACGACAAGCACATCGAAGTGATCGTTCGCCAGATGCTGCAGAAGGTCGAGATCACCGAAGGCGGCGACACCACGCTGCTGGTCGGCGAACAGCTCGACTATGAGGAAATGAACGAATACAACGCCAAGCTCGCCCCCGGCCAGAAGTTCGCCGAGGGCAAGCCGGTGCTGCTCGGCATCACCAAGGCGAGCCTGCAAACGCGTTCGTTCATCTCGGCGGCCTCGTTCCAGGAGACCACCAGGGTGCTGACGCAGGCGGCTGTCGAGGGCAAGAAGGACTCGCTGATCGGCCTCAAGGAGAACGTCATCGTCGGCCGGTTGATCCCGGCAGGCACCGGCGCGGGCATGAACCGCATGCGGGTTGCCGCCTCCAGCCGCGATGCCGCACTGCGCGCGCAATACCGCAAGCTGCAGGCGGCGCTGGTCCCGCCCCCCGCTCCGGTCGAGGAAGCGCCGGTGGAGCCCGAACCCACTGTGCGCGATATAATTGCGCCCGATACGGCCGAGGCAGAGCATGCGGCGGAACTGGCGCGGGGCCCGGAAGCGGCGATGGGCGACGATCCGCTGGCGGCAGTCGAGGGCGAAACCCACGGCACCGATGCCGATGCGGGCGATTATCTGATCAAGGGCGACGGCGAGGAATAATCGCCGACCTTACTGCGAGAGCGACACAAACCCCCGCCGGAGCGATCCGGCGGGGGTTTTTGTTTCAATTTGAGACAGATGTGAAGGTCAAAAGACGGCAGAACGCGGCTTGATCGGAGCGGCTGTGTGGGTTAACGCTGCCTTAATCAGATCTGCGAGTCGCATCGCCGCCGCAACGTCGGCATTTGGATTTTTCTAAGGGGCAATAGCTATGATGAAATCTTGGAAACTCGCCGCTTCGCTCGCGACTAGTGCAGCGGTGCTGGCAGCCGGAACAGTGCCGGCATATGCAGGCAACATATTTTTGACTGGCCACGACGCTGATTTCCATAATACATTTGGGTCAGGTTCGGCGGCGGCAGCGCTGACGTCGTGGGTTACTTTCGTGAAAAATGGGTCGATCCTTCCTGTACTGGTGTTCGATAGAGATATGGGCAGCGGCCTGGAATTGAGTGCTTCCCTGACAGCGTTGGGTTTTGCTAATGTCGTGGTCGATCCTTCCTTAGCGTTCTCCGACTCGGTGTTCGATAATTCGCTGTACTCGGCGTTTGCTGTTGCGTCCCAAAGCACCTGCGGTGGCTGCGATCTTCTGCCTAGCGATGTTGCGAACATCGCAACGCACAGCAGCGCGATTGCCGCGTTCTTCAACGCTGGCGGCGGGATACTTGGCTTAACAGCAGGGACAGATCCCCTTGGTTATGCCTATGTGCCGGAGGCGGCGACCAATGCTGGTGGTTTTCCGCCTTCGTTCGGCTATGTTGAGACAGCCGCGGGATTGGCCGAGGGTCTGCTTGCAGAGAATGGCGATCCGACCCACAACTTCTTTTCGACGCCGGGCACCGGTGGTCTCTCGAGCGCTTACCAAGTCGCCGAAGTTAATGGTACCGATATCGAGTCAATCTTCCTCAAGAGCGGCACTATCACCTGCGTGGGACCGACCTGCACCGTGTCCAGCGGCGTTCCCGAACCCGCAACCTGGGCGCTGATGCTGGCCGGTTTCGGCCTCATCGGCGCGACGATGCGCCGCCGGCAGAAAGTGGCCGTGCGCTACGCATTCTGATTTTTGGCGAACCAGTAACAAAAAGCCCCGCCGGAGCGATCCGGCGGGGGTTTTTGTTTCAATTTGAGACAGATGCTAAGGTCGAAAGACGGCGGAACGCGGCTTGTTCGGAGCAGCTTTACGGGTTAACGCTGCCTTAACCAGATCAGCGAGTCGCATCGCCGCCGGAACACTTCGGCACGAGGTTTTTAACAGGGGCTTGGTAATGACGAAGACAGCTTTTGGACTTATTGTCGCGGTAGCATGGGTTGCGGCAGCGCCCGCTCAGGCGGTGACCGCGACTGTGGATTTCACCGGACACGCCTCCGGCGATACGATCGGCAATACCTATTCACCGCTGGGTCTGTCCTTCGAAGACGGCCAGTTCCTTCAATGCGGCGGCGGTTGTCCTGCTCCCGACCCGAGTGGCTGGTTTGCTTATAATGGCGGCAGTGCATTCGCAGTCAATTTTGCGACCCCGCAGAGCGCAATCAGCTTTCAGACTGTAAGCTTTACGGACACTTTGGCGGAAGCTTTTGATGCCGGTAATAGTCTGGTCGGGTCGGTTACCGAACATCAAGGGTTTCCGGTATCTGAGCTATTCAACAGTCTCACTGGCACGGCATTTGTCCGGGTCGTATTCAGTGATGCTGGCGGTGATGGATCTGGCCCAGGTATTACCAATCTCACCTTCGAAACCGGTTCTTTCAACGGCGGCGTCCCCGAGCCCGCCACCTGGGCGATGATGCTGGCCGGTTTCGGCCTCATCGGCGCGACGATGCGCCGCCGCCAGAAAGTGGCCGTGCGTCACGCATTCTGATTTTTGGCGAACCAGTAAAAACCCCCGCCGGAGCGATCCGGCGGGGTTTTTTGTTTCAATTTGGAACAGTTACACAAATCAAAAACGACAAAATGAGGCTTGATGGGAGTCGGCGTTACGGGTTAATACATCTTTAACCAGATCAGCGAGTCGCATCGCCGCCGCAACGTTCGGCATTTGAATTTTTTCAGGGGTAATAGCTTATGAAGAAACTCGCATTGTTACTCGCAGCCAGTTCTGCGCTGGCCCTGGCAGGCCCGGCTTCGGCCAATATCCTGACCTTCGATGGCGACATCTGTAATGGTGGCACCTCGTGCTCGGCCTTCGAGTCCATCGACCAGTCATATGGAGATACGGCTGAAGTCGATGTCCAGCTCCGCTATGACAGTACTGGTTCTGCCGATGCCCTCAACTCGCTCCAATACTGGCCCAATGCCTACAACGAATTGATCAATGTTGCCTTCGGTGTGAACAATCCGAATACGAATGGTGCGTCGATCTTTTTCGCGCCGATTTCAGGATATCAGGTCACGCTCGATTCGTTCAATATCGGTGCCTGGCTTAACCGGGAAGGAGCGCCTTCAGAATATACAATTTTCGATGGTCTGGGCGCGACTTTGTTTTCATCCGGCAGTATTTCGGTGGGGCAGCCTGGAAATCTCTCCAACTTCTACATTGTCGGCCTGACCAGTGCGAACGGCATTGGCCTTAAGTGGGGACCAGAATCCTATAACGTCGGCGTGGACAATGTTAGCTTTAGCGCCAGCCGCATTGTCCCAATTGACCCAGGCGGCGTCCCCGAGCCCGCCACCTGGGCGATGATGCTGGCCGGTTTCGGCCTCATCGGTGCAGCGATGCGCCGCCGCCAGAAGGTGGCCGTGCGCTACGCATTCTGATTTTTGGCGAACCACAAACACAAACCCCCGCCGGAGCGATCCGGCGGGGGTTTGTGTTATGCACTTTGCGCTATATCTGAACCAGACCCGCTCATGCTGAGCTTGTCGAGCCGAAGGCGGGCGCAGCCCAACCACAGGCCTCTTACGGTGAGGTTGCGGGAGCAGGATGGTCCTTCGACAAGCTCAGGATGAGCGGGATTTTGAGGGTCTGGTTCAGATTTAACGCAATCCGCTATAGCGGATCATTGCGGCGAAACGGATTGACCAGCGGCACGCCGAAGGTGCGAAAGTCCTTCACATTGCGCGTCACCACGGTCAGCTCATGCTCCAGCGCGGTCGCGGCGATCATCGCGTCTTCATAAAGCGCATCCGATTTTCCATGCATCAGCCTTGCCCAGCGCCGGAAACAGGCGGAATCCATCGGCAATATGTCGAAAGCCAGTTCGAGCATGTCGGCCCAGGCCTCGATTTCCTTCGCCTTGAGCCCGTCCGTCGCTCGGGTGATCTCGATTCCTGACTGAATCTCAGCCAGGGTGACCGCGCAGATATGCAGGTCGCGATCGGCCACATTCTTGACCCAGGCGACAACTCCGCCATGCGGGCGCGGCTTGCGCAGTTCCGATACGATGTTGGTGTCGAGCAGAAACATGGCGCGCCAATTTCAAAACGGTACAATGCGCCGCCTGTGCGCGGAACCGCGCGCGGGAATGGTCATTTCGCCGCGCCAGCCCTCACCCAGCAAGACATCCCTTGGCGAAGGCCTTGTCTGCATCCTGTACCATTGTTCGACCGGAACAAGCACGGCTGCTCCCCGGCCGCGCCGGGTGACCAGCTGCGGACCTTCCGCGACACAGGCATCAAGCATCGCGCTGAACCGTGCCTTCGCATCGTGAGCGGGCCATGTTTTCACCTGGAGAGACTTTCTCGATAACTGGTCAGACAACCAGTTATATAGAATTCTGGCTGCGTAACGTCAATGCCGTCCCGGAGCGATCCGGCGGGGGTTTTTGTTTGTTTCAGCGGATCAGGCGGATGTCGAGGCCGAGCAGGCCGCTGGCCTCTGCCATCCTCCTGTCCGCAGTCAACACGGGCAGGAGGGCAGAGAGTGCGCAGGTAAGACAGGCACGGTCACCGAGTGACAGGCCGAGATGCCGGGTAAGCGGTCGAAGCTGCGCGGTCTGTTTGGCGTGGCCGTCACGATAGGTCCTGATGCGGAATGGCAATGGATCGACGAGCTCTTCAGCATCGTCAAAAGTCATCCCGCCATCCAGCAAGGTGGCATAGACTTCGCTAAGGTTTACGACCGAAATATGGGAATTGTTCATTGCGTTGTAGACCAATTCGGCACCCGGCTCTCCGAACAGCACGGCCAGCACTGCCGAAGCGTCCAGAACGAACTCACTCATTGTCTGCCTCGGCCCACTTTTCCTTGAGGTAAGTATCAACCGAGACAGGATTCTTGAGCTTTGCCCTCACCTTGGCCTGGAGTTCTAGCAGCGCTGCTCCGCGAGTTTGTATGACGATCTTTCCGCCCGCATCATCGAACACCAAAGTATCGCCATCCTCTAGCTTAAACTTGTGGCGCAGTATGGCGGGAATGACGATTTTTCCTCCTTTGATCAGCTTGGCATGATAGGTCATGGTTTGCTCCTTAGGTCCTGAAATATACCTTAGGTCCTAACATCTAGCAAGGACCTAGATTGGACCTACCCGTCCCCGCCGCCATTTCGCGCCGCCTGGCGTATCGTCCAGCACTATCCCCTGCGCTTCCAGCTCGGCGCGGATGCGGTCTGACTCAGTGAAGTCCTTGGCGCGCCGGGCAAGGTCGCGGGCATCGACCAGCGCCTGAATCGCCGCTGCTTCAGGGTCTGCCACCGCATCGGGCAAACCAATGCCCAAAATCCCGGCCAGCTCAATCAGCTGACGCGCAAGCTCCGGCGAAGCGCTGCGGTTGACCTCGCCGACCAGCTCGAACAGCACGGCCATCGCTGCGGGCGCATTGAAGTCTTCATCCATCGCCGCGCGGAAGCGAGCCGCATGGGACTCGTCCCAGTCGAGCGGCGCGCCATCGCCCGGCACTGCGCGCATCGCATTGTGCAGCCGTTCGAGCCCGCCTGCGGCATCGGTCAGCCCGGCCTCGCTGAAATTCACCGGACTGCGATAATGGGTGCGCACGAAATAGAAACGCACGACATCGCCGCCAAACCGCGCAATCGCCGCTTCCAGCGTGGTGAAATTGCCGAGCGATTTCGACATCTTGTCGCCGCCGATATCGAGCTGGCCGACATGCATCCACCAGCGCGCCAGCGGCACATGGTTTGCCGCCTCGCTCTGGGCGATCTCGTTCTCGTGATGCGGGAAGCGCAAGTCAGGCCCGCCGCCGTGGATGTCGATGGTTGGCCCAAGCAGCGCGCGGGCCATCGCCGAGCATTCCAGATGCCAGCCCGGCCGCCCCGCCCCCCAGGGCGAAGGCCAGATCGCATCCTCCGGCTCGTCCGCCTTGCCGACCTTCCACAGCACGAAGTCCATCGGATCGCGCTTGCGGGCATCGACCTCGATCCGCTCGCCCGCGCGCATGTCGTCGAGCGAGCGGCCGGACAGCTTGCCGTAACCGTCGAAGCGGCGCACCGCATAGAACAGGTCGCCCTGGTGATAGGCCACCGCTTCGCTCTCCAGCGCGCTGGCCAGTTCGATCATCTCGCCGACATAGGCGGTGGCGCGCGGTTCGTGATCGGGCGCGCGCAGGTGCAGCGCGCGGTAATCGGCATTGGTCTTGTCGATCATCCGCTGGGTGAATTGGGCGATCGGCTCGCCCAGTTCGCCCGCGCGGGCGATGATCTTGTCGTCGATATCGGTCAGATTGCGGACATAGGTGACCCGGTAGCCCGATGCCTCAAGCCAGCGCACCACCACGTCGAAACCCAGATCCTTGCGGGCATGGCCAAGATGCGGCGCGTCATAGACCGTCTGCCCGCAGACATAGATGCCGACCTCGCCAGGGATGAGTGGTTCGAAAGCACGGGTTTCGCGGGTGAGGGAATCGTAGATGCGCAGCATGCGCCCTCTCTAGCGATGGATGCTGCGGAAACAACCATCGCCTATGCCGGCAACCCCTCCGGTATCCAGTTCGGCTGACGTTTCTCCATGAAGGCCGCCATCCCCTCGCGCGCCTCGGAAGTTTCACTCATCAGCGAGACGAACATCGTCTCATAGTCGATCCTTGCATATTGCTGGTTGAGCATGCGCTTGACATGCGCGCGGCATTCGGGGGCGGTTTGCAGGATTTCGGTGGCTGCTTTCAGCGCCTCGGCGCGCAAATCCTCATGTTTCACCACACGCGAAATCAGCCCGATCCGCAGTGCCTCCGCCGCATCGAGCTTGCGCGCCGACAGCAGCAGATCGCGTGCCTGCGCCATGCCGACGTGGATCGGCAGGATCGCGGCATAGGTCGCGTCGATGATCCCGCGCAGCAGCTCGGGCACGCGGAAGCTTGCGCGCTCGGAGCAGACCGCGATGTCGGACAGCATGGCAATCAGCAGCCCGCCCGCCTGGCAAATGCCGTTGACTGCGCTGATGACCGGCGCCTGGCTCTCGCGGATGGAAACGAAGGGCAGCATTTCATAGACGAGGCCATCGGGCAGCGGCTGGTCGCCCTCCTCATGGCGCCCGCCCAGCTCGCCGCCGGGCGCAAACACATCGCCGGTGCCGGTGATGATCAGCGCGCGCAGGCTCTTGTCTGAATTGACCAGCCGGACCGCCTTCTTGATCCCGAAATACATCGCGGACGTGATCGCGTTGCGCGCGCCAGGCCGGTCGATCGTGCACCACAGGATCGGCCCTTCGCGGGTCAATCGCAGGTTCTTCGTGCCGAGGTCGTAATCGACGGCTTCCATAGCATCTCACCCAATGTTCTTGCTCTTGCGCCATGCTGCAAGCAGGATGAGCGCATGGCAAGCAATCATCCTTCGTCCCTCCCGGGAGGGGCCATTTCGCATCCTTCCATTGCTGGTCGTATGATGCACCGGGACTAAACATCTACGTCGCCCGCGTACTCCCCCCGTCGATCCGCAGCAGCGCGCCGATGGTAAAGTCCGAGCGCGGGCTGGCGAGGAAGGCGACAGCGGCGGCGATTTCTTCGGCCTTGCCCAGTCGCGGCACTGGCTGTGCCCCGCGTTCCTGGGTGAAGATCCGTTCGCATTCGACCAGATCGTCGGGCCAGCCGTTCTGCTTTTGCAGCGTCACGATATAGCGCATCGCCTGCGGGGTCATCACCGTGCCGGGAACCACGCCGTTCACTGTTATGCCATGCGGCGCCAGCCGGCGCGAGAGATTGCCGGTGAGATGATCGAGCGCTGCTTTGGCAGCACCATATTCGAGCAGATTGCCCGACAGCTGCTTGCCGCCGACCGAGGAGATATTGATGATCCGCCCCCAGCCCCGCTCGATCATACCGGGGGTGAGGTGCTGCGCCAGGCGGATCGTCGAAGTGACGTTGAGGCTGAAGCTCTCTTCCCAATCGGCGGAGGTCATCTCGGTCCAGTCGGGGTTGCCGTCCCTGACCACGCCGCCTGCGCTGTTGACCAGGATGTCGATGCCTTTGAGTGCCGTTGTGGCGCTTTGTGCAATGGCTGCGCAATCGGCATCATCGGTGACCGATCCCAGCGCAACTGCGGTCCTCACGCCCAGCGCCGCGCACTCAGCGGCAACCGCCTCGGCGCGCTCCCGGTCGCGGCCGTGGATGACAATATCCACCCCCTCCGCCGCCAATTCGCGCGCGCAGGCCGCACCTATCCCTGAACTGCTGCCGGTCACCAGCGCGCGTTTGCCCTTGAGTTGCAGGTCCATTGCGAATTACCCTTTTTCGGGCGGGCGAAAATGACTGTCCGGTGCATGCCAGTCGGTGCGCACCCGGCGGTGGGAAATCAGCCAGTCATCGCCGACCTTGCGAAAGAGGTCGGTATAAACGCCGCAATGATCGGGGCCGACATCGGTCATCACCACCCAGTATGTGCGCGCCTTCGCCGTATCCGGGCCGGTCAGCTCGATCCGCGAAGTGGTCAGATTGTGCCGGACGAATTCCGCGCCGCTCGGCGTTTCCGCCGAGGGCGGCCCATCTCCCGCAAGCACACCTTCGCGCCAGCTGGTCTGCCAGGCAAGAATTTCCGCGCGGCTGCCATAGCGGAAACCGCCGTCACGGGACGATTCGAGAATGCCGTCCTCGGTGAAGCAGGCGGCGAAGTCCTCGGCGCGCAGGCTGTCGCCCGAGTGGTTGTATTTCGCCATACAATCGCGGATTGCCTCGCGGGCGAGGAGGTCTTCAAGAGTCATGTTTGGGGCCTCCATGGCGCGCGGGCTTCAACAAGCTCAGCCTGAGCGGGGTTTGGGGAAATTAACAACATCCGCTCATCCTGAGCTTGTCGAAGGACTAGATCGTGAACCCGGCATCGACATTGATCGCCTGGCCGGTCACCGTGCGCGCCTGATCGGAGGCGAGGAACAGCGCCATATGGGCGATGTCCTCGGGCGTGCTGATCGTCTTGAGCGGGACCCGGTCGGCCGACTCGGCCCAGACCACCTCCACGGGCACGCCGCGTTCGCCGGCGATCCGCGTGTAGTAGTTCTGGAGCAGCTCGGTGTCGATCGAGCCGGGCACCACGCAATTGGCGCGGATGCCATGCGGGCCGACTTCCTTGGCGATGGTCTTCGTCAGCACGATCAGCGCGGCTTTTGCTGCTGAATAATGGCTCTTGCGCTCCATCCCGCTCCAGCCCGCGCCCGACGAGAAGGTGACAATCGCGCCCCGCTTGCGCGCCAGCATCGAGCGATTGAGCACCTCGCGGCTGCACAGCATCGCCGCCATGCAATCGACCTTGTAGGTGTCGAGCATATTATCGACCGTCTGCTCCCAAATCCATTTGTCGACACCCGGCTGGGCAGCGTTGCTCATCATCACATCGACCTGGCCCCATTTGTCCATCGCCGCGCCGACCATGCGGGCAACGTCGTCCTCATTGGTGACGTCTGCCGTCATGCCGATGGCAGCGTCCCCGATCTCATGCGCCACTTCCTCGCACAAATGGCCTTTGCGCGCCGCCAGCACCAGCTTCGCGCCCTCGGCGGCCATCATCCGCGCCATGACCGGGCCGAGCCCGGTGCTGGCCCCGGTGATGATCGCGATTTTTCCTTCGAAGCGGTTCATGTCGTCATGATCCTTTTCATCACTTCGTGGGATTCATCGGAACCGTCGAGCGTGCGGTTGAACTTTTCCTGCACCCTCCAGCCCTGCGGCGTGCGGGTCAGCGTCCAGTGGTTGACGGCGGCGCGCCAGACGATCCAGCGCTCGCCCTCGCGCAGGATGACCACCGAATAGCCCACAGCCTGCGCCTCGTCGCCATTGACGGTGACCTTCGGGGTGACGGTCATATGCGCGCTGCCGGTCTTGGTCAGGGCGATATGGCCTTCCTGCCGCCACAAGCCGCCCAAGGGTTCGGGTGCTTCGAGCCGCCGCGTTCCGCCGCCGACCAATCCGTAATTATAACCGCCGCCCTCGGCCCAGAGTTCCGTGGCCTCCTTGACGCAGCAACTGTCGGCAAGCGGGCCATAGGCGCTGAGCAGGTTGATGATTTCGAGGTGGTCCTCGGCTGCTTGCAGCCGCTTTTCCAGCGCGGCGAGGCGGTCTTCGGTGGTCATCAGGCATCCTCCTCGAGCGGGCGCGATGTGGCCGCTGCGGGCTTGCCCGAGCGGGTCTTGAGGTCGAAGCCGATCATGTCGACATCGTCCTCGACCCCGATCCCCATCGACGCCGCCGCCCAGCCCAGCATGACATAATTGCCGATGGTGAACAGCAGATCCATCATCTGGTGGCGGCCATAGAAGCGCGAGAGCATCGCCCAGGTTGCATCCGACAGCTTCGAATCGCGGTAAAGCTCGTCGACTGCGGTAAGCACCGCGCGGTCCTCGTCCTTGCCGTCCCAGATCGCCGCAGAAGCCCCGTCGCGCACCGCGCCGATCTCCTCCATCGTCAGCCCGGCCTTGAGAGCATAACCGACATGATAGTGCCACTCGTAGCCACATTTGAGGTGCCAGGCGGTGCGCAGCACGACCAGTTCGCGCGGGCGGACGGCCAGGGTCGAGGTCAGCAGCAGGTGCTTGCCGAAAATATTATAGGCGATGGCGAGCTGCGGGTGCTGCGCCATGGTCATGCTCATATTGGTCTTGGAGCCGTTCTCCCAGGCATCCGGCTCGCCCCAGAAGGCGAAGACTTCGCGCGCCGCGTCGGTCCATTCCTCGCGCGGCAAATTGCCGATGCGCGGCTTTGCTGCTGCTGACATAATCTCTCCCGATTCTCTTGTTGAACACTTGTTCAACCGGGAAGGGGGCTGGTCAAGAGATTCAATCCTCCCCGGAACGGGGAGGGGGACCATCCGCAGGATGGTGGAGGGATACCCTCGGCATGGCGCAACATTGAGAGGCGTCCTGTGCCCCTCCACCAGCGAGGCTGGTCCCCCTCCCCCTTCGGAGGAGGATCAGAGCTTGGGCAGGGTGACGCCCTTCTGGCCCATATATTTGCCCGCGCGGTCGGCATAGCTCACCTCGCACGGCTCATTGCCCTGCAGGAACAGGAACTGGCAGGCGCCCTCGTTGGCGTAAATCTTCGCGGGCAGCGGCGTGGTGTTGGAAAACTCCAGCGTGACGTGGCCCTCCCAGCCGGGCTCCAGCGGCGTCACATTCACAATGATCCCGCAGCGCGCATAGGTCGATTTGCCGAGGCAGATCACCAGCACATCGCGCGGCACGCGGAAATATTCGACGGTGCGGGCCAGCGCGAAGGAGTTGGGCGGAATAATGCAGACGTCGGTCTTGCGATCGACGAAGCTGTTGGGGTCGAAGTCCTTGGGATCGACTATCGCCGAGTTGACGTTGGTGAAGATCTTGAAGTCGTCCGCCACCCGCGCGTCATAGCCGTAGGAGGACAGGCCGTAAGAAATGCAGCCATCGCGGCGCTGTGCCTCGACGAAAGGCTCGATCATCCCGTGATCGCGGGCTTGTTGCCTGATCCATTTGTCGCTGAGAATCGCCATGTGAGTTGCATGCCGCCGCGTATGGCCTTCGACAAGCTCAGGCTGAGCGGGGTTGGGGAAAAGCACAACATCCGCTCATCCTGAGCCTGTCGAAGGATGCCTCAAACCCCGTGGTATTCCTTGTACCACCGCACGAAGTTGGGCACCCCGACATCGATACTGGTCGTCGGGGCAAAACCCAGATCGCGCGAAATAGCGGTGATGTCGGCAAAACTCTGGCGCGCGTCGCCCGGTTGCATCGGCTGAAAATCGATCACCGCCTTGCGCCCGCATTCGGCTTCGAGGATTTCGACCACCTTCATCAAATGCTCGGACTTGTGGTTGCCGATATTGTAGAGCCGGTGCGGCTTCAAACTGCCGCCGGCCTTCTCCGCGTCATCGTCGGGCGGCGGATTGTCGAGGCAGGAGACCACGCCCGTCACGATGTCGTCGATATAGGTGAAATCGCGCCACATATCGCCGTGGTTGAACACCGGGATCGGCTCGCCCGCCATGATCTTCCGGGTGAATATCCACATCATCATGTCCGGGCGGCCCCACGGGCCATAGACGGTGAAGAAGCGCAGCCCGGTCAGCGGCAGCCGATAGAGATGGGCATAGGTCTCGCTCATCAGCTCGTCGGCCTTTTTGGTCGCGGCATAGAGCGAGAGCGGGTGATCGACCCGGTCCTCAACCGCAAACGGCAGCTTAGTGTTGCCGCCATAGACCGATGAGGAGGAGGCATAGACCATATGCTCGACCCCGCGATGGCGGGCGAGCTCCAGCATGTTGAGATGACCGACCAGATTGGCCTGGACATAGGCATGCGGGTTCTCGATCGAATAGCGCACCCCCGCCTGCGCGCCCAAGTGGACGATGCGGTCGAATTCGGAGCCTTCCAGTGCCCTGGTGAGGCCGGGGTAGTCGGCGAAGTCCTGACGGTGGAAGGTGAAGCGGTTACCGCCGGCTTCGCGCAGACTGGCGAGGCGCGCTTCCTTGAGGCGCAAATCATAATAGTCGTTGACGCAATCGACCCCGATAACAATGTCGCCGCGCGCCAGCAGGCGCCGGGCGACCGAGTAGCCGATGAAGCCGGCGGCGCCGGTTATGAGGATGCGCATGGGAATGCGCCTAGCGCGGGGGGGCGGGGGAAGTCGAGAGCAATTGATGCCAGGCCACGGCAATTCGAGCCTATCCCTCAGTGCACCGTCACCGGATTCCACAGCTTCATCGGCGCAGATGGTATCGATCCGGAACGCGTGCTGATGGGTCTGGGTAATACGAATGGATTTGCTCTAGCAAACAGCATCTGGCAGGCGTAAACAATCAAGACAGCAAACTTAAATTAATGCCCAAGCTTTCGATTCGCCATCCCTCAAGGAGGATAATGCATGCCCAGACTGTCCCCCAGACTGTCCGATGAAGGTCTCGACCTGATTTTCCGCAACGCCAGGTCCTATACGGGGTACACCGAGGAGCCGGTGACCGAAGCCGACATGGACGCCATCTGGGAATTGATGAAATTCGGCCCGACTTCGGCAAACCTGCTGCCCGCGCGGATCGTCTGGTGCAAGAGTCAGGAAGCGAAGGACAAGCTCGCCAGTGTCGCGACCGAAGAAAACGTCGGTCCGATCCAGAAGGCTCCGGTGACCGCGATCATCGCGATGGACATGGAGTTCTATGAGCAGGCTCCCAAGCTCTTCCTGCTGGCCGACGTGCGCTCATGGTTCACTGGCCCCGAGGCGCAAGTCTATGAGGCGGCGTTCCGCAACAGCACGCTGCAGGGTGCCTACTTCATCATCGCCGCTCGCGCGCTGGGATTCGACTGTGGCCCGATGTCGGGTTTCGATCCGGCCAAGGTCGATGAGCTGTTCCTTGCCGGCACCACCTATCGCTCGAACTTCCTGTGCACTGTGGGGCACGGCGATCCCGCCTCGCTACACTATGGCCGCCAGCCACGGCCTCCGTTCGATTGGTTCAACACGATCGTCTGATCTGGTTCGGATCAGGCTCTGAGAGGAATGCGGCATGGATCGCGTAGACCAGTTATGGGAACTAGAGCAAATCAAGCGATTGAAATCACGCTACTACCGTTTGCAGGACCAGAACCGCTGGGAAGACTGGAGCCAGCTCTTTACCGAAGACTGCGAGGTCGCCGATCCCCGCGATCCGGCCGTGACCTTGCATGGGCCGCAAGCCGTGGCCGAACGCACGGCGGCGGTTGTGCAAAGTGCCGGTGCGGCCAATCGCGCTCATCGCGGCACTATGCCCGATCTCGAGATCATCGACGAGCAGACCGCGCGAGGGACCTGGGCGCTTCATTGCGCATCGACCTTTGACAAGCCGGGTGCCCCCGACTTTGCCCTTATCTACGGTTACTACACCGACGAGTACCGCAAGGGAGCCGACGGGCAATGGCGGATCAGCCGCATGCGGTACGAAAACGACATGACCGTAATGGCTTAGTGTTTGACCTGAAATCAAGGTGGGCATTTGACGAGTCAAATGAGTGCACTGTCACCGGATTTACCGGATTCTTTATCGCCGCGCGCCAGCAGGCGCTGGGCTACCGAGTAGCCGATGAATCCGGCGGTGCCGGTGACGAGGATTTTCATTGGCCAGTCATTCCCACTTTCTCCAATTTTTGCAATTTTACCCGTGTGACGTGTGAAAAGAATTTATAGCAAAGTTTCGCCCAGCGCGCTGTTTTTCACGGGTTTCAGCAGGGGTACGACGATGTGAAAGCATGTCCTGAGCTTGTCGAAGAGAGCGGGGGAATGATGGCGAAGTTTGGGGGTGTAGGAAAGGGGCAGCTTCGCGCCCTCATGGCGGTCGTCCGGCCCGGCCACTTCATTTCCCTGAAGCGGACGTTCGCTCTTTACTGGGCGATTCGGTGCAACAGAATCGGCAATAGGGTTGCACCATAACTCTTTTATTTTTAGTCACTTAATCTGGTGAACCATGCGATCCCTATGCCGTTGGAACTTCTTCAGGCTATAAGCCTAATTTCGTGAGCGCGACTCATCCGGGCAACGTGGAATGCCAGCCGGTCGGAGGTTGATGCACAGCCCGATTTCGGCGATGGTCGCGTCGCCCGTCCGCTAGGCGAGGAGCCGAAGTTGTTAGGTTGGGACACAATTCAGCAAGAGCGGCGTGCTCGGAAGCACGAGCGCCTTAGGGCGTCTAGCCAACAAAGAAATATTCTTGAAATTATTGGGCGATCGCCAGGATACGTCAAAATAGGGGAGAGAGGCGACCGATCGGTTGATGTCGTTCTAGGCTGGGGAGGGATACTAGCATCAGCAATTTTGACGGTCATGTATTGGTCCGAGACCATGAATGGACTTCTTGCAATTGGCTTATTACTTATTTCTATATATTTTACAGTCTATCAGTATTATGCACGCAAACGCGACGAACGGAAGATTATAATTGCAGCGCAAAAACGAATCGGCGCTATCAAAACCGTAGATTATGTAGCTTACTCGCTTGTCGAGCTTGCCCCGAAGATTAGCCTACCGAGTTCCTATCTCAAAAGCGGCTATCAAATTGAACACTTGCACCATGGTTTTGGCGCTTGGAGTCCAGAAGTCAGTGATTGGCTCATTAACTGCGTACCCGGTGATATCAAATATAGGCATGAAGAAACGCGATTTGCCTTATCGCCGCTGACGACAGACATTATTGCTCCGCATGTAGAGTTGCGCCAAGCTCTGTCCGGAAAGCGATTTAGCAACGATTTGAAAATTAGAATGCGGACGGATTTAGTAAGAAATGAAGACGGATATTTTCCGAATACCATAGAACTACAGCGCACCGATTATTTAGCCAACTTGTGCACTAATGATCTATCCTTTCGAGAGGTAATAGATGCTTCGAAACGGCAGACACTTTATAATGGACAGGATTATTTTTTAAAACCAGTGCCTGGCACTGGGCTTGAATTACGTCCATATTTTGAATCAAACTGCTCAAATCAGATCGGAATTTCGACCATCGCCTTTACTTCTGATGGCTATTTGGTTCTGGTCGATCAGACGGTCAATAATCTCCAGTCATCCGGTCTCGTTGCCCCCAGTGGTTCAGGGTCACTTGACGAGTCGGACTTAACACAATTGGGCGGAACTGGGGACTTGGTTGAATGGCTTTGCATTGCCAGTCAGCGTGAATTGCGCGAGGAGTTAGGGATTCAGGCAGACAAGAGTTTTGATAAGTTATCCAACCAGATACTAGATAGAATACAAATATCAGCGTTGCTGATGGGATTTTGCGTTTATCTCTTTCGTGGCGGAAAACCGGAATTTTTCTTTTTAGCTTCTTTAAGTTGTTCGTTATCTGAGCTTTCTCGAAACAGAAAGCATACATTGGGTGAAGAAGAGCTTTCGCAGCCATTCGTCGAGATAGAGGATTATCGGCTAGACGGGCGTGGTTCGAGGGCGGATCAGGTTATCCGCGTCCTCGACAAATTGCGAGAGCAGGAACGCTTTAGGCTTTCGTTTCCATTAGAGATACAGTTGCTCATCACAAAGTATATTTGCAGAAACTATCGAGATAAAATTGAGAATCTATTGGAGGTATTTTGATCGTTGGCCCAAGGACTTCTGACAGGCGTATATTATCTGTACGGCCCTACTCTAGCTGGCGCGGCGTTGGGATCATGCGGCGTTAATCTCAAATAGACGGGAAAGGTCGAAAGCGATCTCCATAAACTCAGACTGACGGTGCATCCGCCAATGAGCGCCAGAAAGCGCAGTGGCGGTATCCTGCCATATTGGAGAGATTCGCATCTCAGAAAGACATCCGCATCGGAAATTTATCTGCGCAACCCTATTGCCGATTCTGTTGCATCCGAGCCTTGCGAAACGGGTCGGCGAGATGTCCGCAAGTGCGGTTCCGTTCGCCGAAAGCGGCCTTTCCGTTACCGGCCGATAGCGGACACTAGATTCGCGCGCACCTATCGCTGTAGCTTCACCTTATCCCACCCTTAACCCCCCCATGCTAAGCCCCCGCCCATGACCGCCCCCGATCCCGCTACCATCCTCGTAATCTTCGGCACCCGCCCCGAGGCGATCAAGCTGTTCCCCGTGGTCGCCGCGCTCAAGGCCGACAAGCTCTTCGATTGCC
>JAHFPT010000087.1 GCA_023266625.1 Novosphingobium sp. | reverse complement strand
CCCCCATTTTCATATGGCAATGATACTGCTGGGCCGCGAGAGTTTGATGACGCTCAAATTCTCGCCCATCAACTGCTTGGTGATTGGCGAAGACGAAGCGTTGCTATTGGGCCTGTTCCGCTCAATCGCCTGCGACCGGCCTGAACGGTTGCTTGAGACGCTGGGGCTTATCATTGCCGAGGATTCTGTTCCCTCGCTGCTCAAGGCATTGGTCGCGGTCACGCTCCAGCTGAACAAGGCTGGCCTTATTCCCGAAGCACCACAGCGCCGTCGAACCCGACAAGACATTCCCTACCATGAGTGACCGCTTAAAGGAGGCTGTCCGCCGATGCGCCACTGAGCCTTCTACGCCAGAACCATCTCCTGTCGCATCCATAGTTCATCCCACATTGCCCCTTAGGCTTCCTGAAAGCGGCGAAATGGAGGTGAACCATGCGGCAATCTCTGGTCTCTACTGTGTTGGTCACGCTGCCACTCATGATGCTTGCCGCGTGCGGTGGCGATGACAGCGGCAGCGGAAGCAGCAGCGGCGGGGTAACAACTGTTTCCACTGTACCCGGCGCACCAACGCTCAGTTCGGTCACCGGCGGAAATGGCACCGCCGCACTCAGCTTTACAGCGCCCTCGTCAAACGGTGGATCGGCCATCACCGGATACACCGCAAGTTGCACTGGCGGCGGCAGCACCAAGACGGCAGCCGGCACGGCCAGCCCGATTTCCGTCACCGGTCTCACCAACGGCACCGCCTATAGCTGTTCGGTCACCGCGACCAACTCGGTCGGCACCAGCCCAGCCTCAGCCGCACTCAGCGTTACACCTTCCGCAACAAGCTCGTCAGTCAGCACGGCCTCAGTGCTGTGCAGCTATAGCCAGAACACAGTGAATCCGACGACCGGCACCACCAGCACCTCGACGTGGAGCTGCACATCGACGCGCCGTTCACTCACCGCAAACGGCATTCCCGATCACGCGATCGGCACTTTCCCGAACGCCAACAACCCCAACACCATGACCACCCAGACGGTCAATTTCTCGGCGGCACTCACACCGGCGACAGCGAGCAGCAATGCGACCACCGGGCTCGGCTATGCGCTCAACGGGGTGAAATTCGACCCGGGCACCGCCGGCACCTGCCCGACAACGACGACAGCGACCTCGCAGTGCAGTCTTGCCGACAACTCAGGTTCGTGGAACATTGAGGCGTTGGGCCAGTCATCGTTCAATTTCGGTGTCGATAGCAACAATGCGCATGTCCAGCCGGGCGGCTCCTATCACTATCATGGCATGCCCGAAGGCATACTCACGGCATCAGGCGTCAGCAGTACAAGCACCAAAATGCTGCTGATCGGCTGGGCTCCGGACGGCTATCCGGTTTACGCCCGCTACGGCCGCACCACCGCGACCGACGCTTCCAGCGCGCTCAAAATCATCAAGGGCAGCTATTCGATCAAGACCACGCCAAACTCGGGCCGCCCCTCGACCGCGCTGATCCCGATGGGCGCATTCCAGCAGGATTACGAATATATCGCCGGTTCGGGCGATCTCGACGAATGCAACGGACGCTTCGACGTCACCCCGGAATTCCCGAGCGGCATCTATCATTATTACGCTACCGACACTTACCCCTACCTCCCGCGCTGCTGGAAAGGCTCGATCAACTGAGACCGCTTCCGTGCGCGCGCTCTGTTGCCAAATCTCGCTGATCCTGTTTTGGCTGCTTACGCCCGCCACTGCTTCGGCGCATCTGCTTCCGGCGCAGAACGCGACGATCAATCTTGTCGGCACTTCAGCCTATCTGGTGGTTTCCATCCCGGTCTCGGCGCTGACCGGCGTCGACCGGGACGGCGATGGCCGCCTGAACGCTGCCGAGCTTCAGTCCGGTATGGGCGCGATTGGCGCCCAATTCAGCGAGCGCTCCCGGGTAAACCAGGGTGGCAACCCTGGACGCTCGCTGTTTGCCTGGGTGATGAACCCCTACACCGATGGCTTCCCGACCCGGGGACTTGACTATATCGTAGTGATTCAGCGGGTAGAATTTGCCGAGCCTGCAACCACCCCGACGCTCCACACCGACCTGTTCGGCACCGCGCCCGGCACCGGGCAAATGACAATCACGGCGACACGCGGGGCGATGCGCGAAGTTGCAATCCTCGATCCGCTTCGACCCGCGCACCGCTTTTTCCGGGGCGGATGGGCGATTTTGGGCGATTTTGTCCTGACCGGGGCCGAGCACATCCTGCTTGGCCCCGATCACCTTCTATTCCTGCTCACGGTGATCGTGGCCGGAACCGGCTGGCGCTATTGGCTCGGCGTCATCACCAGCTTTACTGCGGCGCACAGCATCACACTCACCCTCTCGGCGCTCGACATCGTCAGCCTCTCGCCGTCAATCGTCGAGCCGGCAATCGCCGCCAGCATCGTCGCAGTTGCCGTCCTCAACCTTCTCGCCCGCCGCCCTTATGGCCGGACTCAATATGCCATGCCACGCTATCTGCGTGAACGCATCACACTGGTCTTTGCCTGCGGACTGCTTCACGGCTTGGGCTTCGCTTCGGCGCTCGCCGATCTGGGACTCGACCAGCAGCATCGCATCGCCAGCCTTGCCGGTTTCAATCTGGGCGTTGAGCTGGGTCAGTTTATCTTCCTGGCCTGCACCCTCGCCATCGGCGCTCTGATTTACCGCTTTGCCGCCCGGCGGACCGCCAACCGGCTATCGCAACTGGCATCGCTGGTAGCAGCCACGCTCGGGCTGGCGCTGTTCTTCTCGCGGATTTAGCGTTCGAAGCGATAGCCAATGCCGTAGACCGAAACCAGCACCCGCGCATCTGGGGCAATCGCCACGATCTTGCGGCGGATATTCTTGATGTGGCTATCTATCGCGCGGTCGGAGACGTCGCGATATTCCTGGCTCATGGCATCGAGCATCTGCCCGCGCGTGAATACGCGCCCCGGCTGCCGCATCAGCATCGCAAGCAGCTGGAACTCCGTAGGCGAGAGCGGCAGCCATTCGCCGCCCCAGGCGATCCGCATCCCTGCATCGTCGATACCGTGGGCGGGCCCACCGGCTGTGCCGGGCCTGGTAACGCGGCCCTCGGCGCGGCGGATCAGGGCGGCGATGCGCGCTACCACTTCGCGGGCGCTGAATGGCTTGCAGACATAGTCGTCCGCCCCGCTATCGAGCCCGCGCAAACGGTCCACTTCGTCGATACGCGCGGTCAGCATCAGGATCGGTGCCGCGCAGAATTTCCGCAGGCGTTCGCAGACATGGACGCCGCCCAGGCCGGGCAGCATCAGGTCGAGGATGATTGCCGCAGGCTCCTTCTCGCGGATCGCGTCGATCGCACCAAGGCCATCGCCAAACTCCAGCGTGGCATAGCCCGCATCGTGGAGATAGGTGGCAAGCACGTCCCTGATCTTGCTGTCGTCCTCAATTATCACGACCACACGGCTCATCGCAGATCCTTTGGCAGCAAAACCGTCACCATCAGCCCGCCCAGCGCCGAAGCCTCGGCCCGCGCGGACCCACCATGCGCCGATGCAATTGCCGCAACGATGGCCAGCCCCAACCCCGATCCGCCGCTCTCCCGGTCGCGGGCCGCCTCCACACGATAGAGCGGATCGAACAATAGCGGCAAATGCACTGCGGCCACACCCGGCGCACTGTCCTCCACCGTGATCAGCACGCTGTCACGATCTTGCTGCAAGGTGATCGCGATCCGTCCGGGTACCTGGGTATAGCGGATACTGTTACTGATCAGACCAGCCAGCATCCGGTCGATCTTGTCGGCCTCCCACCAAACACGGCAGCTGGCTTCTGCCGATACAAAATCAATCTCCAGCCCCTTAGCCATCGACGACTGGCGAAACCGCTCCACTGTGGTCCGGCAAAGAGCGACAGCATCATGGGTATCGAACTGTCCGCGCAGCCGATCGAGGTCTGATATCGCCAGGAAATGCAAATCATCGGTGATGCGTGAGAGCCGCGCCACCTCCTCTCCCAGCGAACCTAGCGCCGACGCATTCAGTGGTCGAAGGCCATCCTGCAGAACGTCGATCTCCCCTCTCAATACCGCCAGCGGGGTGCGCAGCTCGTGCGATATTTCCGCCAGCCAACGCCTGCGTTGCCCCTCAAGCCGCTCAAGCGCCTCGGCCATATGATTGACGTTGCGCACAGTCTCCGCGATCTCGATCGCGCTGCGTTCCTGCGGGATGCGCGTCGCGAAATCCCCCCCGGCAATTGCCTGAGTCGCGCTCTGGATCGACGCCAGCCTGCCGGATGTTCGCCGGGCGATCATCCAGGCGGCCAGCGCGGCCATAACCAGCAGTGCCGCCCCCAGCCAGATGACTGCCGCCAGCTGGTCCCTCAGGAACGCGGTGTCGCTGGCGTTTGCGGAAGGCGCGCGCGGCAACAGCTCAACGCGCGCGACTATTCGCCCCCCGGCATGCAGATCGCGCCGCTGGACCCTTGCCTGCGCCCAGCCATCCGGCGGTGGCGGGGGACCGAGGAAACGCACACCATCGTTATCGTAAAGCGCAATCCGTGCTTCGAACGTCTCAGGCGGAGGAGGCAATCGCACCTGCCCGTCGCGACCGCGAAACGGTGGCTGTGGACCGTTGAGCGGAGGCAGAGGCTGCAACCCCCTCGCCCGCATCGCCGCCATAAGCGCGGCACGCACCCCTGGCCTGTTCATCTGCCCCGGCGGAAGCGTAGCCAGTTGCAACTCGGCTTCGAGAACATATCCATCAAGCTGACCGCTATCACGCGCAAACAGATAGTGCTCGAACCCGTGCCGCAAGCTGAAGGTGAGCGCCCCGGCCATAGCCGCGCCAGCCAGCATCGCGCTGGCGGCAACGATCAGGAACACTTGATGAAACAGACGCAACTCTGACTTCCTCCATCCTTGCGGACGCGGATTAAAGCATGACAATTGAGGAGGAAATAGGGAGGCGTGCGAGATCATAGATGACCAGCATCACGGTTCGTGAAGCTATCCCTGAGGTGAGTGGAACCTTGCCGAACACCCGGAACGATTCGAACTTTTCGCCACCCAACACCGCAGTGACTACGATATTGAATATCAGACGGTTTCATGTGGAGTAGCCTACGCGGCTACAGCGTCGGCACAGTGGCATACGGCAGAAAAATGGCGCGCCCCGCTGGATAAAATGGACAATTATGTTTCGCAATGCCTACTATGCTAGGTGTTTGGTCCCGGCATTTTATGGTGCGGATTTAGATTGAAACGTTCGGGCTCGGTTGTCCAGCATTTGCAGATGTATTCGTCGGGCGTTAGGCCGCGCAGCGACTTCAATCGACGGCCATAATTGTAGGCGTTGATGAAGTCGTGGAGGTGCGCGGTAAGCTGGGCATGGCTGTCGTAATGATAGCGCTTGACCGTTGCTTCCTTGATCGTCCGGTCCCCCGCATAGGCAAGCCAAGGAGACTACGCGGTTCTCTTGGGCGCTTATGGCGCGGATTTTCCGCCGCACCAAGGGCATATATAGGGGAATAATGGCCGTATAAGAGGTTCGTCCGTATTCGACGAACAGGATGTGAACGCCGAGTGCGGATGAAAATCCGGGATGATGCGAGCGTCAGGATTTTACTTTGGGTTTGACCGCCTTGCCGGGCTAACGACTCACCACCTGATTGCTGACGGTATCAACAGCCTTCCCAGCACCGAACTCACCACCACCGCCAGCCCATGCCACAGGCCGATATGGGCGATATCGTTGTGCGGGCAATGGAGAGCGAAGGCGAACATGCCAGTGCTTCCTGCCGCGATTCCGGTCAGCAAGCCTGCCCGTTCGGGCGATGTCGGGGCGCCGCGCCGAAGCCACAGCGTCAGCCCCGCCGCCATAAGTGCGCCTAGCGCAGTTCCCATCACAAGGCATTTCCAGCCTTCGCCATCGACTGCCAGCGTTCCGCCGCTGGCCAGAGATACGACCCAGGTCAGCAAGCCGCTGACTGGCAGCACTGCGGCCATGGCGATGGCCCAGGCCCAGCCGGTCTGATGATTGCCGACGTGGGGCCGACTCATCTGGATGACGCTCCAGGCCGATGCACAGGCCAGCAGCAGGAACAGGCCTGAGGACAGCAGGAACACCGGATCGAGCTGGCCTGCAGCCAAGTCGCGACGGATGCCTATCCCGAAAACGGCAATGCAGATCGCTGCCAGCGCGGCCAGCCCGGCGCGCGCCATTCCGCCGGATTGGGTCAACGGCGGGGTCGGCTTCAGGTCTGCGACCAGCAAATCAATAAGACCTTCGGAGCGGTTGGGCATCGTCTTCATGCTTTCTCGATCAGGGCAGTCAGGCGCTTCAGGCCCCGGTGAATATTGACCTTGATGAGGGACTCGCTTTGCCCCGTGGCCCGCGATGCTTCGCTGACCGTCAGCCCTTCGATCTTGACCATTTCGATGGCTGCGACCTGCGCGGAGGGCAATTGCGCAAACAGCCGTTCCAGACTGATCCTTGCGCTGATGCCGGGTTCATCGGGCAGTGCCTCAAAATCTCCGTCGATCTCGACTTCGTTCGCTTTGTATATCTTGCGCAGAAGATCCACCCAGCGATAGCGCGCAATCGCCGCGAGCCAGGGCAGAAACGGGCGCGAAGGATCATAGCTGGCGAGCTTGCGGTGCAACGAGAGCAGCGTTTCCTGTACCAGATCGTCGAGTTCGCACGGCCCGATCCGCCGCGCGAAATAGCGCTTCAGCCAACTCTGGCAGGCAGGCAGCAGCGCGGCGTAGGCCTCGCGGTCGCCCCGCTGCGCCATCGCCATCAGCCGCGCCAGCGTGGCCTCGTCGGCAATCATTGGCGGACTCTTCGCGCCAGAGGGGCATCGAGCGAGAAGAGTCCACCACCCCGAAGTATCAGCACCAGTGCGAGCGCGACCCAAAGGGAGTGCACCGGCCACCAGGCCTCGGGGTAGACAAATATCTGGATGACCATGGTCATCACCAGCAGGGCGATGGCCGACAGCCGCGTAAACAGGCCCAGTACTAGCAGCACGGGGAATAAATGCTCCGCTCCTGCCGCCGTAACCGTCGCCAGTTCAGGCGGCAGTGGTACGCCGGCATATTCTGTGCGGAACAGTTCATAGGTGGTGTCGCTAATGGTGAACCAGCTGCCCTCGACGAGCTTGGACCGACCCGAGCGCCAGAATATCCCGGCGAAAGCGATCCGTACGAACAGCAGCATCATACTTTCGGGCAGCCTCCCGGCCAGCCAGGCAACGCCGCGATCATACTGGCGCAACAGGGCAGTCGTCACCGTATCACACCTTCGGCGTCAACGAACCGAAACCGGCCGGCGTCCGGGTCTGCAAGCAGGTTCCGGCCCGCACCAGCTTCCAGGCATTGCCCTGATAATCCCGGGCGGATGCGCCCGCGCAACTGGTGCCCGGCCCTGCCTTGCAATCGTTCTTGCCCGCTTTGGCGACGCCGAAGCATTTTTCCATGGCAGGATGGGTGGCGGCATTGCCGGAGGCAGCGATTGCGCCGCTCGAAATGGCCGACACCAGCAGGGCAGTCAGGGCAGGGGCGGCATAATTATGCGACATTGGTAACTCCTTGGAAAATCGAAGCCGCATTGTATCGGCCACACTGCCTGTTTCGCTAGGGGAGCGCCACTGGTTACAGCGGCGGACGAATTATCTTTCCCGCGAGATGTAACCGGCAGCTCGCGGAGCGCGAAAGAGGGGATGCCACCCTGGCAGACCACCCCCTTTCGGAGTTACACCTCATGTCCCCTATCAAGATGTCCCCTATCAAGACAGGCACAGGCTTTGCCTCGGCCGCCGCGCTTTTCGCTATCGCCTCGCTGGCCAGTGCCGCGACACCGCCTGCTGGCAGCACCGGCCCGGCAGTCGGAGCCCGCGACACGGTCCATTGCTACGGCGTCAACAGCTGCAAGGGCCATTCCGACTGCAAGACCACCGCGCATGACTGCAAGGGCATGAACAGCTGCAAGGGCCAGGGCTTCAACGCGCTTGCCGCCGGCATGTGCCTGCGCCGCGGCGGCACCATCGGCGACATCGGCTGACGGGCCATGCACCCGGCCAGAATGACCCGGCCGGGTGCACTGTCTGACACGTCCTCATGACCGACCACATCGCACCCTTTCACGGCTTCGGCCTTGGCCTGCGCCGCGATCATCACGCCGATTTTCTTGCCCGCGATGTGCCAGTGGATTTTGTCGAGGTCATCTCGGAAAATTTTATGGCAACGGGCGGACGTCCACTTCACACGCTCGATGCCGTACGTGAGCGGCATCCGATGGCCATGCACGGCGTGTCGCTGTCGATTGGATCGGCGCAGGGGCTGAACCGTGAATATCTGGGCCAGCTGAAGGCGCTCGCGGATCGCGTCCGCCCGCTCTGGGTGTCCGACCATCTGTGCTGGACCGGCGTTGACCATTTCAATTCGCACGATCTGCTGCCGCTGCCCTACACCGATGAGGCGCTCGACATCGTCTGCGCCAATATCAAGCTGGCGCAGGACGTGCTCGAAAGGCCGATGCTGTTCGAAAACCCCTCCAGCTATCTCGCCTTTCCCGACACCGACTACACCGAGTGGGAATTCCTCGCCGAGATGTGCGCCCGCACCGGCTGCTATCTGCTGCTCGACGTCAACAATATCTATGTCAGCGGGACCAACCACGGTTTCGACCCTGACGCCTTCCTGCGCGGCATTCCGGCAGACCGGGTCCGGCAAATCCACCTCGCCGGGCACAGCCAGGGCGAGACCATGCTGATCGATACGCATGATGCGCCGGTCTGCGATGCCGTCTGGCAGCTCTACCGGCGCGCCTGCGAACGCTTTGGCCATGCCGCGACGATGATCGAGCGCGACGATGCCATTCCGCCGCTGGATGAACTGCTCGCCGAACTCGATCAGGCGCGGGCCGTCGCGGCGCTTGCTGAGAGATGCCCGGCATGAGCTTGCTCACACTCCAGCGCATGACGCGCGATGAAATTCTCGCCGACGAGGATCCGGCGACACTGTCCGCTCCCGGCATGGCGATATACCGCAACGCCTATCGCAGCCGCTTGCTCGACGCATTGCAGATCAGTTTCGCATTGACCCGGCAGTGGGCGGGCGATGAAACCTTCGACGCCGCTGCCTGCCACCACATCATCCTCAACCCGCCGGCAAGCTGGACGCTGGACGACTATGGCGCTGGCTTCGACCAGACCCTTGCCGAGCTGTTCGCCGAAGACCCTGAGGTTGGCGAACTGGCCTGGCTGGAATGGCATATGCAGCGTGCCTTTGGCGCGCCGGATACCGATATTCTGGATGCGGCGATGCTGACCTCGGGCGAGCTGGGCATTGCCGATTGGGAGACGGTTTCCTTCATCCTGATTCCGGGCTTCGCCATGCGCGCAATCGCGACGGATTGTGTTTCGCTGTGGCAGGCTTTGGCAGATGGCGACACACCGCCCGATGCGCGCCCGCTCCCGCCGGGCAGCCAGCTGATCGTCTGGCGAAAAGGCTTTTCGCCGCATTTCCGGATTATCGACGCCGCCGAAGCGAAGGCGCTTGCCGCAGTTGCGGCTGGGCAGCGATTTGGCGAGCTCTGCGTTGCCTTCGCCGAAGAACTTGGACCGGAAGCAGGAATGGCGCAGGCCGGAGCCTTATTGGGCCGCTGGGTGCAGGACGGTCTGATCGCCGGGGTGCAGGCCGATAAACGGACGCCACCAATATGAGCCCGCGCGATAGCCAGACTGAACTCGCGGCGGTGCCGCATTGCTTCCGGGTCGAAAGTCGCCACGCCAATCCCAGGTACTGTGCATCACTCGACGCCAAACCGGCAGCGGCGCTTGCCGCATTGCTGCCACTGCTGGGTTGCGGCGAAGAGGCTGCGGCAGTCAGTTTCGACCGGCTCAGCCGTGCAGATACGCTGGACTCCCGCCTGCGCCGCATCCTGCACACTATCGCCGATGATGAGCGCTGCCACGATGCCATGCTGCGCGGATTGCGCGCCGCACTGCCGAAAGCCGCTCCCGATGCAGCAGTGCAGGCCCGCGCCCGCCGCTTTCATCTCAGCCTGCCGCGCGGCGGCACGGTGCTGCATCTGACGCGGATCGCCGGGCTCGATGCGGCAGTTTGCACGATCCTGTCGCGCTTGTTGCGGCCTGGAAGCCCCGTCGCGCGCGATGATGCCGCCCGCGCCGTGCTCAGCCATATTCGCCGCGACGAAACCCGGCATGTCATTGTCTCACGCGATATTGCTTTGGCTGCGTCGGGCCGCAAGGAGGTCCGCGATGCCGCCGCCGAAGCACGCGATGCGCTGGCCGATCTATTGACCAGCGGATCGGACGCGTTCGAGGCGCTTGGCGTCGATCCGGACCGGCTGCTGCGCGATATCGGCTCCCTCCCCAGCGGATTGTTGCCCCAATGAGCGCCCCTCCCTGGACATCGCAAGCACGTCTGGCGGTGCTGGGAACCGGCTTGGCGCTGCCCGGTGAACCACTTTCAACCGAGGCTTTGATCGCGCTGGTCAGCTGCCGTTTCGAAATCGGCTGCGCGCGTGAAGCAAAGTCAGTCGCTCAGCGGATGGCGATCACATCCCGCCATGTCTGCCGCGACTTTAATCACCGCTATGAGCCAGCACGTAGCGGCGACAGCAACGCCGATCTGGCCGCCCGCGCAGTGAAAGCCGCACTCGCCGATGCCGGACTGACGGTGGACGACATCGGCTATCTGATCGGCCACACCACGACGCCCGAGCAGCCGCTCCCCGCCAACATCGCGCATGTTGCCGACCGGCTGGGATATTCCGGCCCGCATGTCGAGCTGCGTCAGGCCTGCACCGGCTTTGCCAATGCGCTGATGATCGCAACCGGCCTGCTGGCGGCAGTTGGTGCGCGTCCAGTAGTCATCGTCGGTTCGGAGACTGGCTCGCTGTTTTTCGATCCGCTGCGGCTGGCGGAAGATCGCGGCCAGATAGTCAATATGGTGCAGATGGGCGACGGGGCCGGCGCTATCGTGCTGGGGCCTGCCGCGCCGCAAGGCCCTGCGCTGGAGGCGGCTTGGATCGGCTCGATCGGACTGCGCCGCACGCCGGGCATCCAGCAGCATCACGGCGCGACGGAATTTGCCCACGACTTCGCCGAAATCCTCAAATCCGGGCCGCAGCTGTTCGATGCCGACATCGCGGTGGCTACCCGGCTCGGGCATCCGCCGAACGAGGCAGACTTCATTATCCCGCACCAGGTCAGCGGACGAGTCAAAAGCCAGGCGGCGGCCCATCTCGGGCTCGCGCCTGAGCGCATTTTCGTCAATGCCGACCGGCTGGGCAATTGCGGCTCGGCAGCAATCTGGATCGCGCTGGCAGAATTGCGCAGCGCATCGCTGCCGCGCGGCGCGCGCGTGCTCGCCCTGGGCGCTGAGGCGAGCAAATTCATCTACGGCGGGTTTGCCTATGTCCACGGCTGATCCGGTGATCGATGTGACCGGCCTATCGCGCAGCTTCGGCGGGCGACCGGCGGTGCGCGGCATCTCTATGCGGCTGGGCCGGGGCGAGGTTGTCGGGCTGGTCGGGGCCAATGGCGGCGGCAAGACGACGACGCTGCGGATGCTCGCAGGGCTGCTGCACCCGACGGAAGGCAGGGGCACGGTGCTAGGCGCGGATGTGACGAGGCCCTCGCAGGCCAATCACAAGCAGATCGGCTATATGACCCAATCGCTGGCGCTCTATCCCGAACTCACGGTGGCCGAGAACCTCGCCTTTCGCGCCCGCGTACTGTGCGGGGGCGACCAGGCGGCGCAGGTGGCAGTCGTCGATAATTTTGCCCTCGCGTCGGTTTTATCGGCGCGCGTCAGCGAACTGTCGGGTGGCTGGGCACGGCGGGTGCAATTCGCCGCGAGCGTCATCCACCGCCCGGCGCTGCTGCTGCTCGACGAGCCGACCGCCGGGCTCGATGCCAGGACCCGCCAGGATATGTGGGGCTGGATCGCGGGCCTCGCGGCAGGTGGCAGCACTATTCTGGTCAGCACCCACGATCTTCACGAGGCCGAGCGCTGCCCGCTGATTGTCCATTTTCGCGATGGGGAAGCCGAGGGTCCATTTACGCCGGAGACCTTTGCCCAGCGAAGTGGTGCGGCAACGCTCGAAGCCGCAATCATTGCCGAGGCGGGCCGATGAGCGGGCGAAACATCCTGGCGGTTGCCCAGGTGGAATGCCTGCGGCTGATCCGCTCGCGCGTCACCTTCACGCTGTTGTTGCTCGTCCCCCTGCTGCAAGTTTTGCTGTTCGGCTTTGCCATCCGGCCCGAAGCGACCAGCGTCAGTGTCGCGGTCGCTGCACCGACTCCGGAAAGCGCCACGAACGTGGTCAAGGCGCTGCGCGAAGACCGGCGCTTTCGCCTGGTCGGCAAAGTCGCAGCACCGGGCGGGGCCGAGCGCACGGTGCGCAGCGGCCAGGCATTGGTCGGGATCGAAATCCCCGAACTGCGCTCGTTTTCCAATCCCAGAGCGCCCAATGTGCCGGTGCGGATCATTGTCGACGCCACCAATCCCAGCCTGACCACGGCGGCAGAAGCCCGGATCGAGGCGCGCTATTGGCGCGAACTGGCGCAGCAGGCCGACGCAGGCGGAGTGGGCCTCAAAATCGAGCGGCTGTATAATCCGCAGGGCCGCGCCGACTGGACATTCCTGCCGGCCCTGGCGGGCGTGACGGTGATGATCGCAATGATCATGCTCGGCAGCCTTGCCGTCTCGCGCGAGCGCGAAGGCGGAACCTGGGAGAGCCTGCAAAGCCTGCCGCTGGGTGCTGGCGAAGTGCTGGTCGGCAAGATATTGCCCGGCACAGCTCTCGGAACACTTCAGGGCGCGATTGTCCTGCTGATCGGGGCGGGCCTGTTCGATGTGCCGATGCGCGGCAGCCTGATCGCCCTGGTCGCCCTGCTGCCGCTGTTTGCCGCAACCCACCTCGCCATCGGCTATGCCATCTCGGCGCGGGCCGCGACGCAGTTGGCAGCGCTGCAAGGCGCGGTCGCATTCTACCTTCCGGCGATGCTACTTTCGGGCTTTCTCTACCCGTTCGAGACCTTGCCGCGCTGGGCGCAGCTGATCGGAAACGCCTTCCCGCTCAGCCATTTCATCCGGGCAGCACAGGGCGCGACGTTGCGCGGAGACGCCGCTGCGACGGTTCTCGAACACGCTTGGCCGATGCTGATCGCCGTGCTGGCGGCGGCCTTTGCCGCTTTGGTCTTTCGTCCCCGAGCCCAATAGCACGGAGCCTGTAACCATCGGCCCCTTCAGAACGAAACCTGCCTTGAGCCAATCGGAGAGAGAGCATGGACCGTCTTACCAAAGCCCTATTTGCCGCCGCCGCTGTGGTTGCCAGCGCAACCGCCGCCCATGCCGCTGAAGTCAGGCCGTTCGAGCGAGCGGCGTTTGTTGCCGCACAAACCGCAGGCCGCCCGATTCTGGTTGAAGTCAGGGCCTGGTGGTGCCCGGTCTGCGCCGCGCAAGGCGCGACGATCCGCGACACCATCGCCGATCCCGCCTATGCCAATCTCGTGGTCTTCCAGCTCAATTACGATAGCCAGAAGCGCGAGTTGCCAAGTTTTGCCGTGACCAAACAGGGCACGCTGATCGCCTATCGCGGCACGGCGCAGGTTGGACGGCTGGATTTTGTAACGGACAAGCCGAGAATACGCGCCCTGATCTCGCAAACTCTGCGCTGACCCAATGACGATGTTGCTCAACCCGGCGCTTGCCTTTGCCGCAGGCGCATTGACGATCCTGTCGCCCTGCGTACTGCCACTGGTGCCGATCGTGCTGGGCAGCGCGGGCCAGCGGCAGCGGGCGGGACCGCTGGCGCTCTGCGCCGGGCTGGTCGCCTCGTTCACCGCCATCGGATTTGCACTCGCCACGGTGGGCGGCGGGCTAGCGTTGAACCCGGAGACATTCCGCCAGACCGGTGCCGCGCTGATGATAATCGCTGGCATCGTCCTGCTGAGCACCCGCGCGCAGGCCGTGCTGGCGCAGCTCGCCACCCCGCTGGCAAACTGGGCGCAGACGCGGCAATCCGGGCTCGACCGCTTTGGCCTCGCCGGACAGGCGCTGATCGGCGTCTTGCTGGGGATGGTCTGGATCCCCTGCGTAGGGCCGACACTCGGAGCCGCGACGGTGCTGGCCGCGCAGGGCAAGGATCTCGCGCAGGCCGCCGTGGTGATGGCGGCTTACGCTTTGGGGATATCGGCCGTCCTGCTTGCGATTGCACTGGCCGCGCGGCGCCTGCTGGCGCGCTGGAACCGGCGATTGATGGCGGGCGCAGGGCGCGGCAAGGCGATGCTTGGCGGCCTGCTGATCCTGGTCGCCGTGCTGGTTCTGACCGGCGGCGATCACATCATCGAAGGGCTGATCCTGTCGGTGACACCCGATTGGCTGATCGATCTGACCACCAGGCTATGAATTCCGGGAACCCCATCATGCAAACCGGAGGAAGAAACAGGGAGGACGTCAGATATCCGCCGCATCCGCAGCCGGACACGGATGAGTCAGCCAATCTTTGCCGTCATGGTGGGCGTTGGTGCCAGCACGGTTGCCCAGTGGGAACAGGGCAACAAGAAGCCCAGCGGAGCATCGGCGCGCTTGCTCGATGTCATTGACCGCAAGGGTATTGAGGCCATCGCATGAAGCACTGAGAACGCCTGCGGATCAGTGGGTTTTGCGCGGTGAAATCGCACTTCTGCGACCGCTTTTCGGTACCAGTCATGTCGCCCCATCGCGCCTTCCGCTCTGTTCCAGCGAGGCTGCAATATCGAGAATGGAGCGTGATGGCACCATCGGGTCATCCTTCGATGGCAGAAAGCCGCGCCGGAGCCAGAATGCCATCGCTTCTTCGTCAACAGCATTGACGATCAGCGCTCGCCCGCCAATGAGCGTCGCCCCCTGGACACTGCGCTCCAGCGCATCCTTGAGCAAGCCGGTACCAATGCCCTTACCCAGCCAGTTCAAATCCGTCGCCAACTGGCCAAGCAGCAAACAGGGCACCGGGTCTGGTGGCTGCCCGGTGCGGGCCGAGCGGGGAAGGCTGGCAGGAACAACGGCGGTTGGCGCAAGGCCGTAATAGCCGACGACGCGGCCTGCCTCATGGACAACCATGACGACGGTGAACCCTTTTTGCTGGTTCGACAGCGCACGGGACCGCAACCAGTTGTCGAGCGACGGCTTGCCGCATGAAAATTGCGACGGGTCGTGTGCTTCGCTGAGCAGTTCGGGAGCAGACAGTGCCAAGCGCGGGCCTATTTTGTCGCTGACTTGGCTTCCCAAGGTGAAGACCGCTCAAGAAGTTCGACCATTTCAGGCACAGGCTTTGCCGGCCGATCCAGAAGATCGGTAAAGGCGGCAAATCCCTCTGGCGACATGCGGATGATCGTGTTTTCCATAATAACCTCTTCGGCAGTTCGCACCGCCGCATCCCGCATGAATTCCGTCCGCGAACGGCCACGCAGGCTGGCCGCGCGGTCGATGATCGCGATGTCAGCGTCGGGAAGCCGCATCGAAAGTGGATGATCTTTTCGCACCGTGGAGCGGGCCATGTTAATTCTCCTCAGAACGACGCCCGTAGCTCGTTGTAGCGTAATTTACAATACACTTGCGAATTTATCGCCGATCACGTCACGTTCCAGCAATGCAGCCCAGGCATTGGATGCCTCGCGCCGCTGCTCGAACAGTTCAGACATGTTGTAAATCCGTGCAGTCTTCGAGGTTGTGGCCGTTGCGACATGGTTGAGCATCCGGTCCACCACCGCAATGTCGATATGGAGCAACTCTGCGGCCTGCGTCGCGAACGTGGTGCGCAGATCATGCACGGTCCAGTGCGGCATGGCAGTAGCGGTGCGGCCAGCCTTAGACCCAGGCGTCCGCCGCGCGGGAATGCCAAGCGCACTGCCCCCCGAAGCTGGGACCGTGGCGGTCGATCGTGACGTTCAGCCATTTCCCCTGAACGCGCTTGCGCAAAATGTATGTCTTGATACCGCTTGCGCCCAAACGCAGGCGAAGGCCAATGACGATGCCATCCGCGAACTCGATCTGTCCTGTCGCCGGGGGCTTCAACCCCGCGAGCCGTGCATCCGTCAATCCAACTTTGTTCGCCATATTCACCTGCTACCTTAGGTAGCTTTTTGTACTGGATACTGGTGAACATTTCAAGAACAATATCTTACAAAGCCCCGAAATCAGCCGGTGCGCGCGAGAATCTCGCCAGCAAACTGCTAGGACGCTGGCGGTGGGTTTGGAAGTAGCTTGGCCAGCGGATGTCTGGCGTTGACCAGAGCGACCAGCCGGGCGCTGTCGACGTGGGTGTAGATTTGCGTCGTGGCGATATCGGCATGGCCGAGCAGCGTCTGGAGCACCCGCAGATCGGCGCCGCCTTCGAGCAAATGTGTGGCGAAGGCGTGGCGCAGCACATGCGGGCTGAGTTTTTCCGGGGCAATCCCGGATCGCAGCGCCAGCGCGCGCAGCAATTGGAACAGGCGAATGCGAGTCAAATGGCCCGACGCGCCGCGCGATGAAAACAAATAGCGGCCCGCCGCCGGTCTAAGCGCCAGCCAGCGCGAAAGCGCCTGGCGCGCCCGCGTACTCACCGGCATCATGCGTTGCTGGCCGCCCTTGCCGGTGATCGTCAAAAACGGCGCATCGCGCGGGACTGCGTCACGGTGGAGCGAGACCAGCTCGCTGGCGCGCAGGCCGGAACCATAGAGCAGCTCGAGCAGTGCCAGCATGCGGACCGCATCAGGCCGTTCCGTGACCGCTTCCGCTTCTGCCTGGGCAAACAGCTTGGCGATCTCGTCATGCGAAAGCAGGCGCGGCAGCGGACGCCGCGGGCGCGGGCGCGGCAGCGCCGAAGCAGGATCGTCGCCGCGCAAATGCTCATCGGCGAGGAAGCCATAAAACTGTCGCAATGCCGAACATTTGCGCGCCAGGCTGGAGGGCGCGAGATCCGCCCAGGTCTGACCGAGCGAGGCCAGCGCCGCCCGGTCGGCCGTCAGCAGATCGCCAATCGCGGCGGCTGCTCCCTCAAGATCGTGTCGATAGGCCGACAGCGTATTGGCAGCCGCTCCTCGCTCTGCGGCCAGCATGACGAGGAAGGCGTCGATCTCGCCAGGAATCCGACTAACCCCGCGCCACCGCCTCGGCGGCGATCATCCGGGCCTCGGCATCGAGCCCGACACGGCGCAGCGCGGCAACGATGTGGTAGAGATACAGCGGGGTCATTTTCGCCCAGCTGGAGCCCTGCATTCCGGCCCCGGCGAGCAGGGCAACCAGGACGGTATTCCTGACTTCGGCGGACTGCGAAATCAGCCCGGTCCAGCGGGTCTGCCGGGTCATGTCGATCCCCAGCTTCTTGGCGAATTCGTCTGTGGTTTGTGGCGAAACCCGGCCGAGACCGGCCAGACCGGCCAGCAAAAAGCCGGACTTGCGAGCCTCTTCGCTGTTGTCGCTGCTGTAGAATTTTTCCAGTGCTGCCAGGTCAACCGGAGCCGAGCGGCTTGGCGCAGCCAGTGCCAGCAGGCCCCACTCCTGGCTGCCCACATCGGCCAGCGGAGCCCAGCGCATGGCATTTTGATCGAGCCCGGCAGTGAGCATCGAAGCGATGAGTTCACCGGCGTCGCCACGCAAAGCACTGTCGGCGGGCATGCGGGCTGCCGCATAGGCAGTCAGCACCTGGCGCGAATAGCGCTGCTCTGTGCCCCGCGCGCCATCCCACAGCTGGCGGATCGCCGTCATCCGGCCATTGGCGTCGCCGGCAACATAGGCATTGCGCAATTGATCGGCGCGCGCAGACCAATCGCCGCTGATATCGTCTTCGGCATAGATCTGCCCATAGAGATCGACCATCGCCGCGCTGGACATTACCCCGGCCCCGGCAGCGCGGTCGGCCGCTGCGGCCCGCACTTCAAGCCCCAGCATCGGTGCGCTGGCAGCCATATAGTCAAACTGCGCATCCACGCCCTTCAGCAGCGCGGGCGGCGGCTGCAATCCAACAGCGATACTCATCGCATAGCGCCACGGCGTCAGCTCCTTGACGCCATCCCATTCGATCTTGACCGCGCGGCCTGCCGTGCCCGCAGCACCAGCATATTTCTGCGCGAGCAGCAGGTCGATCCTGGGCATGGCATTGGCACCAAGCTGACGGTCGAGCTGGCTCAGACCGGCATTGCCATCGCCTCTGAAGGCGGCGCAAATTGCGCTGACTGCCTGCCACTGCGGATCCTTGCGCGCGCCGCCCAGAATGGTGACGGCAGGGCAAATCCCGGTGAAATCAGCAGTAAAAATATAGGACTCGAGCGCGGCCTGGGTAAGACCCTCGGTATAGTTGCCCGAGTCAATATCCTGCACCAGCGCCCTGGCAGCTTCACCCTCGCCCATCCGCAGCAGCAGCGCGGCGCGCATCGCGGTAAAATCGGCGGGGTTCATCGCGGCAGGCGCGTCCAGCCGCGAGGCCAGCGCCCGGCGCAGCATGATGTGCCCCCAGCGCGACACCAGCACGCCCTTGTTGCCGATCAGCGCGGCACGGACCAGCGAGGCGTTCTGGCCAGCCAGCGATCCGGCGGGCAACCCGCCCTCGCTCTCGGCGAGAACGCCAATCTGCTTCATCGACCGGCGCGCGGCGGCGGGAATGTCGAATTTTGGCCTGAGGCCCAGCAAATCGGTCAGCTCGTCGGGCGACAGTTTCGCCAGCACGTCGAGCGGCGGCAATTTGACCGCCGAAGCAGCGGGAGCAGGTAGCGGACTCCCCGTTCCGCCCCCGCCATCCAACCCGGAAGGCAGGCGTTGCACCACTGGCGCTGATCCGGCACCTCGCGATCCAGGTGAAGGAGCAGGCGCAGGAGTTGGCGCAGCCGGACGCCCCGGATTGGCCCTGGGTGCGGGCCTGTCGAATCCAGGCGGCAGCAGCGATTCGGGCGCGTCCTGCGCCAGGGCCCAGACCGAGGTCAGCGCCAGCGCTGCGCCCAGGAGCAGAGGGGTACGTCTCATTGCGACGCTCCCGGCACGGGCAAAGTCTCGGCAATTTCGCGGATCGGGCGCAGTCCGCCATCGATCCAGGCATAGGCGATTACCAGCAGCACTGCTGCGGCCAGTCCCCAGAGCAAACCGTTCCTGCGCATTCCAGACGTCATCCGGGTCACTCGCGACCTTACCCCATTGCTTGCCCAAATAGTTGCAAGGCCGCTT
>JAHFPT010000276.1 GCA_023266625.1 Novosphingobium sp. | reverse complement strand
CGAGCCGTCGATCGAGCGGGTGTGGGCGTTGATCTTGCGGCCATAGGCATGGGCTGTATCGGCGGCGGCCTTGACCTCCTCGAAGGTCATCGGCGTGGTGTGACTGGGCGTAGAGGGATAGAAGGGGTCGCCCGAAACATCGATCTTGATATTGTCCACCCCCTCGCGGCAATGCATCCGCACCGCTTCGCGCATTTCGTCCGGGCCGTTGATCAGGGTCGAGGGGCCAATCCGCGGATTATGCTCCTTGCTCTCGTCGCCCATCGCCCCGGTGACGCTGAGCTCAAGACCGCCGGCGCGGATGCGCGGCCCCGGGATGCGCCCGGCGCTGACTTCGTCGCGCACCGCAACGCCCAGCCGCAGCTTGGCCTCCGAAGCGCCATAGGCGCTGGTGAAGCCCGCATCGATCAGCGCCTTGGCCCCCCGCGCGGCGGTGAACACCATCTCCTCTGGTGTCGGCGTAATCAGATTTTCGGTCGCGGTGACATTTTCGAAGGAGAGATGGGCGTGGCCCTCGGTCATGCCGGGCATGCAGAACATTCCGGTGGCGTCGATTACCCGGTCGGCGCTGGCTTTCGATCCGCCTCCAGGCGTGACGGATGCGATGCTATTGCCCTCGACCAGCACATCGCCGGTGAACGGCTTAGCACCGGTGGCGTCGAATATCGTGGCATTGGCGATCAGGGTCCGGCCCACGGTGGTCTCTCCATTGCTCGTGCCGCCTTTTTGGCGTTTGCGCCATTATTGCGCATCGCGTTGGTTTTGCCAAATGAGAGTTTGCCGAGGAATAGGACTTTGCATTGCAGCGCCTTATTCGGCATGGAATAAGGCGCGAAAACCCCAGTGAGGGCCAAGGAGGATTCTGCGAAGATGGGCAATCTCAAAGTCACCTATACCGACGTCAAGGGCGAGACCCGCATATTCGACGATGTCGAGGAGGGCACCAGCCTGATGGAACTGGCCAAGCGCCAGGGGGTCGAAGGAATCTTTGGCGATTGCGGCGGCGGCTGCGCCTGCGCGACTTGCCATGTCTATGTCGATGGCGACTGGTTCGAGAAAGTCGGCCCGCCCGACGATATCGAATTTGCCATGCTTGATATGGTTGCCGATGTGATGAAGGACAACAGTCGGCTGGGCTGCCAGATCAAGATGAAGCCCGAACTTGACGGTATCGCGATCACCGTCGCCCCCTCGTCAGGTTTTTGAACCGGGGCTTCTGAGCGAAGGAAAATATCATGGCCACGCAAGCCGATGAAGCAAAGGTTTCCGACCGCTTGCCACTGACGGCGGACGAACAGCAGCTGCTCGACAAGGGTACGCTGACCGACCGCGCCATCCAGGCCCGCCCACGCCCCTATTACACGGCGATGCGCAAAGGCGATCCGATCCACTATGACGCCGGGCTCAACAGCTGGCTGGTGACCCGGCACGAGGATATCTGGGCCGTGCAGTCGGACCCGATCACTTTCTCGGTGAACAAGGGCTATCACGAGATCCAGGCGCGCGGCATGCATGACGAGTTCCGCAATTACTTGCGGACCCACGGCGGCGGCTATTTCCCCGACGCGATCATGTCTGACCCGCCCTATCACACCCGCATCCGCAAATTGATGGAAAACGCCTTCACCGCGCATCGGGTGAAAGAGCTGGAACCGCGCATTACGCAAGTGGTCAGCGATCTGATCGCCAGCGTTGCCGACAAGGGGCACTGCGATGCGGTCAAGGACATCGCGGTTCCGCTCACCATTCGCATCATTGTCGAACAGCTGGGCCTCGATCAGGGGATCGAGTCGAAGATTTCGCGCTGGTCGGTCGCGGTCACCGCGCAGATCAGCGCGATGCAGACGCGCGAGCAGATGCTGGAGAACGCCGCCCAGATCGCCGAGCTGCAGAACTACATTATCGGCAAGATGAAGGAGCGCGAGGCCGAGCCGCGCGAGGACATGATTTCCGATCTCGTTCATGCCCAGGTGACCAATGCGGATGGCACGGTCGAGAAACTGACCTTCGAGGAAGCCGTATCGCTGGTCCGCGCTACGCTGATCGCCGGCAACGACACCACCGCCACGGCCATCGGCAATCTGTTCTATGTGCTGACGACCAAGCCCGGCATGGCCGAATTGCTTGAAAGCATCATCGACGACGACCGCAAGCTCAACCGCTTCGTCGAAGAGCATATGCGCAATGAACCGCCGGTGCGCGCGCTGTCGCGGATGTGCGTCAAGGATACCGTGGTCAATGGCACGACGATCCCCGAAGGCGCGCATATGCTGCTGGTCTATGACTCGGGCAACGACGACGAGACGGTGTTCCCCGAGCCGCGCAAGTTCGACATCGAGCGGTCCAATCTCGGCCGGCACGTCGGCTTCGGCGGCGGCCCGCACCGTTGCATCGGCGTGGCGCTGGCGCGGATGGAGGTCAAGGTCGCCGCGCGCGAGATTGTCCGGCAGCTGAAGGACATCAAGCTGGCGATCCCCGTGAGCGAGATCAGCTACGTGCCGACCGTGGCGACGCATACGATTGAATCGCTGCCGATAACCTACGAGCGACGCTAAATTTGCCAACTCCCCTCCCGCTTGCGGGAGGGGGTTGGGGGAGGGCTTGTTAGGTGAGGACGGATAACCGGCCCTCCCCTAGCCCCTCCCGCAAGCGGGAGGGGAATGCAATGACTGAAGACGAATGGCGCGGGGGCCTCGCGCCCCATTACGACTACATGCTGCCCGGCAAGCCCGACGATCCGGTGATGCGCGAAAGCGCGTCGATTTGGCTGTTCGAAGAGAACGGCGCATTCGCCTTGCCGCGCGTGGGCATCGAGGCGATGGGGACCAACTGGGAGAGCCATCGGGTCGACATGAACGCCGCCTTCCCCGGCGGGCGGGTGCTGGTCGAGACGGGCGGCATGCATGCCAGCCATTCGCCGATCGCCGCCGATGGCCAGCCCCGGGTTCTGGGCTCCGGCCCACTGCGCTTCGAGGTGATCGAGCCCTATCATCGTTGGCGCATCAGCTATGACGGCATGCCGATCGAGACCACCAGCGAAGCCATGGCCAAGGGGGCAATAGACACCGCGCGGACCACGCCGCTCAAGTGGGATGTCGCAATCGAGATGGTCACGCCCTGCTGGGTGCAGGACAACACACCCGAGCGGCTGGTCGGCCTGTCGGAGCGCGAGATGGACGATGCCCGCTCGATGGGGCTGGGCTACCGCATGGAGCATCAGTTTCGCGGGGCGGGCACGATGACGCTCGATGGCGAGACGCGCAGCTTCAAGGCCGTGGGCAATCGCATCCACCGCCAGTCAGTCCGCCCACTCGACGGGTTTCGCGGCCATGTCTGGCAGTCCGCGGTTTTCCCGGACGGTCGCGCTTTCGGTTATATCGCCTATCCCCCGGCCGAGGACGGTTCGACCTACAACGAGGGCTATGTCTTCGTGGACGGCAAGATGCATGCCGCAACCGCGACGACGATTCCCTGGCTCAATGCTGCCAGTCTGACCACCGAGGGGCAGGACAATTCGCTTGACCTCGCCTGGGACGGCGGTTCGGCGCACATCGCGGGAGCGGGCATGCTCAACACCTTCAAGGTCATGTCTGAAGGCGAAATGGCGGGCTTCGCGCTCAACCAGGGCTCGACCCGCTACAGCTGGGACGGCGCGCAGGCAATCGGCATGATCGAGCGTTCGACCTGGCTCAACAAGCTGTGAAGCCTCAAGCCGAACCCATATACCGCCCGCCATTCACGCTGATCGTCTGGCCGGTCATGTAGCCCGCTTCTTCCGAGGCGAGGAAAGCGGCGGCGGCGGCGATGTCTTCGCCCTGGCCGATGCGGCCCACCGGCAGCGCCGCGCCATAGGCCTCGATCACCCCCGGCTTCTGCATGATTTCCGCGCCGCGCAGCATCGGCGTATCGATCGAGCCCGGCGGGATCATGTTGGCGGTGATGCCGTGTTCGCCCAGGGCCATGGCCAGGCACTTGGTGAAGCCGAGCAGCGCGCCCTTGGAGCTGGTGTAGTGCGTCTGCAATGCAGAGCCCGACTGCACCGACGAGGAGGTGATGTTGATGATCCGGCCCCATTTGGCCTCGATCATGTCCGGCACACATTCCTGCGTGACGAAGAACGGCCCGAACATGTTGACCCGCATCACGCGCTCGAGCAGCGCCTCGTCGATCTCGAGGAAGGGGGTGAACGGCGCGATGCCGGCGTTGTTGATCAGGATCGCGATCTTGCCGAGCTCACGCCGCGTCCGATCGGCTGCGGCCTTGATCGCCGCCTTGTCCGAGCAGTCGGCCTCGATCGCAATGGCCGTGCCGCCCGCCTCGCGCACCATCCGTGCGGTTTCCTCGGCGCCAGCGGCGTTGATGTCCCAGATGGCGATCCTGGCGTCGTCTTCGGCGAGGCGCAGGGCCATCGACCGGCCCATGCCCGAACCCGCGCCGGTAATGACGGCAACCTTCCCATTCAACGAACGCGTCATTTCATCTCTCCCGTTTCATTCGTGATGCTGAACACCCGAACAGCATCGGGCCGGGCGGAGTCAAGCGGCAACTGCGCGGGGCCTAGCGCAATCGGGTGAACATCTTTTTCCGTCATCCCGGCGAAGGCCGGGACCCAGCCCTTGCAAGATAATGTCGCGAAGCGGCGTTTTTCGTTCAGGTTCTGGGTCCCGGCCTCCGCCGGGATGACGGATTTGGTCCGAATAATTTGTTCACCCGATTGCCCCTCCCATGCACCACTCAGTGATCGAGCCGTTGACTAGCCCAGCGAAGTCCGACAGATTTCCACCATGGACGTTCAAGCAGTCATCCGCCGCCTGAGTGGCAGCAAGGAAAGCCTGCAGGCTCTTGGCTTGCAGCACATTTCGCTGTTCGGCTCGACCGCGCGGGGTGAGGCCATGGCGGCGTCCGATGTCGATCTTGCCGTCACACTTGATGACGGCGCCGGGATCGACCTGTTTCGCTTTGCGGCGATTTCGGAACAGGTTTCACGCCTGCTGGACGTCCGCGTCGATATGGTTGTCGAACCTTCGCGCAACCCCAGGATGCAGGCGCAGATCGACCGGGACCGGTTGCGTGTCTTCTGATCGCGAGGCGCTGCGGCTTCACGACATCATCGAAAATATCGAACGGATCGAGAGCTATATGATCGGCCTCGATCGCGAATCCTTCGCCAAGGATTTGCGAACTATCGATGCCGTCGAGCGCTGCCTGCAACGGATTACCGAGGCAGTGATCAAGATCGGCCCGGAACGCATGGCACTGATTTCACCGCGAACGCCTGTCGATGCGGTGCGCGGTCTCGGCAACGTTCTGCGCCACGATTATGATCAGGTCGATCTTGGCGTCATCTTCCTGACGATCCGCGAAAGCCTTCCGGAATTACGGACCGACTGTCTGCGGGCGCTGAGCGATTAGAGATGGGGTGGACGCCCCCCGACGGTATCGTTGTACCAAGGTGGTGTTGTTGAACATCACAAGAGGAGGCGTCCGTGGTTGAAGTTAGCACGATTGGTCTGGATATCGCAAAGAGC
>JAHFPT010000086.1 GCA_023266625.1 Novosphingobium sp. | reverse complement strand
CGCTCTGAACGTCTGTGGCCCGCGCAGATGGCTGCGGGCCGGGGAGAGGCGCGCGGTTAGCATCGGCTTTTGCTGGCGGCAAGGGAAAATAGGCTGCCCGGCAAGGAGAAATTCGCCTTGGCTGCTGCCTGTTGGTAATTGGCGCATTCGCCCTTCACAAATGCGCTGAAAGGGCCAATTTGAGGGCTGGGACTTTCATCGCATTACGGAGCAGCTCAGTTGGCAAGCCAAGGCCTCAATCTCGACGAGCAAAAAGCGGTCGATCGCTTCCGCAAGACCGTCGCCGAACCTTCGATGACTGCCCTCGTCATTCTCGACTTCTGGGCGGAATGGTGCGGGCCGTGCAAGGCGCTGTCGCCGGTGCTGGAGAAGGTCGCAGGCGATTATGCCGACAAGGGCGTGATCCTCGCCAAGGTCAATGTCGATGAGGAAGCCTTCATCGCCGCCCAGTTTCAGGTAAAATCGATCCCGACGGTCTTTGCCGTGTTCCAGGGCCAGCCGGTCGCCGATCTCACCAATGCCCGCTCCGAATCGCAATTGAAGGCGATCCTCGATCAGCTGCTCGCCAAGTTTCCGGTGGGCGGCGGGGCAGCGGGAGAGCCTACACAGGATCTTGCGCCGCTACTGGCGATGGGCGAGGAGGTGCTGGCCGCAGGCGATGGCGAGCGGGCGGCGGGCATCTTTTCCCAGATCGTCGAGATCGCACCGGGCAATGCTCAGGCAAATGCCGGGCTGATCCGCGCGCTGGCTACGGCCGGGCAGCTCGAGGAAGCCGATAGTGTGGTTGCCGCGCTCGATCCCGAGCTGGCCAAGGACGCCGCCATTGAGCGCGCCTGCACTGCGCTGGAACTCGCCAGGGCCAAGCCCGAGGATGGCGAACTCGCGGGACTATGCGCTGCTGCCGAAGCTGATCCAGCCAATATGGAGGCGCAACTGGCCTATGCCACCGCCGCCTTCGCTGCCGGTGAGCGCGACGCTGCTGCGGCGACGCTGCTGGGCATGATCGCCGCCGACCGCGAATGGAACGAAGGCGCGGCGCGGGCCAGGCTTCTCCAGATGTTCGAGGCGATCGGGCTGGAAGACCCCTGGGTGGCGGCGACAAGGCGCAAGCTGTCGACCGTGTTGTTCGGCTAGGGATCGCGAGCATGGTCGAGGCCAAGACCCGCATCTCGATTTTTCCGCTCAGCGGAGCGCTGCTCTATCCCGGCTTGCAGCTGCCGCTGCATATTTTCGAGCCGCGTTATCGCGCCATGGTCAGCGATGCACTGGCGCGCGACCGGCGGATCGGCATGATCCAGCCGCAGCGCGCAGGTGAAGGCGCGCCGCTGTTCAGCATCGGCTGCCTCGGCCGCATCGGCAATGTCGAGGCAATGGACGACGGGCGCTACACTATCGTGCTCGAGGGCGAGGCGCGGTTCCGGGTGCTGCGCGAGCTCGATGTGACCACACCGTTTCGCCAGATCGAAGCGAGTTTGCTCGCGGATGCGGTGGACGAGAGCCTGGCCCCGGTCGAGCGCGCTTTGTTCGAACGCGAATCGCGCCGCTTTGCCGATGCCCAGGGCTACAGCGTCGATTGGTCTTCCGTGGCGCGGCTCGACGATGTCTCGCTGATCAACGGCGTCAGCCAAATCGCGCCCTTCGATGCGGCGGCAAAGCAGGCGCTGCTGGAAGCGGACAGCATCTCCGCGCGCTGCGAACTGCTGGTCCAGCTGATGCAGTTTTTCGGACGGCGGGACGGCGATGATGACCGGGTTACCTTGCAATAACCACTCAGCGGGGCTGGGCGAGGTCGGTTATGTCGATCACCGTCTCGAAGTCCTTGCCGTTCCAGAGCAAGAGCTTGAATCGGCGGTCGCCCTTGTCGGCGCGGGTCTCCCAGCCGAGTGTGGCGTCGCCGGCGATGCCCAGCGAACCGATGGGCTTGCCGCTCGCGTCGTAGGCCCCTGCCGAAGCCGGTACAGCCGCTGCCATTGCGGCGAGCGAGGCGCGCTGTTCGGGCGACTTGCCGCAATCGGCAACCCGCGCTGTGACCATTTCCGGCGCGGGTGCCGCGCGTTCGTCGGCGAGGCTCATGTCGAGCCGCCACTTGTATTTGCCGTCCTTCTGGCGCTGCCAGACGGTGACATAAGTGCCCGCCGAGCCAGGGCGTTCCCACGCGCCGCGCGTCACCGCATAGGAGCCATCGCAGCTCGACCAGACGGCATGCGGTTGCCAGCGCACCGGCACTGTCGGATCGGCGCGGCCCTTGAGCCAGGCTTCGGCGGGCACCCGTTCGGGGACGAATAGTTCGGCGTTCTCGGCGGCGGTGGCGCGGAAGGCGGTCCATTGGCCCTTGATCTGCGCCAGCTGGCTGAAGCCGAGTTCGGCGGCGATCACCGCGCTGGGGTTGGCAGTCGGGCGGAGCGACGGGCCCCCAGGGCCGCCGCCCTGCGAAGGAACGCAGGCGGCACAGGCCAGGGCCAGCAGCAGGGCCAGGTGCTTCAAATCGCGCCCTCCGCCAGCGTCAGCCCTTCATTGCGATGCGCCGCAACCACAGTGTTGCGGAGCAGCACCGCGATGGTCATCGGGCCGACGCCGCCGGGCACCGGGGTGATCGCGCCTGCAACCGCGCTGACCCCGGCGAAATCGACATCGCCCACGAGGCGCCCCTTGGCTTCGCCCTCGGCTGGCGGCAGGCGGTTGATGCCGACGTCGATCACCGTAGCACCCGGTTTGACCCAGTCCGCCTTGACCATTTCCGTCCTGCCGACAGCGGCGACGATAATGTCCGCACGGCGCACCACTTGCGCCAGGTCCTTCGTCCGGCTGTGCGCGATAGTGACGGTGCAGCTTTCCTTGATCAGCAATTGCGCCATCGGCTTGCCGACCAGGATCGAGCGCCCGATCACCACCGCGTCGAGGCCCGACAGGCTGCCGGGCCGGTCCCGGAAACGATCAGCCAGCAGCATCAGGCAGCCGAGCGGCGTGCAGGGGACGAGGCCGGGCAGGCCCAGCGCCAGACGCCCGGTGCTGACCGGGGTCAGGCCATCGACATCCTTGTTGGGATCGATCGCTTCGACGACTTCCTGCTCATCGAGATGCGAAGGCAGTGGCAGCTGGACGAGAATGCCGTCCACCGCCGGGTCGTCGTTCAGGCGGCGCACCAGATGCAGCAGCTCGTCCTGCGTGGTCTCGGTCGGCAGCAGGAACTGGAAGCTCTCCATGCCGCAGGCCACGGTCTGCTTGCCCTTGGAGCGGACATAGACCTGGCTCGCCGGGTCTTCGCCGACCAGCACCACCGCGAGGCCTGCCTTGCGCCCGGCGGCCTGCTCAAAGGATGCGGCAATCTTAGCCACCTTGCCGCGCAGGGTTTCGGCAAAAGCCTTGCCGTCGATGATCGCTGCCCCGCTCATGCCAAACTCGAAATAGCAGCGCCGTAAAGCAGCTTTTGCAGGATAACGAGGCCGACTATCAGCACCATCGGCGAGAAATCGATTGCCCCCGTATCGGGCATGATCCGACGAATTGGACTGAGTATCGGATCAAGCAGCGCGTTAATCGCACGCCAGATCGAGGCGACGAAGTCGTTGTGCATATTGACGACATTGAAGCTGATCAGCAAGCTCAGCACGAATTGCACGATCACGATGACCTGCACAATCCAAAGCAAGTAGCTGACTATATCGATAAGCGCGTAGAGCACTCGAAGTCCTTTCCGGAGAAGACCTCAAGCGGATAGCCGAGGCGGGGCGGTCGGAGCAAGTTTCGCAGATGGCTTGTCCTCAGCCCGCCCGAATCAATGTCCCCGCGCCCTGCGAGGTGAAAATCTCGATCAGCATGGCATGCGGCACCCGCCCGTCGAGTATCACCGCTGCTTCGCAGCCGGCCTCGACCGCGTGGATGCATGTCTCCAGCTTGGGGATCATCCCGCCCGAGATGGTGCCGTCGGCCTGCAGGGCAGCGATGGCGGCGGGGGTGAGGTCGGTGAGCAGTGCGCCGTCCTTGCCCAGTACGCCTGCGACATCGGTCAGCAGGAACAGCCGCGATGCGCCCAGCGCAGCGGCGAGCGCCCCGGCCATAGTATCGGCGTTGACGTTATAGGTCTCGCCATCCGCGCCGGGCGCGATCGGGGCGATCACCGGGATCATGCCGGCGGCGCAGATTGTCTCGATGACACTGGTATCGACCCGCTCGGGTTCGCCGACGAAGCCGAGATCGACGACCTGTTCGATCTGGCTGTCAGGGTCGCGGGTTGTCCGCGTCACCTTCTTCGCAGTGACCAGCCCGCCGTCCTTGCCGGAAATGCCGATGGCCTTGCCGCCCGCTCCGGCGATCCAGCCGACCAGCTCCTTGTTGATCGCGCCCGATAGAACCATTTCCGCGACTTCGGCGGTCGCCTTGTCGGTGACCCGAAGGCCATCGACGAAGCGCGATTCGACGCCCAGCTTCCTGAGCATATTGCCGATCTGCGGCCCACCGCCGTGGACCACCACCGGGTTGATCCCTACCGCTTTTAGCAGGACCACATCCTCGGCGAAATCGCGCGCCAGTTCGGGATCGCCCATCGCGTGGCCGCCGTATTTGACCACGAAAGTGCGCCCGGCATAGCGCTGCAGATAGGGCAGCGCTTCGACGAGGGTTTCGGCCTTGGCCAACATGGCAGGATCGTGGGTTTCGGACATGCGTTCGGGCTTTAGGGCCATCAGCGCGGAATTGAAGCCCCTATCACCATTTCCGCCCCCTTTTCGGCAATCATCATCACCGGGGCATTGGTATTGCCCGAAGTGATCCGGGGCATCACCGAGGCATCGATCACGCGCAGACCATCGACGCCCCTTACGCGCAATTCTGCATCGACCACGCTTCCCATCGCCGCTGTGCCGACCGGGTGGAAGATCGTCGTGCCAATCTCGCCCGCCGCGCGCTGTAGCGCCTCCTCGCTGTCATGGCCGGGGCCGGGGCGGACCTCTTGCGGCGAATAGCGTGCGAGCGCGGGCTGGGCGGCAATGGCGCGGGTTATGCGGATCGCCTGGGCGGCAGTGCGGCGGTCGGCTTCACTGGCAAGGTAATTGGGCTGGATGCGGGGCGCGGCGCCAGGGTCGCTGCTGGTAATGGCGGTGCGGCCCCGGCTTTCGGGTCGCAAATGGCAGACGCTGGCGGTGAAGGCGGGGAAGGGATCGAGCGCGCCGCCGAAGGCTGCGAGGCTGAGCGGCTGGACGTGATATTCGAGGTCGGGGGTGGCGAGCCGCGCGTCGCTGCGGACGAACATGCCGAGCTGGCTGGGCGCCATCGCCATCGGGCCGCTGCGTTTGAGGATATATTCGAGGCCGATCAGCGCCTTGCCGAACAGGCTGGCGGCGCGCTGGTTGAGGGTGGCAACTCCCGAGACGCGAAAAGCGCAGCGCAGCTGGAGATGGTCCTGGAGATTGCCGCCCACTTCGGGCCGGTCGATCAGCGGCGCAATCCCTTGGCCGGACAGCCGCGCCGCATCGCCTATGCCGGAACGCTCGAGAATGGCCGGTGAGCCAATCGCCCCTGCCGCCAGCAGCACTTCGCCGCATGCCCGGGCGATGCGCCCTTCATTGCCGAGCCGATAGGCGACGCCCACCGCCCTCCCCTCTTCGATCACCACCCGGTCGGCCAGTGCCCCGGTTATCACCTGCAAATTGTCGCGGGCACGCACCGGTTTCAGAAACGCATCCGCCGCGCTCCAGCGCCAGCCCTTGCGCTGGGTGACGTCGAACAGGCTGGAGCCTGCGTTGTCGCCAGTGTTGAAGTCGGCAACCGGCGGCACGCCATATTCTGCGGCGGCGCGCTGGAAGGCTTCGAGAATCTCCCAGCGCAGTCGCTGCTGTTCGACCCGGATTTCGCCGCCCGCGCCGTGGAAGTCACTTTCGCCCGAATAATGATCTTCCGCCCGTTTGAAATAGGGCAGCACCTCGTCCCAGCCCCAGCCCGCGCAGCCAGCCTGCCGCCAGCCGTCATAGTCGGCCGATTGCCCCCGCATATAGATCATGCCGTTGATCGAAGAGCAGCCGCCCAGCACCTTGCCGCGGGGAAAAGCGAGGGCGCGGCCATTCAGGCCCGGTTCCTCTTGCGTTTTGTAGAGCCAATCGGTGCGCGGATTGCCGATACAATAGAGATAGCCGACCGGCACCTTGATCCAGACATAATTGTCGCGCCCGCCCGCCTCGAGCAGCAGCACCCGGCGGCGCGGGTCGGCGCTCAGCCTATTGGCTAGCACGCAGCCTGCGCTGCCGCCGCCGACGATGATATAGTCGAATTGGTCCATTGTCTGTCCTGCCACTTGGCGGATAGTTCGCCCAGCGGCATTTCGCAAACCGGGCAACCCGACGAAGCAGTCGCTCGACACGAACGGGGTTTGGGTTATTCATCCAAGGATCGTGAAACTTTGATGGAGTAGGGCGGCATGCGGCGTTTGACTTTTCTGGCGGGCGCGGCCCTCCTGATCGCCGCATCTCCGCCTGGCCGCTCGCCCGAACAGGTGGCCGAGGCGGCACTGCGCGCCGCGCCGGTCTGGGACGGGCACAATGACGTTCCCGAGCAAATCCGCGAGCGTCGCAAGGACATGATCGCCGACTTCGATTTCCGCGATACGTCCGCCAGCACCGATCCCGCGAACCAGCGTCTCGCCATGCATACCGACCTCACCCGGCTGCGCCGGGGCCATGTCGGCGCGCAGTTCTGGTCGGTGTGGGTATCCGCGCTGCTGCCCGAGCCGCAGGCAGTGCAGGCGACGCTCGAACAGATCGATGTCATAAAGCGGCTGATCGCGCGCTATCCGGCGGACATGCAACTGGCGACCAGCAGCGCCGAGATCGCGCGCGCCATGCATTCCGGCAAGATCGCCTCGCTGATCGGCATGGAAGGCGGCCATTCGATCGGGGCGTCGCTGGGCGTGCTCAGGCAGATGTATGCGCTGGGCGCGCGCTACATGACGATCACCCATTTCAAGAACACCGCCTGGGCCGACAGCGCCACCGATGCCCCGGCGCATAACGGGTTGACCGACTTTGGCCGCGATGTCGTGCGCGAGATGCAGCGGCTCGGCATGCTGGTCGATCTCAGCCATGTCAGCGAAAAGACCATGCTCGATGCGCTGGATGTGGCCAAGGCCCCGGTGATGTTCAGCCATTCGGGCGCGCGGGCGATCAACGGCCATTCGCGCAATGTTCCCGATAGCGTGCTCGACCGGGTCAAGACCAATGGCGGCATCGTCATGGTGGTGACGCTGCCGTCCTATGTCAGCGAGGAGGCACGCAATTGGTCGGCGCGGCTGGCGGCGGAGAAGGCGCGGCTCGATGCAATCCACACCGGCAATCCTGGCGCAGCAATGGCCGGAATGGTCACCTGGACCATGGCCAATCCCCCGCCGCGCGCCACTGTCGCGCAAGTGGCCGACCACATCGATCATATCGTCAAGCGCATCGGCGTCGATCACGTTGGCATCGGCGGCGATTTCGACGGCATGGCCTCGGTGACGCAGGGGATGGAGGATGTCTCGAAATACCCGGCACTGTTCGCCGAACTGGCGCGGCGGGGATATAGTCAGGCCGACCTCGAAAAGATCGCCAGCGGGAATATGCTGCGGGTGCTGCGCGGTGCCGAGGCCTATGCGGCGGCGCACCGGGGCGATCCGCCGATCGAGAGCGCCACGGCGTTTTAGAACGGCCTTTTACCCTAATGGGTCAGCGCGCCGGTGATCCAGATCGCGGACATGGCGGCAATCGCCAGAAACAGGCTGATCCCGAGGACATAGCGGACAATATGTGGCGTGCTGCCGCCGCTTGCTTCGGTGGTGCTGATGTGAATCTCGTCGCCTTGACGTTCCATGCCGGTTCTCCCTCGCCCGGGCGTTCCCCACGCGGAATGCCGGGATAACGCCTGGAAGGCCGAAGTGTTCCGCCGCATGGCCTCGCGGTCCGAAGGGCGAGAACCCTCAAGCCGATCATAGCATGTTTCGAGAGCTACAGGAATTAATCCGATTTGCACCGGCTCTCAGACAGCTGCGCCCTTCTGGCGGGGCTCCTTCGACTTGGTCTTAAACCCGCATAAATCCACCACCGGACAGCGCCAGCATTCCGGCAGCCTCGCCTTGCAGATATAGCGGCCATGCAGGATCAGCCAGTGATGCGCGCCGGCGCGGAAGGGCTGGGGGACTTTCTTTTCGAGCTGCTTTTCGACGGCGGTCACCGTCTTGCCCTTGGCGAGGCCAGTGCGGTTACCCAGCCGGAAGATATGGGTGTCGACCGCGAAGGTCTCCGCCCCGAAGGCGCAGTTCATCACGACATTGGCAGTCTTGCGCCCGACCCCGGGCAGGGTGGTCAGCACATCGCGGTCCGCCGGAACCTCACCGCCAAAGTCGCGCACCAGGATTTCGGAGAGCGCGATGACATTCTTCGCCTTGGTGTTGAACAGGCCGATGGTCTTGATGTGCTGTTTAAGCGCTTCCTCACCCAGCGCGACCATCTGCGCGGGGGTTTTGACCGCGCGAAACAGTGCGCGGGTTGCTTTGTTGACGCCGACATCGGTGGACTGGGCGGAAAGCACCACCGCGACCAGCAGCTGGTAGGTATTGCCGAATTCCAACTCGGTCTCGGGCGAGGGATTGGCTTCGGCAAGGCGGCGGAAGAATTCGAAGATCTGGTCGCGGTTCATTTGTTGTAGTGAAGGCGCAACTGATGGACTTCGAGTGTCTGGGCATCTCCGCTGCCGGACACACGGTAGACCATGCGGTGTTCATCATCGATGCGGCGCGACCATAGACCCGAGAGTTCGCCTTTGAGGGGCTCGGGTTTCCCCAGCCCTTTGAAATGCGATCTCATGCAATCGGCTATCAGTGCATCAACCTTGGCGCGCAGCTTGCGGTCCTGGTCGGCCCACCAGCGATAGTCTTCCCATGCTCGGGTGGAAAAGACGAGTTTCAAACCGGCTGCATCGTTTCGGGATCGACCTCGATACCCTTGCCGGCATCCATCTGCGCTATCGATTCACGAAGGCGTCTGGCATTGGCCGGGGTAGACAGCAGGTAGTTCGTTTCCGCCATGCTGTCGTAGTCATCCTTGGACATGACGACGACGCTTCCGCCGCGCTGGCGAAAGATCACCGTGGGCATGCTATTGGCGACAACCTTGTCGAGCACAGACTTGAGATTGTTGCGCGCTTCTGAGTAAGTGACAATATCCATGACAGCTATTTGCACAATAATACGGACAATGTCAAGCCAGGCCCAGCACCTCGGGCATGGTGTAGCGCCCCTTGGGCTTGCCGAGCAGCCACTGCGCCGCCTTCATTGCGCCCTGCGCGAAGAGCATGCGGTTTTCGGCGCGGTGCGAGAGGGTGAAATGCTCGAAGTCGGAGAGGAATTGCACGGAGTGATCTCCAAACACTTCTCCGCCGCGCAGGGATGCAAAGCCGATTGTCCCGGCGACCCGCGCGCCGGTGATGCCATCGCGGCCGCGCACGCTGTTCTCCGCCAGCGTAACGCCCCTCCCCGCCGCCGCTGCTTCGCCGAGCAGCAGCGCGGTGCCCGACGGCGCATCGACCTTGCGGCGATGGTGCGTCTCGACAATTTCAATGTCCCAGTCCTCACCCAGCCGGCTGGCGGCTTCGCGCACCAGATGTGCCATCAGCGTCACGCCGAGCGACGTATTGCCGGTCTGGAGCACGGCAATATGTTCGGCGGCGGCATCGCACAGCCAGTGGTGGCGCTCCTCAAGGCCCGTGGTGCCAACGACAATCGGAACCCCCGCTGCCATCGCCGCGTCGAGGTTCGCTTCCAGCGCGCGTGGCGAAGAAAAATCGAGCAGCACGTCGCTTGCCCTGGCCAGCGCCAACGGGTCACCGCCCATGTCCACGCCGCCGGAATGGGACTCGCTCGCCGCGGCAATCGCCTCGACCAGCGCCTTGCCCATGCGTCCCTCGCTGCCGATAATTCCGATGCGCGCCATTGAAACTCCCCTTGGTGCTGTGCTTCATGGGCGACATGACGCCAAATCTCAACCGCAGCATCCGCAATATCGTCATCCTCACCGGCGCGGGCATCAGCGCCGAGAGTGGCATCGATACCTTCCGTTCGGAAGGCGGCCAAGGGGGTCAGGGACTCTGGGAGCAGCACCGGGTCGAGGATGTCGCCACCCCCGAAGCCTTCGCCCGCGATCCCGAGCTGGTGCTGCGCTTCTATGACATGCGGCGCGCGGCGATCCTGACCAAGCAGCCCAATGCCGCGCACTTAGCACTTGCCCGGCTGGATTCGGCGTGGCCAAAGGAAAATGGCCATAAACTTCTCATCGTCACCCAGAATGTCGACGATCTGCATGAGCGCGCAGGGGCAGCACGTGTCCTCCATATGCATGGGACACATCTCAACGCCTGGTGCACAGCCTGCGACATCCGTTCGCCCTGGACCGGGCCGCTGATCGCCAAGGATGGACAAGGGCGCCCGCCCTGCCCCGCATGCGGCGCACTTAGGCTCAGGCCCGATGTCGTCTGGTTCGGCGAAATGCCTTACCGGATGGACGAGATTAATGCGGCGCTGCGGGTGTGCGACCTGTTCGTCTCGATCGGCACGTCGGGCGCGGTCTATCCGGCGGCGGGCTTCGTGCGCAGCGCGCGCGATCTTGGCGCGCGCACGCTGGAACTCAATCTCGAGCCGTCGAAAGGTTCGCCCTGGTTCCACGAATCGCGCCACGGACCTGCAACCGAAGTAGTCACGGCCTGGGTCGAGGAGCTGCTTTCAGCTCAGGGATGAAGAAGGGCCTGGAATGGTGGGCGTAGCAAGGATTGAACTTGCGACCCCTGCGATGTCAACACAGTGCTCTACCACTGAGCTATACGCCCACTCTATTCCAGCGTTCCGGCACCTGAGTGCCGGGCAGGGGAGCGCCTTTAGCCGCGCGCTTTGCGTGTTGCAAGCCTGTCCTGAGCTTTGCCGAAGGGTCCTGTGAGTGGCCTCAAATCGAAGGGTCAGATAGAGGCATGGGCCGACTGGCCGAAAATGCGCTGCACTTCGAGCACAAGATCGCGCAGATGGAAGGGCTTTGACAGCACCTTGGCCTGCGGTGCCTCGCGGCTGGCCCTGAGCGAGACAGCAGCGAAGCCGGTGATGAACATGACCTTGGTTTTGGGGGAGATATCGGCGCAGCGTTGGGCCAGTTCGATGCCGTCCATTTCCGGCATGACAATATCGGTCAGCAGCAAGTCGAAGGCCTCGGTCTCTAACCAGGGCAAGGCGGCCGTCCCGCGATCGACGGCAACCACATCATAGCCCGCATTCTCCAGCGCCCGCGCCAGATATGCGCGCATCGCGTCCTCGTCTTCGGCAAGCAGAATGCGGATCATGTCCCAGGCCCATATTGGTGCGAAACACTCCAGGGTTCCGCGCTGCGGACGTCTCTAGCGTGGAATCGGTTAAAAATCTCGCCTGACTTTTGCCCCAGCTTTTTGCCCCTGCCTTTTACCCCTCTGCCTTTTACCCCCCTGCCCTTTACCGGTGCCCGGCTTTGACACGAGCCGCCGGACAGTTCAGCAAGACGCGATGAACGATGAGACGGGGCAGAACGGCGATTCGCAATCGCGGGCGGGAGGACAAATTCCCGGCTCAAGCGGCGCACATGCCTTTGCCATTTCCGGCCCGATGCCTTCGGCAATCCCGGTGCTGATCGCCGTGCCGCATGCCGGGCGCGCCTATCCGGGCTCGCTGCTCGAACGCATGCGCAATCCGGGTTTCGCTCAGCTCCGGCTGGAGGACCGCTATGTCGATCTCCTTGCCGAAGGGGTGGCGAAGGCGACCGGGGCCACGCTGCTTGTCGCGCATGCGCCGCGTGCAATGATCGACCTTAACCGGGCAGCTGACGATATCGATTGGGAAATGTTCGGCCGCGGCGCATCCAGCGATGTCGGCAGCTACACCCCTGGCCGGCGCGCGCGCAGCGGGCTGGGGCTGATCCCCCGGCGCCTGCCCGGCATCGGTGAATTGTGGAAGCGGCGCCATGACGAGACCGAGCTGGCAGCGCGGATTGGCGGAATTCACGAACCCTATCACTGCGCGCTCGCAGAGGCGCTCACGGGCTTACGCGAACGCTGGGGCGCAGCGCTGCTGCTCGATCTCCATTCGATGCCGCCGCTGACACTGCGCGGCGGTCAGTCGGCGCCCGAATTCGTGCTGGGCGACCGCTTCGGGGTTACCTGTCACGGCAGCCTGGTCGGCTCGGCTTTCTCCTATTTCGCCGAGATGCGGCGCGGCGCGGCGCATAACCGGCCCTATGCCGGCGGCTATGTGCTTGAGCGGCACGGCGCGCCGGTTGAAGGGCTGCATGCGCTGCAGCTTGAGATCGACCGCAGCAGCTATCTCGATTCGCGGCTGGCGGAACCCGGTCGCGGCTTTGCCGCGATGGCCCATCTGCTCACCGGGCTGGTGCGCCGGCTGGCCGCCGAAGTTGCGGCGCTGGGCCAGCTCGATTCCGCCCTGCGCTGGCAAGAAGCGGCAGAATAGGGCGGATTCGTCCAGGGTAAGGCTTGATGGCATGAAAAAACCACCTCGTGCATTGCACGAGGTGGCCAAGGTTCAGGGAGGAGGTGCACAAGTGCACCAAACTCCGCCGGGCCATGAGGGTAGCACCAGCGAAGCATCACCAAATTAGGCATAGTGAAGCCCGGATGCAAGGGAGAATCACTTATCCCCGGCGAATTTAACCTTCACTCAGGCCTGCGGCACCGCAACCGGCCCCTTGCCGAGCTGGAGCTGGCGGCCAAAGATATCGGTCATCAGCTGCAGCGAAAACAGATGGGCATAGACCAGCGCCAGCAGCCCGCTCTGATTCCACTGGCGCAGGACATTACCCGGCACTTCGCGCAGCTTCTCTTCGTTGACCATCTGGAAGCCGCGATAAACGAAGGGCTGCTCGTTGCCCTCCTGCTGGATGGCGATTTCGCCGTCCATCAGCAGCTTTTGCTTGGCCAGCTCTTCCATGAAGGCCTGGGTCTTTTGTCCGGCAATCTCGAACTGCTGGCAGAAATCGAGCGTCGCCTTGCAGGCATCGGTCGGAGTTTCGCCATCGAACAGCTCGGCGCCTTCGTCGAATTCGCCGATCAGGTCGGTGGTCGGATCGAAGCACAGCGACAGGTCCTCGGCTTCGGGGTTGAGCCGCGCCAGCATGAAGGGATAGCGGCGGGCATAGGCCGGGACATAGACCTGCTCGGTTACCGCGCCGGCCTCGTCGACGAAGACATTGACGCCTTCATTGAGCCCCATCAGCGCCAGCGGCACCGGATTTTCTCCTGCCGAGAAGATGATCGGGAAATTGCGCTGTGCCTGCGGGAATTCCTCCACTGTCAGGGGAATCGCATGCTGTCCTGCCAGCCATTTCGCCTTGTCGGTTGTCTTGCTGCGCCATTTGCCATGATCGCGGCTGTTGAGCGGCATGAGGTCATTGTAAAACAGGGGCAATTGGGCAGTCTGCGGCGCGCTGGCCATGAATTGTCTCCGAAGCTTGCGAAAATAGGAAGCGCGAGCCTTTAGGCGCTGGTCGCGTGGCGCGCAAGCAGCTTGCCGGGATTGAGCAGTCCGGCGGGATCGAGCGCCTTTTTTACGCGGGCAAGCATCGCCAGCGCCACCGGATCTCCCAGCCGCGCCAGCTCGTCACGCTTGGCCTGGCCGATGCCATGCTCGGCCGAAATCGAGCCGCCCCACTGGGTGACGAGATCGTAGACCTGGCGGCTGATCGCCATGCCGTCGCGCTCCTCCCAGCTCGCGCGCTCCACTCCCGGCGGGGCGATAACATGGAAATGGACGTTACCGTCACCAAGATGGCCGAAAGCGATGGCCTCGGTGCCTGGCCATGCGGCCTCGATCGCCGGAACTGCCGCTGCGACAAAATCGGGCATGCGGTCGACCGGCACCGAGATGTCATGCTGGATCGCAATCCCAGCTGCGCGCTCGGAAGGTGCCACCGATTCACGCAACAGCCAGAAGGCTTCGGCCTGCGCTTCGCTGGCGGCAATCGCGGCATCCTCGACCAGCCCGGCCTCGAAGGCGCTGGCGAGCATCGCCTCGCCCCGCTCACGCAGGTCCGCCGCCCCGGCACAGTCGGCGACGATCTCGATCACGACATGCCATGCGTGCACCTCCGCCAGCGGCGCGCGGGCGCCGGGCAGGTAATCGAGCACCCGTTCGAGCGAGGCATGCGGCACGACTTCGAAGCCCTCCAGCGCATCACCGGCGGCAGCTTCGCAATGCAGCAGCAGGGCGCGCGCGGTATGCAGGCTGGGCACGCCTGCCCAGATCACCAGCCGTTCGGCAATCGCGGGAACCAGTCGCAGGGTCGCGGCGGTGACAATCCCCAGCGTGCCTTCCGAGCCGATCAGCAGCTGTTTGAGATCGAACCCGCGATTGTCCTTCTTGAGCGGGGTCAGGGCCGAATAGATACTGCCGTCGGCCAGCACTGCCTCCAGACCCAATACCAGCGCCCGCATGGTGCCGTGACGCAGCACCTGATTGCCGCCGGCATTGGTCGATATGAGCCCGCCGATGGTCGCCGAACCCTTGCCGCCCAGCGTCAGCGGAAACCGCAGCCCTGCCGCATCCGCCGCCTCGTGCAGGCTATGCAAGATAACGCCCGCCTCGCAAGTGACCTGCCGCCCTGCCGCATCGAGCGCGCGGACCCCGTTCATCCGCCGCAGCGACAGCAGCAGCTCCAGTCCGCTGCCGTCCGGCGTCGCGCCGCCCGACATGCCGCTGTTGCCCCCCTGCGGTACGACCGCGACGCCATGCCGGGCGCAGAGCTGCATCAGCGCGGCCAGCTCGGCGGTATCGGCAGGCGAAGCCATGGCCAGGGCGCGTCCGGTGAAGCGTTCGCGCCAGTCGGTCAGCCAGGGCGCGATCAGATCGGCGTCCTGCGTCAGTCCGCGCGGACCCAGCAGCGCGGTAGCTTCGGCGAGAAAGGCAGCTGTATCAGTCATTGTCCGGGCGCTATGCCACACTCCGCCGCGCCTTGCATCTGCCAAGCCGCAGGTTAAGGGGCCGTTCAAGCTAGCGGCCTATGGCTGAACCCAGTTCGATCAATCGGATTGTCTTTTGAGTTTAGTTGGATGAGTCTTGTGACTGCCCTGCTGGCCCCACTGGCGCTGCTGCTGCCTGCAGCGGGAGCGCTTGAGCCGATGCGCGATGGCAGTGAGTGGGCCAGTGAGCGGGGTAGCGAGCGGGGTAGCGAGCGGGCGGCATCGCAAACATTGCGCGCCGCTGCGCCGCCAAGCCGTCTGGCGCTGCCCGCCGAGACCATGCTTCCGGCGCTCGATCCGGCCGACATGGCGATCTTCCAGTTGATCGCCCGGAGTTTCCAGGCGGAGACGGAAAACCAGGTGCGCATCGAGCAGCGCGTGACGATCCGGATTACCCCGCGGCCAATGGCGTTGCAGCCGAACATGCTGGTCGATTTGCCGACGCGCCCGCTGGCCCGGCGCCTGGCCGAGCGCGATATCGGACGCTGCCTGCCGATTGCCGGGATTGCCGGGGTGCAGGTCACCAGTGACAACCGGCTGATCCTGTTTATGCGCGACCGCCGCGTCGTCAGTGCCGGGCTGGAGCGCTCCTGCAGCGCCCGCGATTATTATTCGGGCTTTTATGTCGAGCGCAATTCGGATGGGCAGATCTGCGTCAAGCGCGACAGCCTGCTTTCGCGCAGCGGGGCCAATTGCAAGCTATCGCGCATAAGGCAGCTGGTCGAAGACGGCAATTGAAGCTGCCTGCGCCGGGCGGCATTTTCTTGACTTTGCCGCGCTACTGCGCCTAGGGCGCGGCATTCGTCGCAGCCCCATCCGGCTCGCGCGAACCGGCAGGCCCGTAATGGCCGGCCTCCCTGCTTCTTCCGGAAAAACAGCCAAGCCTATGAAATTCGCCGATCTCGGCCTGTCAGACGAATTGTTGCAATCGGTCCTGTCAGCCGGTTATGACACCCCGACGCCGATCCAGGCGCAGGCGATCCCTTCTGTGCTGATGATGAAAGACATCATCGGCATCGCCCAGACCGGCACCGGCAAGACTGCCAGCTTCGTGCTGCCGATGATCGATATTCTTGCCCATGGCCGCCGCCGCGCGCTGATGCCGCGCAGCCTCATCCTTGAGCCGACGCGCGAACTCGCCGCGCAAGTCGCGGAGAATTTCGAGAAATACGGCAAGAACCACGATCTCAAGATGGCGCTGCTGATCGGCGGCGTGCAGATGGGCGATCAGGTCAAGGCGCTGAAGGACGGCGTCGACGTGCTGATCGCCACGCCGGGCCGGCTGATGGATCTGTTCGAGCGCGGCAAGATCCTGCTCACCGGCTGCGATCTGCTGGTGATCGACGAGGCGGACCGCATGCTCGACATGGGTTTCATCCCCGATATCGAGACGATCTGTTCCAAGCTTCCGGCCAACCGCCAGACGCTGCTGTTTTCGGCCACCATGCCGCCGCCGATCAAGAAGCTGGCCGACAAGTTCCTGACCAACCCCAAATATATCGAGGTTTCGCGCCCCGCGAGCTCGAACCTCAACATCGTTCAGCACAAAGTCGCGGTGACCAGCCGCAACAAGAAGGACGTGCTGCGCCAACTGCTGCGCACCGACAATGTCACCACCGCCATGGTCTTCTGCAACCGCAAGACGACGGTGCGCGAACTCGCCAAGAGCCTCCAGCAGAGCGGCTTTTCGGCAGGGGAAATTCACGGCGACATGGAACAGCCCGCCCGCATCGCCGAGCTTGACCGGTTCAAGGCGGGGACGATCAACATCCTTGTTGCCTCGGACGTCGCGGCCAGAGGCCTCGACATCAAGGGCGTCAGCCACATTTTCAACTTCGACACGCCGTGGCACCCGGACGATTATGTCCACCGGATTGGCCGGACGGGACGCGCCGGGGCCACAGGCCGCGCGTTTACCTTCGTGACGCCGGAAGACGCCGAAGCGATCGACAATGTCGAGAAGCTGACCGGCGGCAAGATTGCGGTTTACGATCTGGATGGCGGGGCGAAGGACGAGCGCCCGGCTCGGGAAGAGAAGCCTGCCCGCGAGGCCCGTCCTTCAAGCGAGGCCCGTCCTTCAAGCGAGGCAAGGCCGCCTCGCGAGGCCAGAGCGCCTCGCGAAGAGCGTCAGCCCCGCGAGGAGCGCCCGGCTCGCGAAGCCAGGCCGCCGAGAGAAGCCAGACCGACCCGCGAAGAGCGCGCGCCCCGCGCTGAGCGACCTGCCCGGGAAGAACGCCCGGCGAAGGTGGAAGCGCGCGAAGCTGTGCGCGATGTTCCGCGAGAGGAAGCTCCGCGCAATGTCGCTCCACCCCACGTCGAACCCAAGCGCGCGCCGCGCCGCCAGTCTCAGCCTGAGACCGCAGATGAAGGCGACTGGAATGGCCCGGTACCGGATTTCCTGCGCTTTTCCACCTGACGGTAAGGCAAGGCCAACTCAATGTTCGTCTTTGCGGGGAGCGAAGCGACGCGGCAATCAAAGGTTGCGCGTAGCAACGCCTGGCGGCAAGTTGCTGTTACCAGTTTGCCGAGACCGCATAAAAGTGAGGCGGTTTCGTAGCGGAATTGCCATTGACGGGAGGACGAATTGCGGATCACCCAGGCTAGACCCGGCGTGTCAGCCTCGCTCGCCGCCAAACCCGTAGCGGCTGAACCTGTCTGCGAGAAAACCGAGAAGCAACTGGCGGCTGACGAAGCCGAAGCCGAGCGCAACATGCTGCAATGCCGCGCTGCCTGGTTCTCGGCGATGGCCTATCATCCCTATGCCGAAATCACGGACTTCCTCGATGACCATGGTCTTGAGCATCATATCTGCATCGCGGACACGCGATTGAGCACGGTGGCCATTGCATTTGAGTTCGAAGGCCGGGCCTGGCTGGTCTTCACTGGAACGGACGATTTCAACGATATTTCGCGCGATTTGCAGTGCCTGCCGTTTTGGCACTTCGGTTTCCGCAAATGCTATGCCGATATTGCCAAAGACCTTCACCAGTGGATCGAGGGTGTGGTCTGCAAAGGCCTTGGCTTTTGCATCGCCGGCCATTCGTTCGGGGGGGCACTTGCAACCCTGGCGGCCGAGCAAATCGCGCGCAGCGGAAAGTCGGTTGAAATGCTGTGTACGTTCGGCGGCCCCCGGGTGTTCGCGCCCTGGCAAGCGAGCGCGTTCGATCACGCCTCTGCAAATCTGGCAGAATACCCGGATCGCACGCTGCGCGATGTTACCTATCGCTACGTCGATCGATTTGAGCTGGTATCCTACGTACCGTGGGCACTGGCCGGCTTCAGGCATGTCGGAGAGCAGATCGACTGCGAAGATCGGCCTCCACCGTCCAAACTGGCGTTCTCGCAAGGTTTTGGCGAAGCCGGACCGGACGACAGCCGCTGGGAGGACCTCAAATTCGCCATGTCCAAGGCGCTTGAGACGCCGGTAATCGGTATCTACGTGCTTGCCGTTCAGATTTGGGCCGCCCTCGGCTCGCGGGGTTGGCGCGCCTTTGGGGCCCACAAGATGGACCGCTATGCGCAGCGGGTCGATTCTAAGGGCCGATACAAGATTTATGCCGGTGAACCCAAAAGTCGCTTGTTGGCGGGCGTGCGGATAACCTCGCTCCTCATTGTTATTGGCGCCCTGGTGCTAGGTCTTGTGCTTGTTTTGGGGTTTGCCGCATCCCTGGTGGTTCTCTTGTGGAAGGCTCCCTGGCAAACCATTTTTTTGATGCTGCCGCTTGCGGTGCTGCCGGTTTACTACTGCTATATCGAGCGGCGCAAGATGCGCATGCGCAAAGCAAGTCCGCTCAGCGTATTTGGCCTCGGTGTGGGACTGCCCAAGCCACCATTCGATCAGCTCAAGGGCTGATCTAGCCCGCCAATTTGACAAAACTGTCGATCACCCGCTTCCTTCCGGCAGTCTCGAAATCGATCTCCAGCTTGTTGCCTTCCTGCGCCGCGACCACCCCATAGCCGAACTTGTCGTGGAACACCCGCGCGCCCACGGCGATGTCGCCCCTCGGCTTGGCAGCGAAGCTTGCCGCACTCCGCGTCGCCTCGGCGATCCGTCGCGGGGCCGGATCGAAATTCTGCACCGCCGCGCGCTGCCAGCCAGGCCCACGCGCCTGCGCCCGGCCCGGCGCGTCGCGGGCGACATCGGCAAAGGGATCGGCGCGTTCCGACCAATTGGCCCGCCACAGCGATGCCCCCCCTGACAGAGTGCTTTCCTGATCGACATGGGCGGCGGGCAGCTCGGCGATGAAGCGCGAGGGG
>JAHFPT010000085.1:14326-19312 GCA_023266625.1 Novosphingobium sp. | reverse complement strand
CGGATCGCCGCATCATGCGCCAGCAGACGGCGGGCAATCGTCGTCTTGCCCGCGCCCGAGGGGGAGGAGAGGATGAACATCAGCCCCCGGCGCGGCAGAGCTTCAGCCGATGGCATCGTCATCATTTTCGTCAACCGCTCTGGTCTCGCTGCCGCTATCGCTGTCGCGCACCTGCCGCCGACGATCATAGAGCATCTTGGCCAGCATTCCGCCGCCGACGATCAGCGCGCCAGGCACCGAGCGGGTCGCGAGCCGGGTGAGGGCTGCGCCGGTCAGCGCGCCAGTGAGCGAGGATTTGGGCTTCGTTGTGCTTACCGCCTTGCTCACAACCGGCAGCAGGCGGTCGACTGTGCGGTTGAGCAGCCTGCCGCCGCCTTGCCGGACGATTCGGGCGAGGAGGGGTTCTGCCAAGGCCTGGCCCCCAACCGGCTATTTCTTCCGGCCGAAATCGACCGAGACGACATTCGATCCATCCCCGGCTGGCTCGGCGCCTGCTACAGGCGCGTCGTTTTCTGCCGCCTCATGCGGTTCGCGTAGGATTTCGGCGACTTCGGCCTGGAATTGCAGTCCGAAATCGACCTCCGGATCGACGAAGCCGGTGATCGCCGCAAAAGGTATGGTCAGCTTGGCCGGCACCTGGTTGAACGTCAGCCCGACCGAGAAGGATGCAGCTTCGACCGCCAGATCCCAGAACTTGTTCTGCAGCACGATGGTCATTTCGTCGGGAAAACGTTCCCGAAGATGCGCCGGGATCGACACGCCCGGTGCGCCGCTCTTGAAGGTGATGTAGAAGTGGTGATTGCCCGGCAAAGTCCCGCCCGCGGCGACGATCTGGCCGAGCACCCGGCCGACCACCGCGCGCAGCGCTTCCTGCACGATCTCGTCGTAGGGGATCAGGCTGTCGGGTCCGCTGTCATTCATCGCGCCAGTCAAGTGGCCCCGGCATTCCGGGCGGTCAAGGGGCTAATGCGGCATAATCCCCGGCGCGAAGGGTAATGTCGGCGTTGATTCCCGCGACTTCCGGTCTATAGGCCTGACCCTATGGCCACTGCACGCATCGCCCGTATCGCCCGCAAGACCAGCGAAACCGACATTGCCGTCGAGGTCAATCTCGACGGCACGGGCGTCTATGCGGTTTCGACCGGGATCGGCTTTCTCGATCACATGATCGAACAGTTCTCGCGCCATTCGCTGATCGACATTGCCTGTAAGATCAACGGCGACCTCCACATCGACCAGCACCACACCACTGAAGACAGCGCCATCGCCATCGGCCAGGCGATTGCCGAGGCGCTGGGCGATAAGGCCGGGATCGGCCGCTATGGCATGGCCTATTCGCCGATGGACGAGACTTTGGCGCGGGTGACGCTCGATATTTCCGGGCGGCCCTGGCTGGTGTGGAACGCTGCATTCAGCCAGCCGCGCCTTGGCGAAATGGATACCGAGCTGTTCCAGCACTGGTTCCATTCGATCGCCCATGCAGTGGGCATCACGCTGCATGTCGAGCTGCTCTATGGCGAGAACAACCACCATATCATCGAAGGCATCTTCAAGGGCTTCGCCCGGGCGATGCGCGCAGCGATCGAGCGCGATGCGCGCAAGGCAGGAGCGATCCCTTCGACCAAGGGCCAGCTCGGTGGCTGAGATCCAAAATGGCTGAGACTCTGGCTCTGGTCGATTATGGCGCGGGCAATCTTCATTCGGTCGAAAGCGCGCTCAGGGCAGCGGGGGCCGAGGGCGTCGCCGTCACATCCGATCCCCTCGTCGTGCGCGCGGCGGACCGTATCGTGCTGCCCGGTGTCGGTTCTTTCAAAGCCTGCGCCGAGGGATTGCGAGCTGTGCCCGGTATGGTCGAAGCGATGGCCGAGCGGGTCCACGTCGGGGCTGCGCCGTTCCTTGGCATTTGCGTCGGCATGCAGCTGCTCGCCAGCCGGGGGGTCGAGCATGGCGTGACCGAGGGGCTGGGCTGGATTCCGGGCGAAGTGCGCCACATCGAACCCGCCGATCCGGCAATCAAGGTGCCGCATATGGGCTGGAACGACGTTTCGCCCGCCATTCGTTCTTGGGCCGCGCATGCCGACGGGGCCATGCTGATCGAACCGGGCGAGGCCTATTTCCTCCACAGCTATCACCTGGTGCCAGATGAGGGCCGCCATATCGCTGCGATGACCGATCACGGCGGCGGGATTATTGCAGCGGTGGCGCGGGATACTATTGTCGGCGTGCAGTTTCATCCCGAGAAGAGCCAGACCTATGGGCTGGCGCTGCTGGCGCGGTTTCTGGAGTGGAAGCCGTGATCGTCTTCCCCGCCATCGACCTCAAAGCCGGCCAGGTCGTCCGCCTTGCCGAGGGCGATATGGACCGCGCCACCGTCTATGGCGACGACCCCGCAGCGCAGGCCATGCTGTTTGCCCAGGCAGGCGCGGAATATCTCCATGTCGTCGATCTCGACGGCTCCTTTGCAGGCCGCGCAGAAAACCGCGAGGCGGTCGAAGCGATCCTCAAGGCTTTTCCCGGCCACGTCCAGCTCGGCGGCGGCATCCGCACTGCCGAGGCAGTGGCAGACTGGTTCGATCTCGGCGTTTCCCGGGTGGTGATGGGAACGGCCGCACTCAAGGACCCGGACTTCGTCAAGGATATGGCTCGCGCTTTCCCCGGCGGCATTGTCGTTGCCGTCGATGCCCGCGATGGCATGGTCGCGACCGAGGGCTGGGCCGAAGTCTCGGACGTTCCGATCATCGACATGGCCCGCCGCTTCGAGGACGTAGGCGTTGCCTCGCTGCTGTTCACCGACATCGGGCGGGATGGCATGCTCAAGGGCTGCAATATCGAGGCGACGGTGGACCTTGCGCGGCGGACCAATCTGCCGGTGATTGCTTCGGGCGGGGTCAAGGGGCTGGACGATATTCGCATGCTGGCGCTGCTGGCGCGCGACGGGATCGAGGGGGTGATCACGGGTAGGGCGCTCTATGACGGGCGGCTCGATCTGGCGGCGGCAATTGCGATGGCGGAAGTGGCATGAAAAACCCCTCTCCAACTGCGGCTAGGCAGACAAGCTGCCAAGCCTTCGTATCCTCCCCCACAAGGGGGGAGGAGTGGCACAACCAGGCTCCTCCCCCCTTGCGGGGGAGGAAAGCGCAGCTTGCCGCTTTAGCGGCTAGCGAAGCTTGGAGAGGGGGACGCGCCCCATGACCGTCCGCATCCGCGTCATCCCCTGTCTCGATGTCGCCAATGGCCGGGTGGTCAAGGGCGTCAATTTCGTCGACCTCAAGGATGCGGGCGATCCGGTCGAGCAAGCCCGCGCCTATGATCTGGCCGGGGCCGACGAGCTGTGCTTCCTCGACATCACCGCCAGCCACGAGGCGCGCGGCACTTTGCTCGATATCGTCACCCGCACCGCCGAGGTCTGCTTCATGCCGCTGACCGTCGGCGGCGGGGTGCGCGCGGTCGAGGATGCAAGGGCGCTGTTGCTGGCGGGGGCCGACAAGGTCGCGGTCAATTCTGCCACCGTGTCCCGGCCTGAGGTGGTCGCGGACATCGCCGCGAAATTCGGCAGCCAGTGCGTCGTCGCCTCGGTCGATGCGCGTGCTTCGACAAGCTCAGCAGGAGCGGGCAAGAGGTGGGAAATCTTCACCCACGGCGGCCGCCGCGCCACCGGGATCGATGCCGTCGCCCACGCCATCCGCCTTGCAGAACTGGGTGCAGGCGAATTGCTGGTCACCTCGATGGACGGCGACGGCACGCAAAATGGCTATGACCTCGACCTGACCCGCGCGATTGCCGATGCGGTTTCGGTGCCGGTGATTGCCTCAGGCGGGGTCGGCACGCTCGATCATCTGGTTGCCGGGGTGACGCAAGGCCATGCCAGCGCTGTGCTCGCCGCCTCGATCTTCCATTTCGGTACCCATTCGATTGCCGAAGCGCATGCCGCCCTCCGAGCGGCTGGCTTGCCAGCCCGAGGCTGATCCGGCCGCAACTGTCGAGATTGCTTACATTTCCCTGCCTGCCACTGCGGGTGTTTACCATCGCAAGTCCGGCGATCTCGCCCGCGAGGGTATGTGGCACGGGGTTTGCGTAAACCAATCCAAGACCTGGGAATTGGACATTCGCGCGATGGCACATTGGGTTTTGGTTGGTATCGCATCAGTCGTGGCGATTGCTCCCGCGCATGCGGGAGTTCTGGACCACTTGCCCGATCCGGAGAATTACGCGCTGCTGGCGCTCGGCCTGACCGGCCTGACGATCGGCTGGTTTGGTGCGCGAGGACGGCGCGAAGATTGAGGTACTCCGTTTGCACCTGGGGGCACTCCCTGCCCCGCCGCAGACGGATATTGAAAGGGGCACCCGATCTGCGCCGGGTGCCCCTTTCTTCTTTTGCAGCACTTGACCGGACGGCAACGGCGCAGCATTGCCATGCGCCATGGCCGATGACAGCAACCCCGACAGCACATTGGACCGCCTCGAAGCGGTAATCGCCCGGCGCCGGAGCGCGGACCCGAAGCAAAGCTATGTCGCCAAGCTCCATGCGCGCGGCCTGCCTGCGATTGCCCGCAAGCTGGGTGAGGAGGCGACCGAGGCGGTGGTCGCGGCGCTCAGCGGCGACCGGGAGGAACTGGTTGGCGAGGCGGCGGATGTGCTGTTCCATTTGCTGGTCCTGCTCGGTGCCAGGGACGTTCCGCTTGCCGAAGTGCTGGCCGAGCTTGACCGGCGCGAGGGGACATCGGGGATTGCCGAGAAAGCATCGCGGCCAGATTAGGGAAACTGTCAATGCCGATCGATTCCAGCCTGCCCTACGACGACCAGAACATATTTGCGAAGATCCTGCGCGGGGAAATTCCCTGTAACAAGGTCTATGAAGACGACTGGAGCCTCGCCTTTCACGACATCCGTCCACAGGCGCCGGTGCATGTGCTGGTGATCCCCAAGGGACCGTATGTCGGCTGGGACGATTTCACCGCGAAGGCCGGCGACGCGGAAATCGCCGGC
>JAHFPT010000085.1:0-14316 GCA_023266625.1 Novosphingobium sp. | reverse complement strand
GCGGTTGGCGAAGTGGCGCGCCAGCTGGGTCTTGCCGAGCCCGGCTACCGGCTGATGGTCAACATGGGCCACGACGGCCACCAGGAAGTGCCGCATATGCACGCCCACATCTTCGGCGGTCGCCAGTTCCGGCTGATGATTGCCGATTAGAGTATCCGTGATACTCTAGCTGAACCGAACGACCTGATCGCCTCCGGCCAGTGCGTTCACCGACAAGACGCCCCGTCCCAACGAGATGTGGCAGACCGATTTCACCTACTTCAAGATCATCGGCTGGGGCTGAATGTATACGCCGCTTCTGGGCACTGGTGGATAGCGCCAGCGCCAGCCTGCTGCCCCTGCGTGAAATCCGCCCGATCTTCTCCCCTGCCGGCAACATCGCGCATGCGCGCGTCAGTGGCGCATGGCCCACCCAGACGCGGAACCGCTCGATCGACCCCAGCCAGGTGGCCCAAGATCAGGGCTTAGATTAACAAGCCATTAACACGACACTACGGGATTATACATACCACTAGACAAGAAAAATAAAAAACAATAATCATTAATAAATCTGACATGAATAACGATTCGATACCAGAATCGGGACGTATCACACGTCGACGCGGGCAGTCGCGCATACGGCTGAGGTTTCCCTGCGCAATCACGATATCTACCGGGATCCATCAAGGGGGGGGTACTGAATTTGTCCCAGACGGGGTCCCATGTCGCGTTTGCCGTAGTCACTGGGACTGGGGAAGGATTGTTCCTGAAATGGCAATCCCGCGACTTGCTTTCCATCATCGCCCGATCGCGGATTGGAACGGCCGACGTCATGTTTGAACGTCCGCTTTCGCAAGGCGGCCAGCTGCAGGCACGATGGATTGCAAATAATGGCAAGCAATTATCTGGAGTTAAACATCAACGCTTGTCTCGGGAGTGGACCGGCGAGATTGTGAATGCCGCATGATTCGACGAAACTCTGCGGAACCCGTGTCATCGGGTGGGGCTTGATCGCATGACCGAGCCAGCAGGACCTCGCGTGCCCGATCCGCCAATGACATTGGCGCAATTGCGCGTGGCGCTGCGGACATTGCAATCCCAGCTGGACACGGCCGATCAGCAGCTGGCTGCGGCCTATTTGGCAATGGCGATCGATGCCCTGGCCGACAATCCGGCGATGCAATAGCCGCTGCCGCGCTTGGCCGAACACATTCAACGCGTGAAGACCTTCGGGCATTCTCGCGCTGGACTTGGTGGGATCGTCTCGTCGGACGTGAAAAGTTGAGGACAGAACGAATATTTGACTTGCGGGATGACGCAGGCTCGCGTTAGCCTGCTGATGACAGACAGAAACCCGCGAAGCGATACAGGTTTTCGGCGGCCTTGGGGGTTCTGCAGGGGAGACGATGCGACCTGAATCTGCGTCAAGATATTCACGGGACTAAGAACAGAAGGGCATTTTCATGAGCAAGTCCGATAACAGGCGGCCATTTTGAGCCTTTCCAATTTATCCGTTAACTCTATCGCTCGGGCGATTAATATGACTTTACAATAGTAATGCAATAGATTTTGGTATGCTATCAGAAGCTCTGGCTAGGCAAACTTCTGTGCGCGATTGAGGGGGATTAGGCCGATATGCCCCATTCACATGACAAGGCTCTTGCAAGCCGATTGAAACTTATTGCAAGTGAATTGACGGCCTTGTCGAAAAATATTGAACACTATGAATCCGAAGAAAAGTTAATGCCTTTGATGTTTACAAATAATGATCACGAAACTAGTGGTCCTAGAGACATAGAATTGGCCGCTTATGCAGAGAACTTATATCGCGAACGCCAGAAAAGGATGCGTTTTTTCCCGGGTAATATTTTCTCTGAGCCAGCATGGGACATATTGCTCGATCTCTTCATCAATGGCGCACGCAATCGCCCAATCTCTATAACGAGTGCCTGTATTGCAGGCGGCATCCCGGCCACTACCGGGCTGCGTTGGCTTGGCATTCTCGAAACGGAAGACTTACTCGTCCGCGAGACGAGCGGCGACGATGCGCGCGTTACGTGGGTGCGCCTGTCGCCCAATGGGATGAACGCGATGCGCCGCTATATCGAGGATGCATCAGGACTTTCCGGCACGAGACAAGGGAATGTGACGCCATCAACCTATGAATGAGTTCCGGACGCCTGCGCGCGTTATCGGACGGAGCTGGACCGCATGCTCACCAGGCTGGAGGCGGGGGCGATCCAAGCCGATCGAGCGGTCAGGCCAAGGCGAAGTCGTAACGATCGGTAACTGTCGCCTTCAGCTTCTCGATCGCCTGAGCCTTGAGCTGATGCACCCGCGGCACGCTGACGTCGATGACCGCCGCGATCTCCGCGAGATTCAACTCCTCGACAAAGTACAGCTGGACTACGATCTGCAACCGCTGGGGCAGGGCCGCGATTGCCGTCGCCAGGGTCTCGCGCAGTTCCTTGTCTTCTAGCACCATATGGCTGTCCGGCCGGTCGTCGGCGAAGGCCATATCGCTGTCTGAATAAGTATCGTCGAGCGCCTCGAAGCGCAGCGGCTGACAGGTAGAGCGCAAGTTCGCTAGCTCCTTGAGGGACAGACCCAGCGCCGCTGCAAGTTCGCCTGCATCGGGCTCGCGGCCCAGCCGGACCCGCAGGACTAATTCCTTCTCGCGGACCAACTTTCGTCGCTCGACTGCGCCGCGCGAAAGCGGCAGGTTGCGGCGGACAAGATCGATCATCGCTCCGCGGACGCGAAGCTTGGCGTAGGCGGCAAAACCATCGTCGGTCGATCCGGTATGATTGCGCACACATTCGGTGAGCGCGAGCAGCCCTGCCTGCATGAGATCTTCGAGCTCGATGCCGCCGCGGCCCGAGCCCAGGACGTGCCAGGCGAGGCGGCGGACCATGGGCAGGAACCGCCGGATCCCTGCTGCCTCGTCGCCAAGATAGGCCCGGGCAGCGCCGGAATTTCTGGCCTTTGCGAAATTATGCTCTTGAATCATGCGGCGATACTTTCAAATACTTGGGAATTTTGGGGTGAAGGAAGGGTCGGCGCTAGGCCGCTGCCGATCACACTGATCACCTCGATGGGTTGGGCCGCCGGTAATTCGGCGATCGACAGCACTGTGCAGGCCGGCGCGCGCAGCCTGAGCAGCGCGGCCAGAGCCCGTCTGGCGCGCGGCTGGACGACCAGCGCCAGCGGCGGTGCGTTGGGCCCGCGCTCGGCGGTCAGCGCGGCGATGTGTTCGCCGATGTTGCGGGCCAGGTCAGGCTCGATCACCGGTTGGCCGGTCGAGGGGTCGTGCAGTCCCTGGACGATCATGTTCTCGAGATCCGCATCGAGGGTGAGGACTGGCAGGCGCTCGTTCGGCGCACAGACCCGTCCGACGATCAGCGCGCCAAGGTCGGCCCGAACCAGATCAATCAGGCGATCGTGTTCCAGCGTCTGTTGCACCGCCTGGCTGAGGCTGGTGAGAATCGGCAGCAGGTGGCCGATTGGAATGCCGTCTTCGAGCAGCGACCGCAGCAGCCGGGTAAGCGCGGCGAGCGATAGCGGCTGGGGATAGACCGTCTCGACCAGCCCGGAAGCTCGCTCCTTGACGCCGTCGAGCAGATCGCGGACCTCGTCCGGACCGAGCAATTCCTGCGGCCGTTCGGACAGCAGCTGGTTGAGATGCGTGGCGATGACAGTGCTGGCATCGACGGTCAGAAAGCCGTCGGCAATCGCATGGTCGCGGGCGGCGGGATCGATCCAGATGGCCGGACAGCCGAAGCTTGGGTCGAGGGTATCCTCGCCCTTGAGCAAATGGCCTTCGCGCGCCTCGCCGGCGTCGATCGCCAGGATCTTGTCGGCGCGGATGCTAGCTGCCCCGAGCGGGACGCCGCCCAGCAGGATGCGGTAGTCGTTCGGGGGCATATCCAGCGCATCGCGTACGCGAAATTGCGGGACGATGAAGCCGAACACCTGGCTTAGCTGCTTGCGGACACCGGTGAGGCGTCCGACCAAGGGCGCACCTCTGCGTTCATCGACCAGCTGGACCAGTCCGTAACCGACCTCGATCGTCACCAGCGTATGATCGCTGACGTCTTCCAGCATGATCCGCGAAGGATCAGCTGGCGGCGGCGCTTCCTTGACCTCGGTCGGTCGCGCCTGACGCTGCTTGAGCGTATGCCACAGCCATCCAGCCAACCCGGCAGCCGGGAGGAACACGGTCTGCGGCATCGCCGGGATCATGCCGATCGCACCCAGGATGAACGCCACCGGTAGCCAGGTGCGAGGATCGGTGAACTGGCCGCCAATCTGGCCGGCCAGGTCGCGCGTATCGGAGACGCGGGTGACGATGACCGCTGCGGCGATCGACAGCAGCAGCGCGGGAACCTGTGCGACCAGCGCGTCGCCGATGGCCAGGGTGATATAGCGCGACGCGGCTTCACCGACAGTCAGGCCGTGGCTGATCATGCCCAGACAGAAACCGGCGACGATGTTGACGCCAAGGATCAGCAGCGCGGCGATGGCGTCGCCCTTCACGAACTTCGAGGCGCCGTCCATCGAACCATAGAAGTCGGCCTCGGTCGCCACTTCGCGGCGGCGGGCCTTGGCTTCCTCGGCGGTCATCAGCCCGGCTGCGAGATCGGAGTCGATCGCCATCTGCTTGCCCGGCAGGGCATCGAGCGTGAAGCGTGCGGAGACTTCCGAGACGCGACCTGCGCCCTTGGTCACGACCACCAGGTTGATGATTATCAGGATCATGAAGACGAACAGGCCGACGGCGAAATTGCCGCCGATCAGGAAGGCGCCGAAGGCCTCGATCACGTGCCCCGCGGCCGCTTCGCCTTCGTGACCATGGACCAGCACCACGCGCGTCGAGGCGACGTTCAGCGACAGACGCAAGAGCGTCGCGAACAGCAGGACCGAGGGGAAGGAGGAGAAGTCCAGCGGCTTGGTTGCGTTCATCGCGGCCATCAGGATCGCGACCGAAAGCGCGATGTTGAGCACGAAGAAGACGTCGAGCAGGACCGCCGGGGTCGGCACGATCATCAGGCAGATGAGCGTCAGGATGCCGACGGGCAGTGCCAGCGCCGAGGGTTGAAACGATGCGCGCAGTGCGTTCATAGTCCGAACGCCTGCAATTTGGCGTAGGCCGTGCGCACGAAGTCCGGCGTGCCGGTGTGCGCTGCGGCCTCGCCGGAGCCGAACGCGTTGCGCAGCGTCTCGGCCATGGAGACGCGATCTGTCGCGCCGATGGCTTCGCTGGCGGCCTGGAACTGCCGGGCAATAGGTCCGCCAGTGGCCGGAACGAATTGATTCTGAGCGGCTGTTGCGGCGGGCGTGCCGCCCGTCCCATCCATCGCCGTGGCCACCTTGCGGCGCATAAGGTCCATGACGCCTGCGACCGAGCGCGGTTCTCCACCCGCGCCGAAGAATATGCCGCGATTGGCGGCGGCTGCCTTGGGCAGGATTGCCGCCGCGGACTGGCTGGGGTCGGTGTTGAGCGCGGACAGAAACCGGGCGGCGCCGTCCGAGCCGAGGAAATGGGCAATGTAGAGTTCGGTCGCGTCGGGCTCGCGGCCGAGCACACCGGACAGCATCTCCCGATTGTCGTTCGCCAGTTCGCCGGCCATCAGCGCCGAGGCATCGGGATCGAACCGCATCGCCATGATCTGCGCGCGCATCCCTGGTTCGCTGATGCGGCCGCTGTCGATAGCGGAGGCGGCCCAGTCGAGGCCATGGCGCTCGCCATGTCGGTCGAGCGTCGCCAGCCAGGTGCTGTTAGTGAACTGGTAAAGCCCGGCAGCGCTCGAACTGCCGGCGCGGGCGTGGGGATTGAGACTAGACTCGATCTTCGCTTGTGCCAGCAAGTAATCGAAATCGACGCCGGTCGCCTGCGCCGCGTGGGCGATCGATGCCCGAACGTCAGGCCGAACTTCAGGATTGCCGGACTGCGGCAGGCCGATTGGTTGCGCTTGGCTCAAGCCTAACTCCCGAAACAGTTGGTTCCGGGAGGATCAAAAGCAAGGGTCGTGCCAAATTAGCTGCGGCAGTTTGCGTAGCTATAGGACGGCTGCGCATGATACAATGCAGGGGAGCCGGTCAGCGTGTTGAGGCGGGCAGAAACATTGGCTGCGATCAGGTTGCGAACCTGGCGGTTTACCTCATTGAGACGGTGAGCAGCGTCCAGAAGGCCGCGGCATTCTGCATCCACGGCCCCGGCCGTCTCGCTATCCAGACGAGTGCAGAGCGCCTGCTTGTCGTTGGCGCATCCCATGATGGCATCGAGATCCATCCCGGCAAGCGCCTGCCGTTCGGCCTGCAGCACGGCAACCATTTGCCGCATGGTTTCGCGGAGCTCCACTATCGCGCTCATTTCGTGCTCCTCAGGATTAATCCGGCGGCGATGATCGCATCGGCGACGGTCATTGGAATGATCGGATAGCTACCGTCGGCGATCGCCTGGCGGATCAGCGCGACACGCTCGGCATCAACCGGCGCTTCACCGGGATTGAACGCATTGCCCAGCACGACCGTGGCTTCGGCCTTCTCCGCATTGGTCATCCGTTTGAGCGAGCCGCCTGCAGTGCGTGCGGTCGACCAATTGGACGAAACAGGATCAATCCTGCCGATGGGACGCGTCGGGCCAGTTTCGATGGGTGGCATTGCGCAGCTCCTTCATCATTCCTGACCTATAGGACGGCCGCTGCGGCAAAAGATTAAGGGCCGAAGTGGCGCAATCTTGCCGCGATCCGGCAAGATAATTCAGGGTAGCGGCACGCCGACCAGGCCGGGGCGGATCACCTGGGCGCGCATGGCGTCGCCTTTGGGCGTGCCGCCTTGCACTAGGCGCACGCGGATCCAGCTGCCGACCCCGCCGCCTTCCATCGCCACGCCAGGCTGCGACACGGCAAAGCCTTCGCCGGTGACGGACACCGTCACCGCCTCACCCCGCGCAACCACGGCTGCGTCCGCCGCCGCCATCGGCGACGTGAGGACCGGCACGAACAGCCGCCAGCTGCCGGGATCCGGGCACTGGACCAGCACCGATTCATGCCGCTGCGTGTGCCAGCCGAGCATCAGCGGCGACGCGCAGGCAGCCAGGCGCAGCCGCCGGTCGACGGGCAGGATCGCTCCACCCGAACGGCCTTGTGCCACTCCGGTAAAGCCGGCGACCTCGCGGTCGATGGCGGCCAGGTCGGCAGTGGGCGCCGCGAGCGCCGCTGCCGGCATGGCTGCTGCGGCTAGCAAAAGGGCAAAGCGTATCGTCATGACTGTTCACCTCGTGAATGCGATTGGCCGGTGGAAGGAAGATCGCGCGCCGTCTCCGGCGTGGTATGGTCATAGGCGAGCGTGGCAGTTGCATCGCCGGTGCCTGGTTCGACGATGATCCGGGCCATTAGGCCCTGTGCAGTGGCGTCCCGGGCCAGCGTTTCGGCGCGCGCCAGCGCTTCCGCCTGTCTGCCCGGGCGATAGGTCGAGACCAGAGTGAGCATCTGGCGCGGATCTCGCGGCTGGGCGCCGAGCCATTCGGCCAGCGGTGGCGCGCCCTTGCCGGTGCGATAGACGGCGATGGGCTCGGATCGCGGGGAAGGACCGCTCGCGGCTGGTGCCATGCCCGGACCTGCCTGCGAAAGCGCCGCCGCTGTCACCATGAACAGAATGATCGAGAGGTCGGCCATCAGGGTCTGCCAGCCTGTGCCGGCGCGCGCGATCATGCCGCGTCCCTCTCTCGCCCGACGCCCGGCCGCACCCGATCGGTCGCACGCCGCATTGGACAGACAGCGGCGACCTGATCGGCAAGCCAGTCGAGCACTTTCTGCCGTTCAGCTTCCTCGGCCGCGGCAGCGCGATCGGCGATGCAGGCCAGCGGAGCCAGCACCAGATTGGCAGCGAGCAGGCCATAGAGCGTGGTCAGCACCGCCATCGATATCGTCAGGGCATAGTTCACGCCGGAGACGCCGGTTGAGGGGAGCTGCGCCAGCGACCAGAGCGTGCCGGCCAGGCCGAAGACCGGAGCGAGCTCCGATGCCTGCGCCAAAGTGCGCACCGCGACAGTGCTGCGCGCCAAGCGACGCGCCTTGTGCTCCTCATGCGCGGCGAGCAGGGCGGGGATCGAGCGGCGCTCGATCAGCGTTCCGCTCACTTCGTCGAACTCCTGGTCGCCAACCGCGTGCGGTGCCGCGCGCAGGATCCCTTCATTCTGGATTTCCTGGACCTGGATCGCGAGTTCGGCGCGCACACGGTCGGCGTCGAAACGACGACCGCCGAGTGAACCGATCGCGGCCAGTGTCTGCCGGCAATCGCTGAAGCCGCACCGCAACACTGTCGCGAATAGCGTGCCACCGAAAACGATCATCGCGGACGGTCCGTTGAGAATGCTGGCCAGGCTCATTGCAAGGTTCCTTCTGCCCAACAGAACGGCGGCTCCCCTGCTTTTTCAGTCTACGGCAGAACTTTGCCGCATCCGGCAAGCCAGTGCCTGCCGACTTGCCGGTCGATCCGCGTATTTCCGCCATTTTTGAATTGGCACGCCTTTTGCACTGACATGTGCGTCACGCAGACGGAGCAACGCCATGAGCAGTACACCGATGACTGAGGGCCTGTTCGGCATCCACGCCGCAGCGCTGGAATTGCGCTCGCAGCGCATGGGCCTGCTGACCTCCAATATCGCCAACGCGGCGACCCCCGGCTACAAGGCGCGCGACATCGATTTCGCGACCGCGCTGAAGGCCCGGACCGAGGGGGCGAGCACAGATCAGGCAGTTGCCGGGGCCACGCGCTATCGCGTGCCCGTGATGCCTTCGCTTGACGGCAATACGGTCGAAATCGGCAACGAGCAGGTCGCCTTCAGTGAGAATGCGGTTGGCTACTCCGCCACTTTGTCCTTCATTCGCGGGCGGGTCGATACGATCACGCGCGCGCTCAAGGGAGATTGACCGTGGGCGCGCCCGTCAATTCTTCAGCCAATTCAGCCGGGATGAGCCTGTTCGCGCTCGCCCAGCGCGGCATGTCGGCACAGATGGTGCGGATGAATGCCGCAGCCTCGAACCTGGCCAATGCGGGTTCGGTCGCCGGAAGCGAGGCGGAAGCCTACAAGCCGCTGCGCCCGGTCTTCGCCGAAGAACTCGACCGCTCGACCGGGCTGTCGAGCGTGCGTGTCGACGGCATCTATCGCAGCCAGGCTGCCGCAGTGCGCGAACACAATCCCGGCCACCCGCTGGCCGATGAGAACGGCGACGTCTGGACCGCCCCCGTCGATGAGAATGCCGAGATGGTCGAGATGCTCGACAGCTCGCGCCAGTACCAGAACCTGGTCGAGGCGCTGCAGACCGCCAAACAATTGATGCTCGATACGATGAGGATGAAATGACCATATCAGCAATCACCAGCGCAACTGCCGCCGGCACCGGCGCGTCGCAGAAGGCGGGCTTCGGCTCGCTTGGCCAGAAGGACTTCCTGCGCCTGCTCACCACCCAGATGCAGGCCCAGGATCCGTTCGAGCCTGTCGATAACAAGGAGATGCTCGCCCAGATGGCGCAGTTCTCCTCGCTCGCGGGAATCTCGGATGTCAACGAAACGCTAAAGTCGATCGCCAAAAAGCTCGACGCTGTGCTCGGGGCGCAGGCTGCGGCTCCAGCCGTTGCCACCAGCACTACCTCCACCACCACGACCACTACCCCCGCCAGCTGATATTACAGGGAGAATACCCATGTCATTCTATACTTCGCTGAACGGTCTCAAGAACGCCCAGACCGAACTGGGCGTCATTTCGCACAACATCGCCAACGTCGAGACCACCGGCTTCAAGAAGAGCCGTGTGCAGTTCGCCGACATCGTTGCCGGTTCGGCCTACTCGAACCCCAAAATGATGGTCGGGATCGGCGCCACGGTCGAAGCGATCAGCCAGAACTTCGCACTGGGTCCGATCGAGCAGACCGGCTCGGCGCTCGACATCGCCATCAACGGCGACGGCTTCTTCACCACCAAGTCCGGGCAGACCGGGCAAACCCTCTATACCCGCAACGGCGGTTTCACGGTCGACGAGTCCGGCTATATCCAGGACGGCTCGGGCAACCGGCTGCAGGTGTTTGCGGTCGATGCCAGCGGCGTTGTCACCTCTACCACGCCGATCGACGCGCAGGTTCCTGCAGCCAACGCGGCTGGTTTCGAATTCGCTGGCGTGGCTATCAAGGAAGACGGCACCATCACCGTCTCCTTCGCCGACGGCACAAACTCGCTCATCGGCAAGGTCGCCCTCGCCTCGTTTATCGCCCCGTCCGGCCTCCGGCAGGTCGGCTCGTCCAACTGGCAGACTACCGGCCTGTCCGGCACCGCGTCTTATGGCGAACCTGGCTCCGGCAAGTTCGGGGCCCTTCTGTCTGGCGCGCTCGAACGCTCCAACGTCGACATCGCCGATGAGCTGGTCGGACTGATTACGGCCCAGCGCAATTTCCAGGCGAATGCCAAGGCGATCGATACTGCGACCCAGATCTCGCAGACGATCATCAACCTGCGGACCTGATAGGCCATGGACCGCCTGATCTACACCGCCATGTCGGGCATGTCGGACTCGATGCTCCGCCAGCGTGTGCTGGCGAGCAACATGTCGAACTCACAGACGATCGGCTTCCGTGCCGAGATGCTTTATTCGACCCCGGTCACACTCAAGGGTCCAGGCATCGAGGCGCGGGCCATGAGCGAGGGCGAGGTGCACGGCGCGGACATGACGGCGGGCTCGATCGCCCAGACCGGACGTCCGCTCGATATCGCGCTCGCCGGCGATGCGCTCCTCACAGTGCAGGCGGAAGATGGCAGCGAAGCCTATTCGCGGCGCGGCGATCTGTCGATCTCGGTGACCGGTGTTTTGCAGAACGGCGATGGCCGCCCGGTTGTCGGCAGTTCCGGTCCAATCACCCTGCCGCCCGGCGCGCAGGCGTCGATCTCGCCCGACGGCGCCGTCCTGCTGGCCAATCCGGAAGCGCCGGACCAGCCGCCCCAGACGATCGACAAGCTCAAGCTCGTCAGCCCCAAGGGCAGCAAGGTCGCCAAGGACATGGACGGATTGTTCCGTGTCGTCGGTGGCGGTGTGCTGCCGGCCGACGAGAACGCACGTGTCCAGAGCGGCGCCCTCGAACAGTCGAACGTCCAGCCCAGCGAGGTGATTGTCCAGATGATCCAGGCCCAGCGCCTGTTCGACATCCGCACCAAGCTGATCTCAACCGCCCGCGACGTCGATGAAAGCGGCGCCGCGCTGATGCGCATTTCCTGATCCTTTCACTGAGGGAACCACACCCATGCCCACTTCAGCTCTGCAGGTCGCTCGTACCGGGCTTGAGGCACAGGATGCGCGGATGCGCGTCATTGCCAACAATCTGGCCAACGTCGGTACGACCGGCTTCAAGCGCGACCGCGCCAACTTCGCCACGCTGGCCTACCAGGATGCGCGCGTTGCCGGCCAGCAGTCGAGCGGCGAGACCGCCTATGCGACCGGCCTCAACCTCGGCACCGGCGTCGCCGTCCAGTCGACGACGCGGATCGAGACCCAGGGTGCGCTCAGCACAACCGGCAATCCGCTGGACATGGCGCTCGACGGAGACGGCTATTTCCAGGTTCAGCTCCCCGGCGGCCAGACGGGCTACACCCGTGCCGGCAATTTCTCGCGCTCGTCGGATGGCCAGCTGGTGACGGCACAAGGTTACGTCCTGCAGCCGGCGATCTCGATACCCGAGGGCGCTTCGTCGATCACCATCTCGGCCGACGGGACCGTATCGGCGATCGTCGGGGGCAGCGCCGAAGCGACCCAGCTTGGCCAGGTCACGATCGCCAGCTTCGCCAATCCGTCGGGGCTCCAGGCGATGAGCGACAACTTTCTGCTCGAGACCGGCGCCAGCGGACCGGCCCAGATCGGCGTCGCCGGCGAGGGTGGCCGCGGCCACATCCGCCAGGGCATGCTGGAAGCATCCAACGTCAACATCGTCGAAGAGATGGTCGACATGATCGAATGCCAGCGCGCCTATGAGATCAATTCCAAGATGATTTCGGCAGTCGACGAAATGCTCAAGAACGCGAACCAGACGCTGTGATCATGCGCCGCAACCTGCCTTTGATGGTGCTGGCGCTGCTTGCTGCGCCGGCCCTGGCCAAGCGGCCTCCTGCCGGCTTCGAACCTGTGCCGCCAGCCACCGTCACGCCGTCGCCGCCGGCAAACGGCAGTATCTTCAATGCGAACGCCGGCTATGCCGCGCTCGTCGAAGGCAATCGCGCTCGGCGTGTCGGCGATCCGCTGACCATCGTCCTGCTGGAGCAGACCACGAGTTCCAAATCGGTCGCCACCAAGACCGATCGCGGCGGCGGTGCATCGATTACCCCGCCGAGCGAGGGGCTATTGGCATTCGCCAGCCCCGATGCCCTTAAAGCCTCGAGCCAATCGTCGTTTAAGGGACAGGGGAACAGTACCCAGACGAGTTCGCTGGGCGGCGAGGTCGGAGTCACCATTGCCGAGGTGCGGCCCAACGGCACTGCCCTGGTCCGCGGAGAGAAGCGCATGCTACTGAGCCAGGGCAACGAATGGGTCCAGTTCTCCGGCATCGTGCGCCTCGCCGATATCGACGCCGAGAACCGCATAGCTTCCAGCCGGGTGGCCAATGCGCGGATCGAATATGCCGGCAACGGCGCGATCCAGCGCTCCGGCCGCGAAGGCTGGCTCAGCCACTTCTTCAACATCATCAGCCCGTTCTGATGACCAGAATCGTAGGACTCCACATGCGCCGCCTGCTCATTTTCCTGCTCGCCGCCCTCGCAGCGCTCTTCCCGGTCACGGCCCAGGCCGAACGGGTGAGGGATCTGGGCGCCTTCCAGGGCGTCCGTACCAACCAGCTGACTGGCTACGGGGTCGTCGTCGGCCTGGCCGGAACCGGCGACGACAATTTGGAATATTTGACCCAGGCGATGCGCGGCGTTTCCGGGCGGATGGGTGTCCAGCTGCCGCCGGGGGTGTCGCCGGGTCTCAAGAATGCCGCCGCAGTGATGATCACGGCTGACCTGCCTGCCTTTGCCAAGCCCGGCCAGCGGATCGACATCACCGTTTCCACGATCGGCAAGGCGAAAAGCCTGCGCGGGGGCGCGTTGATCCTGACGCCGCTCTACGGTGCCGATGGCCAGATCTATGCCATGGCGCAGGGCAACCTCGCCGTCGGCGGGCTCGGCATCTCGGCACGCGACGGATCGCAGCTGACGGTCAACATACCAACGGTCGGTCGTATCGCCGACGGGGCCAGCGTCGAACGAACTGTCGCCACCGGCTTCGAAACTGGCGAGGTGCTGCTCTTCAATCTGTTCAATGCGGATTTTCTGACTGCACAACGCGTCCGCGATGCGATCAACCTGCGTTTCCCCGGCACCGCCGCGCTCGACGACGGCGTCTCCATCGCGCTGCGGCTGCCCAGCGGTGCCGATGCGCGCAGCTCGATGATGGCGGCGATCGAGATGATCGGGGTGACCCCAGCCGAAACGGCGGCCCGCATCGTCGTTAATAGTCGCACCGGCACGGTGGTAATCAACAGCGCGGTGCGCCTGTCACCGGCGGCGATCAGCCACGGCAAACTGACGGTGCGCATCGAAGAGAACCCGGCGATCATCCAGCCTGCGCCGCTGAGCCGCGGTGAGACCGCGACGCAGCAGGATAGCTCTATCTCCACCGAGGAGGACGGCAACCACGTCGCGCTGTTCAAGGGCGGTGCCTCGCTGGCGAAGATTGTCGATGCGCTGAACCTCTTGGGGGTCAGTCCCTCGGACCTCGTCGCGATCCTCGAGGCGCTCAAGCAGGCCGGTGCGCTCAAGGCGGAAATGGTGGTGATATGACCACGCTTACGACCAATCTCACGGGGCTCACTGCCATGCAATCCGCGCCGCCCGCAAGCGGCGAGCGCGCCAGGCTGGCGGCGGCGGCGAAGCAGTTCGAGGCGATTTTCGTGCGCCAGATGCTCGCTTCGGCGCGCAAGGCGAACTTCGGGGACGAACTGTTCGGCAGCGGTGCAATCGATACCTTCCGCGAAATGCAGGACAGCCAGTTCGCCGACATCGCCGCCCAGACTGGCACGCTGGGCCTCGCCCAGAAGATCGAGGCGCACCTCGCGCGCTTCGTCGATGCTAGCGCAAGCGGGAAAGACTAGGCCATGGCATCCGACCTTCTCTCGATCAGCAAGAGCGGCGCGCAGGTAGCGCGCATTGCGCTCGATGTTACCGCGCAGAATATTGCGAACGCAGCGAGCGAGGGCTATGTCCGCCGCAGCGTATCGCTGGCCGAAGTCGCCTCGTCGGGCGGCGGAATGCGCGTCG
>JAHFPT010000084.1 GCA_023266625.1 Novosphingobium sp. | reverse complement strand
TCGGCCGCGCTCAGATGGCAAAAGCGGCCCGATCAACGCCCATTCTTCATCCGACACCCCAATCCGCTCGCCCAATTCTGCCTCCCAAAAGACAGCTTTGAATCAAGGCCAGAGTCTCTTGTCAACCTTTGTCCACGAAACCTAATTGCCTCCGGTGAACTGGAGATTGCTAAAGACCGCTCCAGCACACTCATATTTGTTTCCAGTCTAAGAGAGACGATTGAGAAGCGTCGCCTAATAGGACCCGAAGATAGGAAGTATTAAACCCCCATCAAATGACACTTTTCAGCCAACGATCTTGTCGGCTTGGTGTCGCGCTCTACCTTCGGTAGCTGCTGGATATAATTTACCTCGCGCGCAACCGCGATCTAGAGCGTCTTTTCAGAGTGACCCGCTGGCGTTTCGTCGCACATGCACTGACCAAGCGCCGCCTCCACGTCGAGCGACGGCGCGTGACAAGCCAAGTGCCAAGTCGCCATTACATCCTGCTAACGCCTTAGCGAAGGCTGCATGCATCTGCCTGCTGACTGAAAACGGCCAGGCGAGTACGGCCTTTGCTTCGGCAATGTACGTGAGCCACATTGGCTCGCGTTTCGCTTTCATTGAGCGGGATCATGCTAACCATATTACCAAACAGCAATTGCGTCACGGTGTCTGGGCGCAGGCGCAAACGAGATGGCGAGTGGCATTTGCCCTCGCGTCGTTACCCCTTTCAGCTGGGCATCAAAAATTGTCCGGGGACATCCGAAGAAATCCAGGAATGTGAAAAGGAGAAGAAATGGATAAGTTGCGGTATCGTAATGAAAAATGCCACTTAAGTCATTGATTTCATTGGTGACCCCTACGGGAATCGAACCCGTGTTTCAGCCGTGAGAGGGGTGGCAAGAAATACCCTTGGACATGCTTGGAACCTATGAAATGCAGCCATTTACGGCCAAACCGTCCTTGCACGTTCAGGCGTATCCAAGCATAATAAAAGGCATGTTTGGAACAATTAGAGATGAACCGTGCCGCGCCCGCCGAAGGAATATAGAATACAGGATCGTGCTGCCAGACTGCGGCTCGAGGTTCGTGGTCGTCCTTATTGGCGCTTCCTCTCCGAAGGCAATTACATCGGATATCGTCGTGGCGCTCGCAAAGGAACGTGGGTCATTAAATGGGCCGTCGATGAAGAGGGCAAGACGTACTCCTCGGCCGGCTTGGGGGAGGCTGATGACGTTCGGGAAGCTGACGGCAGGACGATCCTTTCCTATCGGCAGGCCTTCGAGAAAGCGCTGGAGCGACTTGAGCACCAGTCCAAGGGGGAGGGGGCCTATCTCAATCCCGACATTACTGTGCGTGCAGCGGTAACGCATTACATATTAGATCGGGATATTCGTCGTAGCGCACAAGCGGGTAGGGTGGTTCGCTCAGACGCGCACTACAAACTGCACGCCCATGTCCTGGCAGACAAGCGCATCGCTGACATAGCTTTGCGGGACATTTCGGAGCTGGATCTGCGCGCCTGGCAAAAGCGCCTCGTATTGGAAAAGGCAAGCAGTACGCAACGTCTGCTCAATGACTTCAAGGCGGCGCTGAATGCAACTTATGCCAGCCATCGTAAAGTCCTGCCTGGCGATCTGCCCATGACGGTCAAATATGGCCTTGCAATCGATACGCCTGCGATCCCGACGGCTCGGGCGCGGGATAATCAGATCTTGTCGGATGAGGATATTCGAAAAATCGTAGCGGCGGCAGTCGACATTGACGAGGACTTCGGGCGGCTGGTCGCTGTCATGGCTGCAACGGGTGCGCGATTTGCGCAGATCCGGCGCATGACTGTGGGCGATGCGCTGCTTGATCAGTCCAGGCTGATGGTCCCGCAGTCCTTCAAGGGACATAAGAAGGACAGCCAGCCGATCCGTGTCGCTATCGGTCAGGATATCGCTGACATTCTCAAACCGGTAACCTCGGGCCGCCCAAATAATGCGCCGCTGCTGGAGCGATGGCTGGTCAAGCAGATCACTGCGGTTAAGTGGGAACGCTATGAGCGAGGGCCTTGGAAGACCGCGTCCGAAATGACACGCAGCTGGAATGCGGCGGTGAAAAAGGCGGGGTTACCGCAAACAACTATCCCTTACACCCTTAGGCACAGCTCAATCGTACGGGGCTTGCGCGTAGGTCTGCCGATCCGACTGGTTGCCGCGCTGCACGACACATCGGTCGTTATGATCGAGCGCCATTACGCGCGCTGGATTGTCGATGGGCTTGATGAGCTCGCCGCTCGAGCAGTGATACCCATGGTTGGTTGACCTATCGGCGAGCATTGTGGCTTCCAGGCCGAGCCGCCGACAGATTTTTAAGCGATCTTCAAAGGCTATGGAGCATGCTGTCGTCACGAGCTGCCAGTTTCAGACAATTGATATATAACGCTAGGTGTTATATATACGAGGTGAGAAGCAGGAGAACACAAGTTATTCGCATATTCAAGAATGGCTGGTTTGAGCGCTTTTCGCGGAAAGAACGGATAGATGACTCGACGCTCTGGGAAGCGGTGCAGCGTGCGGAAGCTGGGCTCATTGACGCGGATCTGGGCGGCGGAGTTATCAAGCAGCGTGTGGCACGCCCCGGCCAAGGCAAATCGGGAGGCTATCGCACCCTAATCCTGTTCCGGCAGGGCGATCGCGCCATCTTCGCATTCGGATTTGCCAAGAGTGGGCAGGCGAATATCTCGAAGGCAGACCTGGCGCTGCTGAAAGAGGCCGCAGCCGAAGCGCTTGGATGGAGCGGCATGGAATTGGACAGGTTGGTGGTGGCTGGGACACTAAAGGAGATCGAAGATGGGCATAGTGGCGAAGAATAAAGGGTATCGAAGCGAGATTGCAGGTGCGATCCACGAGATGATGAGCGACGCTCACGACGCGGGTGTGGTAACCCAAGCAACGCTTCGTACCTTCGATGATGCATGCCTTGTTCCCGCGCCTATGCTTGCGGGCGATGAAATCCGCGCGATCCGCGAGCGCGAACGTGTCTCTCAGCCGGTCTTTGCCGCCTATCTCAACGTGTCGCGTAATCTTGTGTCGGATTGGGAGCGTGAAGTGAAGCGACCCGGTGGACCGGCACTTCGTCTGCTTTCTATCATCCAGCGTAAAGGGCTGCAGGCACTCGCTTGATGGCCCTCGTCGGTCGCTCAAATCCCGATTTTTGTATCCCTTCTGCGATCCGTTCGCTTCTCTAAATTTGAGAGCGAGGCTCTACCGACTCGCGAGCCGCTGCTGGCCGAACTTACCTGCTGCTGAAGAGGCAATGATGACCGATAACGTTATCGGCACCAGCGGATAGACGTCGTCGCGGTGAGAGGCGGTCCCGCCTCCTTCCGAACCGACCCTTGCCGGTCACTCAACCTGGGATCTTTCGTCTCTAGGTGCAGACCGGCAGCTTTGAGGCGTGAAGAACGCTTGATGCCGGTTACTCAATAACTGTTCCCGACTTTAGATACGTTTAATTGTCGGAAGAGCATAAGGTGACGCGCCGCGGCCACCATTCGCCGTCGGAATTCGCGACCCGTCGCTCAATTGGCTTAAGCCCGCCTCCGCTGAAAGGGGTAGGCAAATTGTGCCCAATAGCCGCGCGGTACGGCTTCTGGCACCCCGTAACCGGTGGGCCACTGGCCATCGGGCAGATGATGGGTGCCAAACAGGCGGTCGAGAATCGGCAGGTGGATCGCGAAATTCTTGTCCACCGCGACATCCTCGATCGCGTGATGCCAATGATGGAAGCGCGGCGTCGCAACGACGCGGCCCAGTATGTTGAGATCGCCGCCCAGATTAGCGTGGAGTAACGACGAGTAGATATAGACGAAAGCGATATAGGCCTGCATCACCGAGGGTGCGAAGCCGAAAGTCAGGAGCGGCAGCGAGGTCACACCGCGCAGGGCGATGATCTCGAAGAAATGCATACGCGCACCGGCAAGCCAGTCCATCGATTTGGCCGAATGATGCACAGCGTGGAAGCCCCAAAGGAAGGGGACGCGGTGAAACGCGCGGTGGAACCAATATTGGACGAGATCGGTCAGGACCACGACCTCCAGGAATTGCAATATCCAGGGCTGGCTGGCGATGGCAGAGCGAAAGGCGGCGAAATTGCCGGTCGCGCCGTTGATGAAGCCCGACGGCGCGAGGGCGAGAAAAGTGATGAGCTGAACGAGCATGGAGCTCAGCAGATAATAGAATAGATCCTCGCGCCATTCTTGGCGGAACAGGCGCTGGTCCGCGCGGCGGGGGAACAGGCGCTCGATCGGCGCGAACATGAGTCCGGACGCGATCATGTTCACGACGAAAAAATCGAGCCCGAAGAAGACACCCCAGTCATAGGTTTCGCGCGGCTGGACTGCGGCACCGCCAAGCAGGGTCGCCAGCAGCGCGATGATCAGCGCGGTGGTGCCGATCGCCTTCCGCGGGCGGAGCAGCAAGCTGAGCAAGGCAAGCGCATAAGCGGCGAGAAGCGCGAGATGGACCAGCGGGCGCAAGCCGGACCACTGATAGAGCGGTGCCAGTTCGGGCATGGTGAACCAGTTGGGCCAGCGCAGCGCGATGACCATGCCCAGGCCAGAGACGGCCAGCAACAGGGCGAAGAAGCCGGAAAACCAGCCGGTGCCGAAACGCCGGACGGCGAGCGGCGAACTGAGGTCGCGCTCCAATTGTTCGAACCAGTTTGCCATGATGATCCCCCGCTATTGCCGAACTTCTCTAATTTCGCGCGCATGCGCAATCAGCATTTTGCTTATCCATTTGTTTTCAGATGCTTAAATGTCTTGATCCGCTCCTGTAGGACAGGACCCGCCAAATTTTTGCCGCATCCCTATGCCTCGGCTGCGGTTAGGGATTCCTTGACGCGGGCGACTGCCATACCCTGCGGATCGGTTTCGCCGAGCAGGGCGAAGCTGCCGTTCAGCGCGAAGGTACAATGACCGTGGACGGTCGCGACCAGCGAGCGGGCGAGGCGCGGCGCCTTATCCTTCGCATCGGGCGGCAGGACTGCCGCGACTTCGCGCACGACGATTTCGGTGAGCGCGGCGCGGCGCGTCATAAAATCGTCTGGCATAATCTCGTCGGGCGCGAGGCGGTGGTCGTAGATCGCCATCCACAGACTACGGTTGTCACGCGCGAAGCTGAAATAGCCCTCGACCAGCGCTTCGATCCGATCGGCCGGTTCGCGCGCCAGGGTCGCTTCGAGATGGGCGGTCCACAATTCGAAGGTGCGGGTGTTGATTGCGGCGATCAGCCGGTCGTAGCTACCCAGCACATTGGTGAGTGTGCCGACGGCATAGCCGATGCGCTTGGCGACTTCGCGCGAGGAGAAGCGGGCAAAACCGACCTCGGCCATGTGCCGATGTCCTTCGGACACGATCAGCTCCTCCAGTTCCGCACGGCTATGATCCGATCGTCTGCCCATGCTCACCCTCTAGGAAGCAAATTAGACACTGTCCAATTATTTTATTGAACAGTGTCTAATTGTTGATTATGCCCACCCCATTCTGATTGGAAGAGGCGCGAATCATGTTTGTGGCATTGGTCCTGATGGTGATGGGCGCTGTTGTGTTCGACATGCGGGCGCGGCTGAAGGCGATGGAAACGCGGGTTGCGCTATGGGAAGGGGTGAGGCCCCGTCCCTGGACCACCATTGGTGCAGCGCGGGTTGTGGAGCGCGCAACCCACGAAGCTCCCCTAAAATCCCCCTCTGCTTCCAACCCACCTGCCGCCACAGCTTCGGTTCGCCCTGAGTCTGTCAGAGGGCCGTCTTCGGTCGAAAAACCGGATTTCGAAGGCCAGGACGGGACTTCGGCAAGCTCAGCCCGAACGGAAGTGGTGAATGAGAGCCCGGTCGAGCAGGATTTAGCGTCCAGTGAGCCCGCATCTGCGCCCGCCGAACCAACCCGCACACCCCGCAATCTGAGTTTTGAGGAGCTGTTCGGCCGGCGCCTGCCGATCTGGGCTGGCGGGGTGACGCTGGCTGTCGCGGGCGTGCTGCTGGTCAAATATTCGATCGATGCCGGGCTGCTGTCGCCAGTCGTGCGCGTGATGCTGGGGCTGCTGTTCGGCAGCGCGCTGATCGGCGGGGCAGAGGTCGCGCTGCGGCAAGAGGATCGCGTGCGTGATGAGCGCGTGCGCCAGTCGTTGGCGGGGGCGGGTCTCGCCACGCTGTATGCCACCATCCTTGCGGCCCACGGACTCTATGGCCTGATCGGTCCGACGACCGCCTTTGCCGGTCTGGCTGGCGTGACCGCACTCGCTATGGCGCTTTCGATCCGATTCGGCGCGCCCAGCGCTTTGCTGGGGCTGGTCGGCGGACTTGCCGCGCCCGCTTTGGTCAGCGCCCAACAGCCCAATGTGCCGTTGCTCAGCTGCTATCTCACACTGGCGATCGGGGGTCTTTGCACGCTGTCGCGGACGCAGCGCTGGATGTGGTTGGGCGTCAGTGCACTGGTGGGCGGCGCCGGCTGGGGCGGGGCGATGCTGGCAATGGGCGCGCTCGATGCCGTGGCATCGGTGTCGGTCGCGCTGCTGCTAATCGCCCTGGGTGTTGCCCTGCCCCTGCTCGCCTTTTCCGGCATGCGCGCTAACGGCCTGCGCCTGGTAGCGGCAGTGATTGCGGCCGCGCAGATGGCGGCGCTGGTTGCGACCGGCGGCTTTTCGCTGCTGAACTGGGGCCTGTTCGGGCTGCTGTCGATCGCGCTGGTCTGGCTAGGCGGACGGGCGCCGCTGCTGCGGCCGCTGGGCGCCGTCGGCCTTGGCATCACGTTGTTCCTGAGCGGCGCGTGGCCTGCTCCGGATAAGGCGAGCTTTACGCTGGTGCTGAGCGGTGTGGCGGCGATCTTCGGCGGGCCTGCCCTGTGGCGCCTATGGCGCGCCGGGGGGGGGCTGATCGAAGCGGGCCAACTGGCTGCCATCGCGATGGGTGGTCTTGCGGCCGGTGCGGTTCATTTCTATCGCCCTGCGCTCGATGGTACCTTTGCCTTATTTGCGCTCGGTGCTGCGATGCTGCCTGTCTGCGCGATGGCCTTTGGTTGGCAGCACGGTGAGCGGCGCGGGGATGCCCGATTCGCCTTGCTGGCTACGACGACGGCGTTGCTTCTCGCGCTGTCGGGAGCGCTTGCCTTCCCGGCTTGGAGTTTGCCGATAACCGTCTCGGTCGCCGCCGCGGCATTGCTGATGCTGGCGCTCCGTGCCGAGGACCAGCGTATCGAATGGAGCGGCTGGGCCTTTGCGGCAGGCGCGCTCGTCATCCTGCTCGCCAACCTGCGTGGAATGTCGGAAGCGGCGCGCCTGTTCGGCGAGACCAGCACCCTTTCCATGTTGCCGGCGATGCTGCGCTGGGCGGCGGTCGCGCTGGTGGCGACGCTGTTCGCCTGGCGTGCGCGGTTCGCCGAAGGGCGGCCGATTGCGCAGGCTCTGGCCGCGTTGCTTGGCTATGGCGCACTGGCACAGGTCGTCCCGGGAGCTTGGCTGGTAGTCGTTCCGGCGATTGCTCTGCCCGTTCTGGCGGAAGGCGCGTGTCGTCTGCCGGAAGGCCGGTTGCTGCCGGCGTTGGGGACACTGCTGGCGTTATCGCTGGGCTGGGCGATTTGGCCGATCGGCAGCTGGGCGATTCCGGCGTCGGTCTCGCTGCTGGGGCATCCGTTGCTGGCGAGCGCCCTGCCTTCCTCAATCGATGCGCTGCGTCGCCTTGCCCTGCCGGCGTTGACGATCGGCGTGACGCTCCAGCGTTCGCGCCCGTCGTCGGTAACGGTGCGGGTGCCGCTTGTGACTACCAGCGTCCTGTTGGGCGGCGTGGCGCTGCATATCTTCTACAAGCAGCTGTTCCACATGACGGGCACGGCCGATATTGTTCGGTTCGCGCTGGCTGAGCGGACGCTGTGGGAGGTGCTGCTGTTGGGTGCGGCCGGCGCGGTGTGGCGCTTTACCAACGCGCCGCGCGTCGCCCTCGGCCTCTGCGCAGCGGCGCTGTGCCACTGGGTGCTTTATACAGCACTGCTCGACAATCCGCTGTGGTACGCTCAAGCGGTTGGCGGCCTGCCGCTGTTCAACCTGCTGATACCGGCTATTGCTGTCCCGTTCGCTGCAATGGCGCTGATTGGTCGCATCGTGCCGGATCGGGCCGTCCAGTTACAGCGGCCGTTCGACATGCTGCGGATAGGAACGCTCTTGCTACTCGCCTATGCCATGCTGCGCCAGCTTTTCGCCGGGTCGTTGCTGACCCTCGCGCCGATGGGCGAGGTGGAGGACATATTGCGGTCCGTGCTGGCGATCGGGCTGGCGGTCGGCTTCCTGCTTTGGGGCATGCATCGGGGCGCGCGCGACTGGCGGATCGCGTCGTTGCTGCTGATACTGAGCGCGGTCGTGAAGGTGTTCCTGTTCGATGCGTCGGGCCTGCACGGGCTGCTCCGCATCGGATCGTTCCTGGCGCTGGGCTTCAGCCTGATCGGGATCGGATGGCTCTATAATCGCGTCCTGAACGATACGCGGCATTAACGGCAAATCGACCTTTTTGCGTCATTTCAGCTCAAGATGGGGGAATAACATGTCGGCACCTGATCTTTCGTTATTGGGCAAGCGCCGTTTCGCACCGCTTTTCGTGGTGCAGTTTCTGGGCGCGTTCAACGACAATCTGTTCAAATTCGCGCTGCTGTTTCTCGCGAATTTCAGCCTGTACCGGGCCGAGCCGGACAAGGCGGAATTGCTGGCGACGGTGGCAACGGGGCTCTTCATTCTGCCCTATTTCCTTTTTTCCGCGCTCGCTGGGCAGTTGGCCGACGCTTGGGACAAGGCGAAGCTGGTCCGCGTGGTCAAGGGCGCAGAAGTCGGTATCATGGCGCTGGCGCTGACCGGTTTCTGGCTGGAATCGGTGCCGATCCTGCTGAGCTGCCTGTTCCTGATGGGGCTGCATTCGACGATCTTCGGGCCGGTCAAATTCTCGATCCTGCCCCAACATCTGGGTGAACGGGAGATCATGGGCGGCACCGGCCTGATCGAGGCCGGCACCTTCCTCGCCATCCTGGGTGGGCAGTTGCTGGCGGGCGTTATTCTTCCGCAGACCGCCGCCTTTGCCGCCGTGGGCATTGCCCTCCTGGGCTTCGCCGTCAGCTTTGCCATTCCGCCCGCGCCGACCGTCGTGCCGAACCTACGGATTGAGCGGAATATACTGCGCAGCACCTGGCAGATATTGAAGGGCGCGCAGAATGGGCGGGGCGTTTGGCTGTCTATCCTGGGGATCAGCTGGTTCTTCGCCGTGGGCGCAGTGCTGCTGTCCGAATTCGCGCCGCTGGTGAACGGTGTGCTGCATGCGCGGCAGGAAGTCGCGACCCTGTTCCTGCTGATCTTCTCGATCAGCGTGGCGCTGGGGTCGCTGCTGGTCAACCGGATGCTAGGCGGGCAGGTGTCGGCGCGATTCGTGCCGGTGTCGGCGCTGGCACTCGCAGGCTTCATGATCGACTTGTGGCTGTCGACCAGCGCATATGTGCCTGGGGCTGAAGTTGTTGGGATCGCGCAGTTCGTCGCATCGCCGGGCAGTTGGCACATTATGGCGGATCTGGCCGGCATCGCCTTTGCGGGGGGCATATTCATCGTGCCACTCTATGCAATCCTGCAGACGCACAGCCCGCGCGACGAACGATCGCGCACCATTGCTGCCAATAATATCGTCAATGCACTCGTGACGGTCTGTGTCGTCGCGGTGGCGACCTTCCTGCTGGCGCGCGGCGAAAGCGTGCCGGGTGTGATCGGCGTGCTTGGTTTCGCGACGCTGACGATCGCGGTCATTTCCTGCTGGCTGCTGCCCGAAACGGTGATCAAGGCGATCGTGCGGGGGATTTTGCGCCTGCTCTATCGCGTCGAGCTTTCCGGCGCTGAAAATATGCCGCGCGAGGGCGAGCCGGCGGTCGTCGTGGTCAATCACGTGTCCTTCCTCGACGGGCTGCTGCTCGCTGCCTTCCTGCCGGGGAAGCCGACGTTCGCGGTGCACACGCGCATCGCCAAGGCCTGGTGGGTAAAGCCCTTCCTGGCACTATTCGACGCCTTTCCGGTTGACCCGACCAATCCGCTGGCGGCCAAGGCGATGGTGAAGGCCGTGCGCGAGGGACGGACGCTGGTGATCTTCCCCGAGGGACGGATCACCGTGACAGGCGCGCTGATGAAGGTGTTCGACGGGCCGGGCATGCTCGCCGACAAGGGCGACGCGCCGATCATCCCGGTGCGGATCGACGGGGCGCAGTTCACGCCTTTCTCGAGGCTGCGCGGCAAGGTGCGGCTGCGGCGATTTCCCAAGATCAGGCTGACGATCCTGCCCCCACGCCGCTTCGCCATCGAAGGTGAGATGACGGCCCGGGCGCGGCGCGCGATCGCCGGGCGGCGGTTGTATGACGAGATGAGCGCGATGATGTTCGATACCTCGGACACGCGCAGCACCTTGTTCGCGGCGCTGCTGGAGGCGCGGCATGTGCATGGGAGTAAGGCGCCGATCGTCGAGGATGTGAAGCGCGAGCCGATGTCCTATGGGCGGCTGGTCACCGGATCACTGGTGCTCGGGCGGGCGCTCTCCGCTCATACGAAGCAGGGAGAAGCGGTCGGCGTGATGCTGCCCAATGTGTCGGCGGTGACGGCGACCTTCTTTGCGCTGCAGGCGGGTGGTCGGGTGCCGTCGATGCTGAACTATACCGCGGGGCTCACCAATCTCAGGGCGGCCTGTACCGCTGCAGAACTTAAGACGATCATTACGGCGCGGGCGTTCGTGGCTCAGGCGAAGCTTGGCGATGTCGTCGCGCGGCTGGAGGCGTCGGGGATCGACGTCCTGTGGCTGGAAGATCTGGGCGCGGGCATCGGAACCCTCGCCAAGCTGCGGGGGCTAATTGTCAGCCGCTTTGCCGCGGGGTCGCATGCCCAGCTGAAGATTTCGCCGGATGCCCCGGCGGTCATCCTGTTCACCAGCGGGTCGGAGGGTGTGCCCAAGGGGGTGGTGCTGACGCATCGCAATCTGTTGTCCAACTGCCGGCAGCTCGCCGCGCGGATCGACTTCAATTCAGCGGATATCGTGCTGAACGCACTGCCCGTGTTTCACAGCTTTGGGCTGACCGGGGGCACCTTGCTGCCGATCTTCCACGGGGTGAAGACGTTGCTGTATCCCAGCCCGCTCCATTACCGGATCGTGCCGGCGCTCGCCTATGACGCCAATGCGACGATCCTGTTCGGTACCGACACCTTCCTGTCGGGCTATGCGCGGATGGCGCATGGGTACGACTTCTATTCGCTGCGCTACATCTTCGCCGGCGCCGAGCGGGTGCGGGATGAGACGCGGCGCGTCTATGCCGAGAAGTTCGGGCTACGTATCCTGGAAGGCTATGGCGCGACCGAGGCAGGGCCGGTGATCGCGGTCAACACGCCGATGCATTATCAGGCCGGATCTGTCGGAAGGCTGCTGCCGGGTGTGGAGGCCAGGCTGGACGATGTGCCAGGGATCACTGAAGGCGGGCGGCTGTCCATTCGTGGGCCCAATATAATGGCCGGTTACATGAAGGCCGATGCGCCGGGCCTGTTGCAACCGCCCGAGGGCGGTTGGCACGACACCGGTGATATCGTGACGATCGATGCGCAGGGCTTCGTCACGATCCGGGGTCGCGCCAAGCGCTTTGCCAAGATCGGCGGAGAGATGGTGTCGCTGCCAGCAGTCGAGGGCTATGCAGCCGCGGCCTGGCCCGATGCCGAGCACGCGGTCGTAACCCGTCCCGATGCGCGCAAGGGCGAGCAGCTCGTGCTGTTCACGACGGCGAAATCCGCGACCGCAGGGGATCTGCAGGCCTGGGGCAGGGCGAACGGGATCGCAGAACTGGCAATCCCCAAAGACGTAAGGCGCGTCGATGCGCTGCTGGTGCTGGGCACGGGCAAACTGGATTATGTCGGTATGACGAGCTTGGCGGCAGGATAGATGAACAGGCGAGAAGAATAGGTGCCGCCGTCATTGCCGCAAGCGGCAGAAATCGTCGTTCAAGGCGCGGTCGAGGATCCCCCGGCACGCTGCGAAGGCGGCGTCGCTGGTCGGTATGACGCCCATGGGCGCGTCAGGCAGCTGCGAAAGGGGCACAAAGGCGATGGGGCATGCCACGGGGACTAGTTGCGATCCTGCGCCCGCCTGCAAGGTCGTGAGCAGGCCGAACATCTGCCCGCCCCGGCTAGGGCGGCCCAGGATGATGAGCCGGTGCTGCCCGGACTCGTTTGTGGCCAGGTAGATATGGCCCGACAGATTGGGCATCGATACATGACCGGACTGAGCGAAGGCGCCATCGGCACGATCTGATTCGGCAAAGCGCAGATGCCCGGCATTCTCGTCCCAAAAAATGCGCGTATGATAAGCGATGACCGCGCCGGGTTGGCTGAAACTGGTGCGCAACGTCACATAATCCTGCTCGATCCAGCGAATGGCGCTGTGGCTATATGCGCCCATATAGTCGGGAGCGAGATCGCGGCCGGCTGGTGGCTCAGTCTGAGACATGACGCGCAAAGATCGGCCGAGCGCTTCCTCGATCCGGACGACCGTGGCGGTGGTGAAGGGGCGGCTGCCCGATAACGCCTTTTCCAGCGTCGACAGGCTGACCCGTGCCATGTCCGCCAGGGCCTGCCGCGACATCCGCCGCCGGGCCAATTCCTCGCGCAGCCGGTCCGCGAAGCCGTCGTCCAGTTGCTGCATCGCCCACCCCTCAACTGCGGACAATTGCGCACAAAACCGCACAATCCGTCAAGCGACTTTGTCCCCCGCCGGACATTGCCGTCACTGCCGGCAGAAAGAGGCATGGACTGCCGATGGCTGTCCAGTGGGATCGGTTTCTATGGGAAGGCCTCCGCTTTTTTACGGGAGTTCCTCATGCCTGTCACGCTCTTGCCTCACCGGTCGCGCAGTCGCCCGCTGCCCGGCCTCTTCCTGATCCTCGGCCTTGTCGCCCTTACCTTTTTCACCGATCGGCTGACCGCGTCCGAACCTGCCGCGGATCCTGATGCGATCGGCAGCGGCACGCTCATGCTGCAGGGCAAAGGTGTTGCGACCGCCATGCCCGCCATGCGCCTGGGCACCGACATGGACGTGACCGTCACAGGGCAGATAGCCCGCGTCCGCGTGACCCAGGCCTTTCGCAACACGGGCACCCAATGGATGGAAGCAACCTATCTCTATCCGCTGCCCGAAGAGGGAGCGGTCGACAGCCTGAAAATGGTTGTCGGTCAGCGCGTCATCATCGGCCATATCAAGCGGCGCGAGGAGGCACGCCACCTCTACGAAAAGGCCCGCGATGAGGGCAAGAAGGCGGGTCTCGTCGGGTCCGAGCGGCCCAACCTGTTCCGCAACAGCATTGCCAATGTCGGCCCGAACGAAACCGTGATGATCTCGATCGAATATCAGACGCCCGTGCGTCTGCTAGGCGGCGAGTTCGCGCTCCGCCTGCCGCTGGTCGTCGGCCCACGTTATGTCACGGCCTCGACGCCAGTCGCAGATGCACAAGCCATAACAGCACCCCTCGCCCACCCGGCGCTGAAGAAGAAGCTGAACCCGGTGTCCATCACCGTCCACCTGGCGCCGGGCTTCGTGCCCGCCAACCTGATCAGCCCATATCACCGCATCGCTGTTGAGGCCGAAGGGGACCAGGCCCGCACCATCCGTCTCGCCGAGGGAGAGGTGCCCGCAGACCGGGATTTCGAACTGCGCTGGCGCTCGGCCAGCGCCGATCCGACGGTGGGTCTGTTCCGCCAGCAGTTGGATGGCGATGCCTATCTCATGGCCTCGATCACGCCGCCGGCTTTGGAGCGGGCACCCGCATCGCCGCCGCGCGAGATGGTTTTCGTTATCGACAATAGCGGTTCGATGGGGGGCAGCTCCATGGATGCGGCGAAGCAGAGTCTGCTCTATGCGCTCGGTACGTTGCGGCCACAGGACCGGTTCAACATCATCCGCTTCGATGACAGTATGACTCGACTGTTCGACGACGGCGTCCCCGCCACCGCCGAGCAGATCGCCCTGGCAAAGCGCTTTACCGAAGGGCTGGAGGCCGGTGGCGGCACTGAGATGCTGCCGGCGTTGCAATCGGCGCTGATGGACCACCACCCAGACGACACGGGCCGCGTCCGGCAAATCCTGTTTCTGACCGATGGAGACATATCCAACGAGAAAGACATGATGGCCGCTATCGCCGCCAAGGCTGGGCGCAGTCGCATCTTCATGATTGGCATCGGGTCGACCCCCAATCAATATCTGATGCGCCGGATGGCCGAGGCGGGCCGGGGCAGCTTCGCCAATGTTGGTTCCGGGGACGAGGTTGCCGTGAAGATGACCGCATTGCTCGACCGCTTGGCCGCACCAGTGGTGCATGACCTTAGGGTCAGCGCCGACAGGGCCTCGCTCGACCTGACCCCACGCCAATTGCCTGATCTATATGCAGGCGAACCTCTGGTTCTGCTCGGCAAGGGAAAGGCGTTGTCCGGCACGCTGACCGTCAGCGGCATGATCGGCGACCGGCCCTGGACCCGTAAGGTCGACCTGTCGGATGCGACGGAGAGTCCCGCAGTGGCGAGGCTCTGGGCAAGCCGCCGCATTGCCGATGTGGAAGCCGCGCGCTCGGCGGGCGAAACCGACGACGCCACGGCGGACGAAGCCGTGGCCCAGCTGGGCCTTGCCTATGGCATCGTCACCACCCAGACGAGCCTGGTCGCGATCGATGAAACGCCGGCCCGTACGGACGGCGCAACGCTGACCCGCGAGGAACTGCCATTGCTGCTGCCAGCGGGATGGGACTTCGATGTGCTGTTCGGAGGACAGGCGGCGGGCACGGCCAGGACCGGCGACATGCAGCCTGCCGATCAAGCCGAAGCGATGGACCTCCCGCAGACTGCAACGGGCTATATGGCCCTGGTCGTCCAGGGTGCGGTGCTGCTGCTCGCAGGTCTTGCTGGTCTCGCGCTCCTGTGTCGTGAACAGCGCAAGGAACTGCGCGCATGACTGCTTTGCTCTTCGCCAGGTCGGAAAGGCGCGTCTTCGGGCGCGTCCTCCCGACGCTCGTCCTTAGCGCGCTGTGCTTGATGGGTGGGGCACTCATCCTGCTCGGCGCAGTGGTTCCAGCTAAGGCCGTCGTCGCGCAGATTCTCCTCAACCGCGCCTTCGACCAAAGCCTTGCCGAGCATCGTCCGGTCAAGCCTTGGCCCTGGGCCGACACAGCGCCAGTCGCTCGGATCAGCGTGGCTCGCCTGGGGGTCAGCGAGATCGTCCTGTCGGGCGGCACCGGTCAGGCCATGGCCTTTGGCCCGACTTTGTTGGCTGGCCGGCCACAGATCGTCCTCATGGCCGCCCATCGCGACACGCATTTTGCATTCCTGAAAGACGTGCAGCGCGGCGACCTGATCGAAATCCAGTCCGTGCGCGGTGAGATCAAGCGCTACAGGATGACTGAATCACAGATCGTCCAATGGGATCGCTTTGCCTATCCTGGAAATCCTGCGCGCCCGCTTCTTGGGCTTTCAACTTGCTATCCTTTTGGCGCAACAGCGCACGGTCGACTCCGATATGTAGCCTGGGCGGAAGAGGTAAGTAGCCCAATGGAGACTGCGCCTGGTCGACAATATGACTGGTAACCGTACCTCTTCGTAAATCGACCCTTATGAGACGTTTAGCGACCAAATCTCGGTCCCTAGGTGCAGACCGTCGGGTTCTGGCAGCTCGCGACCATAATTTCCCGTTCGCGTGTGTGTGTTGTCAGACGTTTGAATCGGTCAGAAGCTGCGCTTCGTGCTAATGTCGGCGCGCTCCTTGGCGTAAGTTGTCGGGCCGGCATTCGCGGCAGCGTCGCTGGTTTTTCAGTCAGAAGCATCTTTGGCGATTTCAAAAGCAGTGTTCGCCATCGTCAGACCGTTGACGATGAGTTCGACCTCATGGCGACCGGGATAATGGCGACGCGTGCTGAAATCACGAATGGCTTGGCGAATTTCCAGCTCGGCGGTTTGTCCGGCAGGGAGGTCGAATGTCCTGAGTTTGAAGACTTTGGCCGCTGTCTTTCCGCCGGCACGCGCATAATGGATGCGATAATCGACGACCAGGCGTTGATCGTCGGGGGAGATTGACGCCAATTCGGCATCGATCACGATTGTTTCGCCTAGCCGAACTACGTGAGGCCCAATCGAAAAGCGGCGTACCGTCACAGAGGCTCCGTGCCCGACACCGATGAGAGCAAGAGCGCGAGGTTCGCCCTTCTTGATCAAGGTCCGCAACGCATGACGGATGATCCAGGCTGTGTGCGGATCATCGATCGGCCATTCGGATAAGCGATCCAGCAGCCAGTCCGGACGGTCCTTGGCGATGTCGTTGAGATGATTGGCGACAGACTTGCGCACATAGGCGCTCGGATCGGCCTTGAGAGCTTCGAGGATCTGCGCAGCGAGCGTCGGGTCGTCCCTCAGCGCCGGGATGCGCGATGCCCAGGGTAACCTTGGCCTGCTACCTTCGCTTGCGAGCCTCCGGACATGGTCGTCGGCGCTGCTGGTCCAGCGTTTCATCACGGCGAGCGTGCGTTCAGTATCCTGAAGCAGAAACGGACGAATGGCGAATTCGGCGGACCCAAAGCGGGTCAGGTCAGCAAGCACGTCCATCGATCTGTCGAAATCATCCAAGCCATATCGTGCCACATACTCTGTGACAGCGACCGCCTGGAAACCGTGGGTGAGACGTGGCATCATAGCGCGGATGATCTCAAGTGCGTCCATATACTGGCGAGGCAGTGCGACGTAGAGGGCGTCAGCGATATGGCGCACACGCTCCATGATCGACAGGGTGTCGAGTCCATCTGACGCGGCGCTGAGAAAGCCAGCGTGATCGAAGCGTGTCGATGCTGAAACTCCAGCATCGGCGATGATGGCAAGCGCCTTCGGACCGAGAATGTCTTTAAGCAAGGCAGGGGTGGTTTTGTCCGTCATTGCAAAGCCGATACCAGTTTGATTGTCGCTAGATTTTGTGATGCCACACCTGTGGTGCTGCCGACGCGCTGCAACACTTTTCTGACTATGCGAGCCGTCCAGTGGCGAAGTCGCGCGCGAGCGCAATAAAGGCCTGGAAGGCTGCGGACGAATTGCGCCGGTTGGAATAGTAGAGGCACAAAGGCGCAAGCGGCGGCGTCCAGTCTTCAAGAATCCGCACAAGCCGACCTGCAGCGATGTCGTCACGGACATCGGGTTCCATAAGATAGCCGATGCCCACGCCATTCGTGACAGCGATGCGCGCCAGGGAGGCCTCGTCGAGCGTCATCGGCCCCTCGACGTCGAGCTGAAGTGATTCGCCGTCCTTCTCGAACCGCCATCGGAGCAAGGCGCCATTGGGAAGCCGCCCGCGAACGCAGGGGTAAGCAAGCAATTCCTGCGGCACCTTGGGAAAAGCACTGTCCTTAAAAAAGCTGGGAGATGCGACGACCGCGATACGTTGCATCTGGCCCAGCGGTATGGCGATAGCGTCGCTGGGCACCAGGTCCGCACGTCGCACGCCCAGATCAAATCCCGCCGCCACGACGTCGACCAGCCGCCCCTCGGTGACTAGGTCGATATGAACCTGCGGGTAGCGCTGCATATAGTTCAGGATCAGCGGCACCATGATCTCGCGCGCGGCCGTTGCGAACGCATTGATGCGCAAGGTGCCGGACGGCGTCTCCTGTTGCGACCGCGCCGTATCCATCGCCTTCTGGATGCCTTCGAACGCTGGTTTGATCTGCGCGACGAAGATCCGCCCCGCATGAGTGAGCGAGACGCTGCGCGTGGTGCGATTGAATAATCGTACAGCCAAGTCCCGTTCGAGCTTGCCTACCGCATTGCTGATGGCGGTGGTCGACATGCCAAGGTCAAGCGCCGCTGCTCGAAACGAGCCGCATCGCACTATCGCGAGAACCGCCTCGAGCGCGATCAGCGAATGCCGACTCATTATCCCGATCTCCGTGACACTCCATGCCGATTTGTCTCGATTATCAGGAGAGATGTCTATCGCTAAATGGATCTCATCACCTGCAAGGAGATGAAAATGCCAATCGATCTACCAAAGCCGATCGCCGAATATGTCGAGGCAAACGCCGCTCTCGACGTTGACGGCATGTTGAAGCCATTCCTTCACGACGCCGTCTTCATCGACAACGGCAAGCGCTTCGAAGGGCATGCAGCAATTCGTGAGCTGCTCAAAGAAGAAGTGGTTCCGGTGAAGGCAATCTTCGTGCCCGATAGCGTTCGGGAAGAAGACGGCAACATCGTGGTTGAAGGTACAGCCCATGGAGACTTCCCGGGCAGCCCGCTCCGCTTCACCTATCGATTCACGCTAGCGCACGGCGCCATCAAAACCTTGGAGGTTACGGTATGAGCATCAAGGCAGATCCCACAGAGTTCGCTGGCAAGCGGGTGCTCGTCAGCGGTGGCACCAAGGGTCTGGGGCGCGCAACGGTCGAGCGCTTCCTTGCCGGGGGAGCCCACGTCGTAACGGCAGCTCGCGTAATCAAAGACCCCATTGAGCGCGTCGAATATGTGCAGGCGGACCTCACGACTGCGGAAGGCGGCGAAACGCTGGCCAGAGTGGCGCTTGAGCGGCTGGGCGGCATCGACATCATTGCGCATGTCGTCGGCGGTTCGGCTTCGCCTGCGGGTGGCTTCGCCGCGCTGACGGACGAGCACTGGCTTGCCGAGCTGAACCTCAACCTTCTGGCGACCGTCCGGCTTGATCGTCTATTGATCCCGCAGATGCTGGAGCGTGGCAAGGGCGTCGTGGTTCACGTCACTTCGATCCAATCCGTTCTGCCGCTTCCCGAGTCCACGACGGGCTACGCCGCTGCCAAGGCTGCGCTGAGGACCTACAGCAAATCGATCTCGAAGGAGCTTGGCCCCAAGGGTGTGCGGGTCAACGCCGTTTCGCCCGGCTGGATCATGACGGAGGCCACCGGAGACTTTCTTGAAATGCTTCGGACTGCCAACGGCGGGACGATCGAGGAGGCGCGCCAGTCAGTGCTCGATACGTTGGGCGGAATCTCGATTGGACGGGGAGCCCAACCCGAAGAGGTGGCCGACCTCATCGCCTATCTCGCCGCAGACCGTGCTGCAGCGATCCACGGCGCCGAGTTCGTGATAGATGGCGGGACCATCCGCACCGTTTAACGGTGCCGTTGGGCGTCGCGCACAGAAGCCTCTTGACCAAGCGCTGAACGGCAGGCTCTGACAAGAGCTGCCGTTCAGTCTGTCCTACTTGAAGGACCGCTAATACCAGATTTCAGAAGATCTGACTCATGTGGGGTTGCCAAGGGCGGTCTGAGTTGATTCAAAGTGGCGAACCATTGGAGTTTGTCATGCCGATCCCTCTTCGCAGTGATTTTGATACCG
>JAHFPT010000083.1:6833-19468 GCA_023266625.1 Novosphingobium sp. | reverse complement strand
CAAGCGGGAGGGGAGTTGCTGATCCTTCCCTTGCGGGAAGGCGTTTGACCTACGATATCCTCCGGATGAATTCGGCGTTCCGTTTGAAGCCGTTCTCGACAATGCGCGAGAAGAACTCGCCAGTCTCTTTCGGCAGAATCCCGGCGGCAGCCTGCGCCACCTTGTATTCCAGCAGACACCCGTATTTGAATCCGACAAGCACCGCATAGAAGTCAAGATCTTCTACATTGCGCCCGGTCCCGGCGGCGTAATAGCGTATCAGTACCTGCTTGGTCGGCGCGTGGTCGGGATTGGTCAGGCTGTGGGTCGGGGTGAGATCGGGAAAGCGTTCGTCATGCATGGCGCCGGTGAAGCCGGCGATATCCATCATCGGATCGCCGATGGTCGAAAGCTCCCAGTCGATCATGGCGGCGAGGCGCGCGGGCGGGCCGCGGCGGAACATCATGTTGGGCGTGCCGACATCGCCATGCATGATGCCCGCATGCTCTGACTTGCGCACATTCTTGCGCAGCCATTCCTCGACCTCGTCGTAGCCCTCGAAACTGCGCGCCTGATAGCCTTTGTATTTCTCAGGGTAAGACTTGAGCTGGCTCGACCAGCGATCAACCTGCCGCTCCATGAAGTTGTCGGGCTTGCCGAAATCCCCAAGCCCGACCGCCTTGTAATCAACATTGGCCAGCAGCGTCAGCCCGCCGACGATGGCGAAGGCGATGCCATATTCATAGGGCAGCTTGTCGAACGGCGGCTCGTTGTAAATCTTCTCGCCGCGCAGATTGGGTGCCCAGCCGTCGACTTTTTCCATGACATAGAAGCAGCCGCCGATGACGTCGGTATCTTCGCAGGAGCCATAGCAGATCGGGGTGGGCACTTCGGTGTCGTTGAGCGCGGTCAGCACCCGCGCCTCACGCAGCACGCCTTTCTCAGCACCCGGCGGTGGCACTGTCGGCGGGCGGCGCAGCACCATCGGCAGCCCGCCGCGATCGAGCGTGAAGACGACATTCGACGTGCCGCCATGCAGCATTTCGCATTTCAGCGGACCACGCCCAAGTTCGGGCACATTGGCGTCGAGCCAATCGGTAAGATTGGGGATATTCACCAGTTCGTCGAGATTCACGTCCACTCAGTCTCTCCCGGTATTTGCGGCGCGCAATTGCGCTTCTAGCTGTTGACGGATGGAGCGCAGCGCATTGGTCGCCTCGCGTACCCCGGTATTCTCGCTGGCAGTCCAGACTGCCTCTGCGGTCTCGTCAGCCTGGCCATCAACCTCCCGCTTCACCGCGATACCCCGCGTCGTCGCGCGCAGCAGCACGGCGCGCTTGTGATCGGGATTGGGCATGGTCTCGATCAGCCCGGCGTCGACCAGCGCATTGGCCGCGCGCTGGATCAGCTGGCGCGGCTGGCCGATCGAACGTCCGATCTGGGACACCGTCGGCGGGCGCTCCGCCTCCACCACCGAATTGAGCACACCAAGTTCGGAATCCCCCAACCCGGCGTTGCGGCGGGCATCGGCAAACAGGCTCTTGAGCCGCCCGGTCAGGCGGATCAGCTCGTCTGACAGGCCAACCAGGGGGTGGCGGGACTCGAAGCGAACGCGCATGAATCATGCGTGTCATATTGACATGATCGTGTCAAATTAATCCTCCCCCAGGGGGGAGGGGGACCACCGAAGGTGGTGGAGGGGCACAGGCCGGTCAGATTGACTTCGACGGGACGCGCCATTTGGAGGGTGCCCCTCCACCATGCTTCGCATGGTTCCCCTCCCCGTTCCGGGGAGGGTCGTGCCACAGCCACAATTTTCCGAGGTAGCGACGGTGTTCTATTTCAGGACAGTTCCTGCGGGTGCTATTTTTGCCGCCACGGCTTGGGGACAGCAACAATCTGAATTTTCAAGATAACTTATAGCTGGTTGCAACTACCCTTCGCGAACCATGGTTAACGACGATTCACCAATATTGCGTCGCACAATGAATCCCGATACCATGTGCTGAAGTCGTGCAGCAGCATGATGCAAGCCGCCCAGCACCGGGCGCGAAAACATGGGGCAACACGGCATGAAACATTTAGTCGGTGTAATGGCGGCGATTACCGCGCTCACCTCCTCCAGTTCTGCCATGGCGACTGCTGCCGTTCCGGCTGCAGACTACACGTTCAATTTCTCCGGCCAATGTAGTGATTGCGTGGGCACGGGAGCAGCCACCCTCAACGTTACGAACTATGTTCCCGGAGCGGCGCTGGATAACAGCAACTTCGTCAGCTTCAGCTATGCCGGCACGGACCTTCTTGCCGCGTACAGCTTCAACACAGTTGACTTCTTCTCTGGCAATATCGACCTGGCACCCGGCTTTTATAATGTCTCCATAATCCATTCTCCCTACCAGTTTTTGACGAACACTGAGGGCGATTGGTCGACGACAGGCCCCGTCCCCGTCGATATGGTTGATGACTTTGGCTTGGCGGGGACCTGGAGCGGCGCGCTTACCACCGCCGGAGTTCCCGAACCCGCGACCTGGGCGATGATGCTCGCCGGCTTCGGGTTGATCGGTGCGGCAATGCGGCGCCGGAAGGCATATTCCGCGAAGGTATCTTACGCGTTCACCTGATTGGCGCTCGCTGGAGCGGTGTGCGGAAAATCTGCGCCGCCCACTCCTCTCCCCTTGCGGGAGAGGAAAGCGAAGCTTGCTCCTTCAGGAGCTAGCGCAGCTTGGAGAGGGGGCGACGGCGCGCCAAGACAAATCCCCCTCTCCAACTACGGCTAGGCGCTACAGCGCCAAGCCTTCGTATCCTCTCCCGCAAGGGGAGAGGAGGCCAAATGCGATAGGTATGGCCAGTAAGTGGTAGGAATTGCACCTCAAACCACCGCCACCGGATTTCCATAAATCTTCCGCAGCTCATGCTTCGCCAGCTTGCCCGAAGGCAGCCGCGGCAGGTCCTCGACGAATTCATAACTCCGCGGCTGCGTCACCCGCGAAATCTTCGCCGCGCACCATTCGCGCAGTTCCGCCTCCAACGCTGGCCCGGCATCCGCCCAGACCTTCGGCTGGATAATCGCCCGCACTTCCTCCCCCATTTCCGCATGCGCCACCCCGATCACCGCCGCATCCAGCACCCTGGGGTGCACAATCAGGCAATCCTCGATCGCCTGCGGATAGATGTTCACCCCGCCCGAGATGATCATGAAATCCTTGCGGTCGGTGAGGAACAGATAGCCGTCCTCGTCCATCCGGCCGATGTCGCCCACCGTCAGCCAGCTCGGGTTTAGCGGATTGCCGGCGCGTTTGGTCTTCTCCGGATCGTTGAGATAGTTGACTACCCGCCCCGGTAGTGCCTCGAAATAGATCAGGCCGCTTGTCCCCGGCGGCAGCTCGTTGCCATCGTCGTCGCAGATGTGGATCGGGACGAGCGAAGCGCGGCCAACCGAGCCGGGCTTGTTCAACCATTCTTCCGCCGTGATCGCGGTCGAGCCCACCCCTTCGGTACTGGCGTAATATTCATAGATGATCGTCCCCCACCAATCGATCATCCGGCGCTTGATCTCGACCGGGCACGGGGCGGCGGCATGGATTGCCAGCTTGAGCGAAGAAAGATCGTAGCTCAGCCGTACCGCGTCCGGCAGTGCCAGCATGCGCACGAACATGGTGGGCACGAACTGGGCGTTGTTGACCTTCCAGTCCTGGATCGCCTGCAACACGCCCTCGGCGCTGAATTTGCGCTGGGTGACGAAAGTGCCGCCATGACGCTGCGTCACCACCATGCTGGACAGCGGCGCGCCGTGATACAGCGGGCCGACATTGAGCGTCACCATCGGCTGCATCTGCTCATAGAGCGGCATATTGCCTTCCATCGCATTGAACTCGTCGATCGGCCCGGGGGTGAATTGCTGGACAATGCCCTTGGGCCGCCCGGTGGTGCCGCTCGAATAGATCATGTGGAAGCCGGAAATCTCGTCCGCCACTGGTTCGGTGGGCATCGGCGCGAGCGCTTCGGCAAGCGAGGTTGCGCCTGCAATCGGCTCATCGTCCGCGTAGAAAATCGCCTCGACGCCCGGGATCCATTCATCCCGCCGGGCCGCCAGCGCCAGCGGTGTCTCGCCCAGCGAGGCCGACAGCACCAGCAGCTTCGAAGCTGAATCCCCCAGAATATAGGCCGCTTCCTCGGGCTTGAGGTGGGTCGACAGCAGCGTGACGAAGATGCCGCACCGCGTCGCGCCCCAATGAACAACCGGGAACCACGCCGAATTGCGCATCATCACGCCGATCCGGTCGCCTGGTTTCAGCCCCCTGGCGCGCAAAAATTGCGCGACCCGGTTCGATCCGTCATCGAGCTCGCGGTAGGTCAGGGTTTCGCCGGTATCGGCAATAACCATGGCAAGATGGTCCGGCTGGGTTCTGGCGTGGAACGAGGGATGGTGGCCCGGCATGGCGATTTAACTCTCCCGCTAATCGGTCCAAGCTTAGATCAGAACCGGTGAAAGTGAATCATCCTTACACCCAAACCCGTCTGTCCTGAGCTTGTCGAAGGATCGTTTTTTCTTCAAGCGGCTGTGCGGAAGGCCCGAAGAAAAGGACAGTGCTTCGACAAGCTCAGCATAAACGGGTTTGGGGTCAGATAAGTGGTACGACACTTCAATAGACGCCACCCTGTTCTTCTACGAAATTCTTGGGTTCGGCGGTCTGTGCCTTCGCCTGAGGCTGGACCTTCTGCACCTGCGGCCCGCGCCGAATCTGCGCGATCAGAGCGTCGCGCCTGGACTCGAATTCATCGAGCTGGGTCGAACGCTTGGGCTCGGTATCCGCCTTGAAAGCCTCCCAGATCAACGACGATTTGGGATCGTCGCCCGGCTCACCCTGAAACACGCGCTTGCCGGTTATCCGGTCGACCTTGACCATATGGACATCGGCCGGCGCAACCGCTGGCAGGCGGCTCCAGCGCGGCAGGGTTGCCTGGATCAGCTGTTTGACAATCGGGGCCGCGATCCTGCCGCCCTGGGCATAGCCGCCCAGCGAGCGCGGTTGATCGTAGCCGAGATAGACCCCGGCGATATAGCGCTGCGAACCGCCGATGAACCAGACATTGGTTGGTCCCGAAGTCGTCCCGGTTTTGCCGAATATCGGCAGATTGAGGTCCTTGAGCGCCACGGCAGTGCCGCGCGTTATCACCCCTTCGAGCATATGCACGGTCTGATAGGCAGTGCGCGGATCGATCACCTGCTTGCCGCGCGGGGCAAGCCGCGGCATCGGCCTGCCGTCCCATTGCGCCATGTTGCAGCTCTGGCAGCGCCGCGTGTCCGCACGCCAGATCACCTTGCCAGCGCGGTTCTGGACATAGTCGATCAGTGTGGCGGGATATTGCACGCCCTGGTTCGCCAGCGCCGAATAGCCATTGACCATCTGCAACACGGTAGTGTCGCCAGCGCCGAGGGCAAAGGAGAGATAGGGCTGGTAGTCACCGATGCCGACCCGTGAGAAGGTCTTGACGACATGATCCATACCGGTGTCGTTGGCGATGCGCACGGTCATCAGATTGCGCGATTGTTCCAGGCCCCAGCGCATGGTGTGCTCGCCGGTGCCGCCTTCACCTCCGAAATTCTTGAAACACTTCTGCCCCAACCTGCCGCCCTGATAGACGCAGAATGTGCCATCGAGCACCATCGTTGCAGGGGTCATGCCGAAGTCGAGGCCAGTCGCATAGACGAAGGGTTTGATCGTCGAGCCGGGCTGGCGCATCGCCTGAATGGCCCGGTTGAACGAGCCGAGGCCGGCATCGAAGCCGCCCTGAATGGCCAGCACGCGGCCATCATAGGGGCTTTCCACCGCCATCCCGCCAGATACTTCGGGAATGGTCTGCACTGCGAAGATGCCTTGCCCGGCCGGAGCCGCTGCAATGATATCGCCCTTGCGCAGTGTGTCGGACATGCCAGTCAGCGCGCCGGTCACGCCGTCTGGAAACCCGATTTGTCCAGAAGCACCGTCTCGCTGCAAGACCACCCCGACCCGCCAGTCCAGATAGTTGATCGACTTGTTGAGCAGCGCCAGCTGCGAGCGCCATCCCTCGGGATCGACATTGATATGGTCGATCGGGCCAGGCCAGGCTTTGCCGGCGTGATAGCGGAGCAGTCCGGTTCGCAGTGCATCCTGCGAGGCCTTCTGCATCTGCGGATCGAGCGACGTGCGCACCCACAATCCGCCGGCATAAATGCTGTTCGGACCATCCTCGGCACTTTCGCCGAATTTGTCGATGAGCCTGCGGCGCACTTCCTCGACGAAATAGCCGGTCGAAGGATCGTAGGCCTCGACCCGGTGCGCGACGATGCCGAGCGGCTGGGCCTTGGCATAGTCGGCTTCGGCACTGGTCGCCACGCCGTTCTTGACCATCTGGTCGAGCACCCAGTTGCGCCGCTCAATCGCCAGACGGGCATTCCTGGCGCGGCCATAGGTCTCGGGCGCCTTGGGCAGAATGGCAAGGAATGCTGCCTCATGCAGTTGCAGATCGCCAACATCCTTTCCGAAATAGGCGCGGGCAGCGGCCTGTACGCCGAAGCTTTGACGGCCGAGCGGGATTTCGTTGAGATAGAGTTCGAGAATCTGCTGCTTGTTGAGCACGCTCTCGATCCGCCGCGCGAGGATCATTTCCTTGAACTTGCGGCCGATCGAATATTCATTGCCGATCAGGATATTCTTGGCGACTTGCTGGGTGATCGTCGAGCCGCCCCGGGCCCGCTCACCCGAACCGATCTTGGTGACATAGTCGAACACCGCTCCGGCAAGGCCAGTGTAGTCGACCCCGCCATGGGTCCAGAAGGCCTTGTCCTCGGCAGAGAGGAAAGCATTGACCATCGGCTTGGGAAAATCGGCAAAGCGCAATTGCACGCGCCGCTCGCGCGCATAGCTGTAGACGATCTCGCCATCGATGCCGCGCACCATGGTCGGCAGGGGGGGCTGATAGACCAGCAGCTTGTCGGCCGAGGGCAGGTTGCGCAATGCGACGGCCCACAGCAGCAGCCACAGCACCAGCAAGACCGCCAGCGCATAACCGGCGCGCCGGAACCAGCGCTTCTCGCGCCAGCTCTCCCGCACCGTCGCCACGAGGCCGCTGGCATTGCGGCGGACGCGGTATCGCAGATTGTCGCTATTGTTCGTCTCGACCATGACGCGGAGCCTCTAACACGCCTCCCTCGCGTGAGGCCAGTGCCTTTGTTATCAGCACTGCTAACGCTGTGATTGCCTGGCGAAATGGACGCGGATCGCTCTCGCAGTTGCTTCGGCGAATGTCTTGCGGCCTTCCGGCGAGATCAGCCGCGCGACATCGTCTTCATTGCTGATATAGCCGGTCTCGAACAGCACGGAAGGCACATCGGGTGATTTGAGCACGACGAAGGCTGCCGATTGCAGGGGGGCTTCGCGCATATGCAGTTTGTTGCCGCGTGCCTCGCGCAGGATCAGCCGGGCGAATTCTTCCGAACTGGCCTGGGTTTCGCGCTGTGACAGATCGACCAAAATCGCGCTGATCGCGTCGCTCTGGCCCTCCAGCGCGATGCCATTGATCGTGTCGGATCGGTTTTCGCGCTCGGCCATGCGCTGGGCCGTGTCGCTTGAGCCGCGTTCGGACAGCGTATAGACCGTTGCTCCGCTGGCTTCGCTGCCTTCGGCGCTGTCGGCGTGGATCGACAGGAACAGATCGGCCTTCAGCCGCCGGGCAATGCCCGAGCGTTCGGGGAGCAGCAAATAGCGGTCATCGTCGCGGGTCAGCGCAACCCGGATCCCGCCCCCGCGGAGCAACTCGTCGCGCAGAGCTCTCGCCATGGCCAGCGTCAGCATTTTTTCCTTGATCGGCCCAGCGCCGGCACCAGGGTCGTGGCCGCCATGGCCTGCATCGATAACGATCAACGGTCGGCTGGCATCGGGCGGACCTTCGAGCGGCGGCAGCCCGACCTCGCCGGCAATCGGCGGCATGGCCAGCCGCACGACATATCTGTGAACCCTGGCCGGAGCGCCAAACAGCCGGTCGGCAGCAACCATCGCGGCAAAGACCGCGATGGGCGCAAGCAGGACGAGCAGGAGTTGCAGAGCGCGGCGCATCGGTACGTGCAGAATAGGGCTTGATTGACGCGGCGGCAACGGTTGCGGACCGCTTGTTCCACATTGATCGCATGCAATAAACTTGCCGGTGCCGCCAAGCGGTGCTAGCCTCCAGCTTCGCCGGGGCAGGCCTGCTCCGATCCTCCCGTGCCGCCGCCTTTGCATAGCGTAAAGGGGCAGTGCGTTCAGCAGGATCGGCAGAAGCGCCGTCGGCGGCAATCCGGAACATTTGAACCGGAACCGAACAGGTTGATGCTGGTATGAGAAACCCCCCGCCACTTTGTCCGCCACTTTGTCCGCCGCTGCCTGACCGGGCTGCGGCAGGCCGGGCGGCTGGCTCTGCGCGCTTGATTTTGCCGCGCAGTCTCTTGGCAGCAGACACGAAACCCATCGTCCGGGCGCAGCGTCGCCCGCCCCCCCCGCTTGCTGCCGCTTGCCGGACGAAGGCATCTGCCTTCGCACGGCCTCCCGGCCTCAACGCACAATTTCGCGCTGCCCTGATGCCTGGACATCCGTCCGGGCTGTCGGTGTGGCGGCGCGCTTGGAGAATAAACTATGACTACGCGCATGTTGATCGATGCGCGCCACCCGGAAGAAACCCGGGTGGCGGTGCTCAAGGGCAATCGTATTGAGGAATTCGACTTTGAATCTGCCGATCACAAGCAGATCAAAGGCAATATCTATCTCGCCAAAGTAACCCGGGTCGAACCGTCGCTGCAGGCGGCTTTCGTCGATTTCGGCGGCAACCGCCATGGCTTTCTGGCGTTCAGTGAAATCCACCCGGATTACTACCAGATCCCCAAGGGCGACCGTGACCGCCTGCTCGCCGAAGAAGCTGCCCACGCCGAGGAAGAAGCAGCACTGCGTGCGGACGAGGATGCCGAATACGAAGAGTTTGGCGAGAGAAATGGCGACGATTTTGGCGACGACTATGACGGCGAGGGCTACGACGATCAGGGCGGCCTGAGCGAGATCGATACATCGGAGAAGGACGAGGTCGCCACCTTCGAGGGCGGGCCCACTTTTGAAGGCGGCCAGGGCGAAGATGGTTTCGACGAAGGCGACGATAGCGAAGGCGAGTCCCGCAGTGGCGAAGACGCTGCGGAGTCCCGCGATGAGGAAGGCCCCCGTCATGGCCGCCGCCGCCAGGGCCGCAGCCGGGGCCGCGCCAAGGAAGCCGACGAACTGCGCGCAAAGCGCATGGCGCTGCGCCGCCGTTATAAGATTCAGGACGTTATTCACCGGCGGCAGGTGCTGCTGGTCCAGGTGGTCAAGGAAGAGCGCGGCAACAAGGGCGCGGCGCTGACTTCCTATCTCAGCCTGGCTGGCCGCTATTGTGTGCTGATGCCCAATTCCAGCCATGGCGGCGGGATCAGCCGCAAGATCAATTCTGTGACCGACCGCAAGCGGCTGAAGGCGATCATCGCCGAGATGAGTCTGCCCAAATCGATGGGCTGCATCGTGCGTACCGCAGGTCTCCAGCGCACCAAGGTCGAAATCAAGCGCGACTTCGATTATCTCGCCCGGCTGTGGGACGAAATTCGTGAGACCACGCTGGGCTCTTCGGCCCCGGCGCTGATCCATTCCGACAGCGACCTGATCAAGCGCGCGATCCGCGACATCTACAACAAAGAAATCGAAGACGTCGTGGTCGAGGGCGAAGGCGGCTACCACGCCGCGCGCGACTTCATGAAGCTGTTGATGCCGAGCCACGCCAGGCGGGTGAAGGCCTATTCCGATCCGGTACCGCTGTTCCAGCGCTATGGTGCGGAAGACCAGCTCACCGCGATGTACGATCCTTTCGTCCAGCTGAAATCGGGTGGCTATATTGTCATCAACCCGACCGAGGCGCTGGTCTCGATCGACATCAACTCAGGGAGGTCGACCAAGGAATACGGCATCGAGGCGACGGCGCTCAACACCAACCTCGAAGCTGCGCGCGAAATTGCCCGTCAGCTGCGCTTGCGCGACATGGCCGGGCTCGTCGTCATCGATTTCATCGACATGGAATATGGAACGAACGACCGCAAGGTCGAGAAGGCGATGAAGGACGCCCTCAGAAACGACCGCGCACGGATCCAGGTCGGCCGCATCTCCAGCTTCGGGCTGATGGAAATGAGCCGCCAGCGCCTGCGCACCGGTGTGCTCGAGGCGACCACCCGCTCGTGCCCGCATTGCGACGGAACCGGGCTGGTGCGCACGGCAAGCTCGTCGGGCCTTTCGGCACTGCGCCAGATCGAGGACGAAGCGGCGCGCGGCAAGGGCAGTACGATCACGCTGTTTGCCAGCCAGGAAGCCGCGATCTATGTGCTGAACAACAAGCGCGCCGACCTTGCCGAGATCGAATCGCTCTATGGTGTGCGTGTCGAAGTTGTTCCCGAAGGGGAAAACGAAGGCGCCAAGATGCGCGTTGCCTCCTCCGGCCCGCGCAATGAATTCGTGCCGCAATTCGGTCCGATCGTGCTCGAAGAGGATGACGGGGATCTGCCGCCCGACGAGGATTTCGACGAGGAGGACAGCCCAGAAGACCGTGGGGAAGACGGCGGGGAAGCGCGTGAGCGCGACGAGGACGAAGGCCGCTCCAGGAGCCGCAAGCGCCGCCGGGGCGGACGTGGCCGCGAGCGCCGCGATGATCGGCCCGAGGGCGAAAGCGCCGATGCTCCGGCCAGTGCAGACGAAGTCGTCGATGGCGATGATAAGGCCAGCACAGGCGAGAGCTTCGAGCGCGATGACGAAACTGGCGAAGACGGCGAAGGCCCCCGCAAACGCCGCCGCCGTGGCCGCCGCCGCCGTGGCGGACGCGGACGCGGTGATGGCGAAGGCGAAGCGCAATCGGCTGACGGCGAAGCTGCGGCCGACGGGGTCGAGCCCGAAGCCGCTGCGGAAGAAGCAGTGGACGAAGCAGAGCCCATTGCCGAACCAGCGCCCAAGAAGCGCGGACGTCGCAAGGCTGTCGATGCCGTGGCTGAGGAAGCCCCGGCTGAAGCGCCAGTTGAAGCAGTTGCTGAAGCTGTTGGCGAGGAAACGCCCAAGCCGAAACGCACGCGCCGCAAGGCTGCCGAAGCTCCTGTCGAATCCCTGGTCGAATCCCTGATCGATTCTGGGCCTGTGGCAGTGGTCGAAGCAGTCGAAGCCGTGGCCGAACCAGCGCCTGCCAAGCCTGCCCGCGCGCGGCGCAAGAGGGCCGAAAGCGATGATGGCGGAGATGTCACCGTTCCATCCGACGACCAGCCTGCACGCGCCGTTGAACGTGCATCGGCTGGGGACGAAGACGGCGAAGATGGCGGCCCCCGCCGCGGCTGGTGGCAGCGCACTTTCGGGAACTGAGGCAAACTGGGGCTCTCCGCTTCGCTGCGGAGAGCCCCCGCCTGACAGGAAGTTGACGGCACCGCCCGTCATCGACAAGCTGCGCCGATGGTCCAGCCCGATCCCCCCGCCCGCATGCCGCAAGTTCTCCCTGAGGACTTCACCGACGAAACCCGCGATTTCTTCGCGCAGTGGACCGGCGGGGTGTTCAAGGATGCCGACAAGAACCCGGTGCTGCGCACCTTCGCGCACCACCCCAAGCTGGCCGGGCTGTTCTCGGCGCTTAACGTCCATCTGCTCAGCACCAACACGCTGCCGGTCAAGCTGCGCCAGATCGCGATCATGCGCTGCGCCTGGCTGACCAGGGCGGTCTATATGTGGTCGAGTCATTTGCAGACCAGCGTTAACTGCGGCCTCTCGCCCGATATGTATGCGCCGATCCAGAACGGTCCGGACGATCCCTACTTCACACCATTTGAGCGCGTGGTCATGCTGGCGACCGAAGAGCTGGTGGAGGACCGCAAGATCGGCGAGGCCAATTGGCAGGCGCTGATGGCAGAGTGGAACAACCAGCAGATGCTCGATTTCATGTTTACTGTCGGCTGTTACGCTACGGTTGCGGGCGTCATGCGCTCGACCGGGGCGGAGCGGCTGCCGGATTTGCTGGAACTGGCGGAGAAATACGGGGCACCTGAGCCTGGCTAGTGGTCCGATTCTGACATTTGCAATCGCTATCGGCTAGGTCATCAGCAAATGTCAGAATCAAGAGGACCACTAGCAACTATATGGCTCTAGTGGATTTCAACACTTTGACATTCGCAAACTGAGATTGCCGCTAACGGGATGCGAATGTCAAAATCAATCCACTAGGACGGTGTGATCTACTTCGAGCCTTTAGGTAGTAGACCCATAAGCAGGATTCCCAATGGACGTAAGTTGTGATTCAGTGCTCCTTGAAGGGAGACTGAATATGGCGCGCTTTGATTTGTCGGATTTTGAGTGGCCGGCGCCCCCAACTCCGCCGCTCGTCCTCAAACTATCGCCAAAACCAAACACACGCGATTCAAGGTTCAACGCCGATCCGAGGCCAATATCCCGCGCCGATTGACACCGGTCGGGGGCATGGCATAGGGGAAAGAGCTGGATCGCCTGGACACCTCGCTTGATCCGCCGACAGCAACGACGGGTCGCGGGGGAGGTGGCATGGACGACATACAGAGGCTGATCGCGCTTGAGGAGATCAAGGCGCTGATG
>JAHFPT010000083.1:0-6823 GCA_023266625.1 Novosphingobium sp. | reverse complement strand
GTTCGGTGCATCGACGAGAAGGACTGGGCGGGCTTCGCCTCGTGCTACGCCGAGGATGCGGAATCCCACTCGATGAGCTCTGCGCCGGGCGGCAAGGTGGTGGGGAACCGCCAGATCGCCGATTGGCTCGCCAAGGCACTCAGCGGGATCACGACGGTGCATCAGGTGCACTTGCCCGAAATCGAGTTCCTGGCCGACGACACCGCCAAGGGGATTTGGCCTCTGAACGACATCCTGTCCTGGGAGAAGGACGGTGAGCGGTGCTGGATGCGGGCCTATGGCCACTATCGCCAGACGCTGAAGAAGATCGCCGGGCGCTGGGTCATCAGCGAGCACCACCTCACTCGCCTGCTGGTCGAGCACGGGGCAGAGAAGCTTGCCTGAGGCCGGCGCAACACGAGTTTCAATCGAACAGAAAGCAGATTGGCAATGAATATCGGATGGGTCGGGCTAGGGACCATCGGAACGCTGATGGTCAAGCGGCTGCTGGCTGCTGGCCTGCCGGTGACCGTCTATCCGCGCGGCGGCGGTCTTACCGAGGTGGCTGCCAACGGCGCGAAGCAGCAGCCGGATTATGCCCGGCTTGCCAGCGACAGCGACCTGCTGGTGCTCTGCGTCTACGACGACGACCAGGTTCGCAGTGTGCTGCTGGACAGCGGCGCGCTCGCCGCCATGCGGCCGGGCTCGGTCCTGGCGCTGCATACCACCGGTTCGCCGGGACTGATGCGCGAATTGGGAGAGAAGGCACCGCATGGCGTGAAGGTGCTGGACGTCACCTTCAGCGGCGGCCCGGCAGATGCCGAGGCGGGCGGCCTGACTCTGATGGTAGGTGGCGAGGCCGATGCGCTCGAAAACACAAGGGCGGTCTTCGAGACCTACGCCTCGCGGATCTATCGGGTGGGGCCGCTCGGCCACGGCCAGTTGGTCAAGCTGATGAACAATCTGCTGTTCGCCGCCAATCTGATGAACGCGGTCGAACTGCTGGGGATGGCCGAAGGCCTGGGTTTCGAGACCACCACCGTGGCCCAGATCATCCAGGCCTCCAGCGGTGCCAGCTTCGCCATGCGCCTTTTCCAGAACCAGCCCGTTGCCAAGATGCTGGAGGCGTCACGCCACTATCTGGAAAAGGACGTCGCCATGGCGCTCGCGGCGGCCGAGGAGTCCGGCCTGGACGTAAGTGCCTTCGCGACCACGGCTGCCTATTTCACCAAGCGCTGAGCCCCGCGATCACCAAGATGCGTCACCCCGCGTCAAGACGCCGCTCTCTGGTCCGCATTCATGCGGTCAGTGTGCGACCTTGAAGAATCCCGCTCATTATTCCTATCGGGGCGCTGCGGGGTGTCCCCGCTGAGGTGGGTGACGAAGACCCCTGAAGGGCTTTGCAGGGAGGAGGCTTCCTCTGAGCTGCTGCCGGTTCCAAAAACACCTTAACTTGGTGTCCATGAAACCGGCAGCAGCTCAAGTTGAGAGTAAAGCGAGCCCCCGCAACCATCTCAACTTGCGAATTGCCCGCCCTCAAGGCGGGCTTTTTGCGTTTGAGCGATATGATCAGGATACCGGCCAGATCGCCGCGAACATCGATCTGGTGTTCCCCGTCAGCGCCAATGGTCCATTTTGGTGCCGCCATGGATGCAACAACGCTTGCCTGATCCGGGGCTATGGAAACAATCGCAACGAACGGTCCAGGACGGGTTTTTCGCCGGGACAGTTCGCCCAACTCCCCCTTGGGAGGCGGGACGATGACTTCTGAAAGAATCCTGACATTCGGGCGGAGCAAACATGAAGGCAGTAATTTTGGCGGGTGGCCTTGGTACGCGTTTGGGTGAGGAAACCTCGGCACGGCCGAAGCCGATGATCGAAATCGGCGGCAGGCCGATCCTTTGGCACATCATGAAAATATATTCTGCCGGCGGCGTGAACGACTTCTATATCTGCCTCGGCTACAAGGGATATATGATCAAGGAGTTCTTTTCGAACTACTTCCTTCACACTTCCGATCTGACGATCGACCTTGCCGGGAACGACATAACCATCCATCATTGTCGCAGCGAACCATGGCGGATCACGCTGGTCGATACCGGCCAATCGACGCAGACCGGCGGCCGCCTAGCCGCGATGCGGCCCTATCTGACGGAAGGGGAACCCTTCTGCTTCACCTATGGCGATGGCGTGGCCGATATCGATATCGCCGAGCTGGTCGCCTTCCACCGCAACCATGGCCGCCGCGCGACGATTACCTCGGTCATGCCTCCCGGCCGCTTCGGTGCGTTGGAGTTCGATGGCGAACTGGTGCGCAATTTCAGAGAAAAGCCTGCGGGCGACGGGGGCCAGATCAACGGCGGCTTCTTTGTCGCCGATCCCGGTGTACTCGACCTAGTCAGCGGCCCCGAGGCAGCGTGGGAGGATGGTCCGCTGGAAACGCTGGCGCGTGGAGGCGAATTGGTCGCCTATCGGCATACCGGCTTCTGGCAGCCGATGGATACGCTGCGCGACAAGCTCCACCTCGAAGACCTGTGGGCCAGCGGCAAGGCACCGTGGAAGTTGTGGTGAATAGCATGCAGGGCTGGGCTGGGCTGACGGGTCATGGTCGTCGGCCATACGGGTTCCCGGTGCAGAGTTGAGGCCCCCATGTCCGAAGCCACACAATCAGGCACCGCAGCGGAGGCGCCCAACATTCTGGTTTTTGGTGCAACCGGATCGATCGGCCAGGAAATTTGCGCCGGTTTGAGGCAGCGAGGCTTTTCAGTTACTGGCTCAGGGCGCAAACCGCTTCCTTCGGACGTCGAGGTCGACCGATGGGTGCAGACCGATCCTCTTTCACCAAGCTATTCACTAGAGCGCTTGATCGCAGCCGGCCCTTACAACGGCGTATGCTGGGCGCAAGGTGCCAATCTGAATGACAGCGTATACTCGGTCGATATCGAGAAACACCTGGAACTCTACAACATCAATTGTGTCTTCGTCGTACGGACGCTGCAAAGCCTCCTGAGCCAAAGATTGCTCCTCTCCGGGGCCCGTCTTTGCGTGGTCAGTTCGATCTGGCAATCAGTCGCGCGGCAGAACAAGCTTTCCTATTGCATGACGAAAGCTGCGCTCCAGGGCCTCGTGCTCTCTGCTTCTGTCGATCTTGCGCGGGACGGTCACACGATCAATGCAGTCCTGCCCGGAGCGCTCGACACGCCGATGACCCACGCCAGTCTGGGTGCCGACCAGGTGGAGAAGATCGCGGCTGCCACATATTTCGGCAGGCTGGCGACAATCGAGAACGTTGTCCAGGCCGTGAGCTATCTCTGCCATCCCGCCTCAGCGGGTGTAACGGGCCAGTTCATCGCAATTGACAATGGGTTCAGCCATGTCCGGATCGCTTGATATCTCGTCCAGCACGGGGGACTATTCCGTTCGCGTCACGCCAGACGCGCTGTCGGAGTTCGCCACGACGGACGAGGATCGGATACTTATCTGCGATGAATTTTTCGAACCGTTTTTTGCCAGCCGTGGCGTGCGCTTCATTTCCATTCCCGCGCGCGAATCCCAGAAATCCCTGGACGCCATCCCTGAATTGATTGCCCGCTTGCGCGGCCTCCAGTCCGCCCGCAGCACGCGGATCGTCGCGGTCGGCGGCGGGATCGTGCAGGATGTTTCGGCCTTCTGCGCGTCGATCTACATGCGGGGTGTTCCGTGGACCTATGTTCCGACGACACTCCTCGGGATGGTGGATTCGTGTATCGGCGGAAAATCGTCGATCAATGTCGGATCGTTCAAGAATCTCGTTGGCACGTTCTATCCGCCGACCGAAGTCGTCATAGATCCTCAGGTGACGGCAACGCTTTCCGCCGATCAATGGACCGCCGGTTTGTGCGAGGCCGCCAAGATTACATTCTGCCGGGGCGACGCTGCGTATGAAGACTATCTTGCGTGCCTTTCCGAAGACCGGGGAGACATGGACCGATTGTCGATGTTGATTGCCCATTCCCTGCAATGCAAGAAGTGGTTCATCGAGATCGACGAGTTCGATCGCGGCGAAAGATTGTTGCTGAATCTGGGGCACACCTTTGGGCACGGAATCGAGAGCGCTTCAGTCTATCGGATCAGTCACGGTGTTGCCGTCGGCATCGGCATCGTTGCTGCGCTGAGGTTGAGTGTCGGCCTGGGCGTCAACATCAAGTGCTTGCCGGTCGTTCAAGCGCTTGAGGAGCACATTCTGGATGAATTGGCTCGCGTGCCGGAACTGAAATTGCTCATTACTGTCTTGGACAGCCGAGACGTCGTCGAAAGCATCGCAGCTGACAAGAAGCACACGCCGAGCCAATTTACCTTCATAACGGTTTCCGGCACGGGGCGAGCCGAATTACGCCGGTTGCCGAAATCGGACGAAGCGCGGGCCGCGATCGCCGACGCGGTCGAGTTGGCCATCGACGCGGTGTCCGCCGCAATGGAATAGGCGCTACGCGCTCAGCGGGTGGCGATGGCCTGGATATTGCCCAGCTTGAGGCCGAGCGGAAGCTTGGGGAGAGGTAGCTTGCCGAGCTTCAGTCCCAGGCCATAGGCGGCCTGGTGGACCATGAAATCCAGCGGGAAGTGATTGGTCGAGCGCTCAACCTTCACCATGCTGAAGCCCGCTGTCCTGGCCATGAGCGAGATCGTGTCGGGATTGTATATCTCCGGATGCTGCAGGCAGAACGGCGGCCAGCGCATCGCGGTGGCGCGGCACAGCAGCGACTTCTCGTTATGCGTCACGATCAGCAGCACTCCGCCAGGCTTCAGCGTGATCCGGATCGCCCGGAGCGTGGCCATGGGGTCCAGCAGATGATCGAGCACATGGATCATCACTGCGACGCTGACCGAGCCAACCGGGACGGCCGAAAAATCATTCATTTCGGTGGAAATTATATGCGGCCGGCCACCAGTCGCTCTGGCCAGAGCGTTGTGCACACTGCCATTGGGCTCGAACAGCCAGAAATGGCCGAACCGCCCTGACGCTGCCGCATGTCCGACGATATAGCCGATGTCGGGTCCGATCTCGAGGTAGTCGCCCGCCGCAACGCCGGTTCTCTTGAGTGCGTGCCAATAGCCGGACTGGGTTGCGCTCAGCGAGGCCGACGGCACCAGATCCATGTTGGGCGCCATGTCGGCATAAAGCTGTGTGAGCTGTCCGGGGGTGAAATAGGTGGGGCAGTAGAGCAAGCCGCAGCCGCCGCACCGGGCGTAGGTGAAGAAGACTTTCTCCCTGAACAGTCCGCTCCAGTACGGCTGGAGTTCACCGAACGGGAAGTCCTCACCCCGCCTGTCGCTGCTCACTTCGGCTTCGGCCCCGTTGCTTCCGCAAAGCGGGCAATCACGCTGAAGGTAAGCTGCCATGGTCGTCATGCCTGTCTGTGGTCCGGAAGGTTACAAGGCTGTGCCAGAAATAGCTGCCGACCATCGTCGCGAACGAGAAGCCCAATTGCGCCGGAATCGGAGGAATTTCGGCGCCCACAACCAGCGCTGGAAGTGCCACCAGATTCAGCGCGTAGGTGGCATAGTAGAACGATGAAAAAACCCAGAACTCCCGCACGATATTGGCCTGTGTGCGAAATACTCCCAGCTTGTAGATGAAAAAGGCGCAGATCGTGCAGACCGCTTGCGACAGGATAAGGCCGACCATGTAGTGCTGGTGCAGATAGGGCGACAGCCACAACATCGCCGGAAATAGTGCGAGTCCGAAGATCGTGTTGAACGCACCGGCCAGCACGAAGCGGACCGGCCGTTCTCCGTCACGCAGGCGCTGCATCGGCTGATCGAGGGGCAAGGTGTTCTCCTCACTCATCCATCAGGTCGATCAGCATGTTCTCCCGCAGCACCTCGCGGGGCAGAAACGGCGAAAGGTCCTCGAGCGCCGGCGAAGTAATGCGGCCGTCGGGATGCTGCTTCGCGCCCAGCTTCGGGGCGAACGCCACATTCTCGTCGATCATGATTTCGCACAGCGATGGCCCCTGACCGTTAACCGCAGCGCGCAGCGTGTCGTGCAGATCCTCATGCCGGCCGATTCGTGCGAAATCGAAGCCAAAGGCGGCGGCGACCTTGCCGAAATCGGGGAAGGTCACATTGCTTTTCGGGCCGCCGCCGACCTCCACGCCGTTGAAGAAGTTGCGGTGCGTCTGGAAGATCGAAACATAGCCGTTGTTGTTCAGCAGGATGACCTTCACCGGCAGCTTGTTGCCGGCGATGGTCTGCAGCTCCTGCAGGTTCAACATAATGCTGCCGTCGCCGGCAATACAGATCACGCGTTTGGGATTGCCCAGGCCGACGCAGGCGCCGATTGCGGCCGGCAGGTCATAGCCCATCGTCGCGCAGCCGGAATTGGTCCACAATCGCTGGCCCCGGCGCAGGCAGGCGACCTGGAAGCCGACGACACAGGCGCTGCCGTTCCCGGTCACCACCACGTCGCCTTCCTCAAGCACATCGAACAGCGCTTCCATCGCAACATAGGGATTGCACAACTGGTTGATGCGGTATTCCGGCTGGACCACGGGAAAGCGCCGGCAGCGCTCGCGCGCCCACGCCAGCCACTCGACCTGCTGCGCTGTGGGTGCATCGGGCGCGGCTTCGATCAGCGCGGGGATCAGGTCCTTGAGGTCGGCGACCACCGGCAGGTCCGGTTTGACGTTGGGTTTCTGCAACTCCAGCGGGTCGATATCGACCCATGCCTTGAAGGCTTCGCGCGCGAAGCTCTTCCAGTTATAGCTGACCTGGCGGATGTTGAGCCGGCTGCCCAGCACCAGCAGGAAGTCGGCGCTCTGCGTTACCATGTTCCCGCCGCGATCGCCCACCGTGCCGGGCCTGC
>JAHFPT010000082.1 GCA_023266625.1 Novosphingobium sp. | reverse complement strand
GCAATGGCTGGCGCGCGTCTGGGCTGGCCGGTTCGACCGGATCATCGACCGTATCGACGCCGGGTTGCTGCGCGGCTGTGTCGAAGTCACCTTGCCCGATGGGCGGACCCGGCTGCTGGGTGGACGAACGCCCGGCTTCGAAGCGCGGGCTGTTCTCTCCAGTCTGCGCGCGGTGCTGCGGCTGGTCACCAGCGGTTCGGTCGGCTGTTATCAGGGCTGGGAGGCCGGGGAATGGTCCAGCCCCGATCCGGTCGCGCTGTTTGCCCTGTTTGTCGACAATGCTGCCGCGCTGGGCAATGGCGCGCGCTCGCGCGGGCCGTGGCGGCTGTTCGCGCGGTTCTACCATTGGCTCCGTCGCAACACGCGGTCCGGCGCAAGTCGCAATGTCCATGCGCATTACGACCTCGGCAATGATTTCTACGCCGCCTGGCTCGATCCCTCAATGAGCTATTCCTCGGCGCGCTTCGACGGCGCTGCAGAGGATCTGGCCGAGGGGCAGCAGTGCAAGCTGGAGACAATTGCCGGGCTGCTGCAAGGGTCCGCAACTGTGCTTGAAGTCGGCTGCGGATGGGGTGCCCTGGCGCGCCGCCTGGCTGACGATGGCGCAGATGTAACCGCAATCAGCCTTTCGGATGCCCAGCTAGCCTGGGCGCGTGAGCGGCATTCGGGCAAAGCAATCGACTTCCGCAAGCAGGACTACCGCGATGTCACCGGCCAGTTCGATGCCATCGTCAGCGTCGAGATGGTCGAGGCGGTTGGCCGCGCATATTGGCCGGCCTTTTTCGATTGCATTGCCCGCTGTCTCAATCCCGGCGGGCGCGCGGTGATCCAGTATATCGCCATTCGCGATGATTTGTTCGACGCCTATGCGGCCAGCGCCGACTTCATCCAGAGCTACATCTTTCCCGGCGGCATGCTGGTGCGCGAAAGCGAGTTCCGGCGGCTTGCAGCGACACGCGGGCTTGCCTGGCGCGACCAGGAAGGCTTCGCGGCGGACTATGCGGAGACCCTTCGGCTGTGGCGTGAGAATTTTGAGCGGGCGGTGGACGAGGGCCGCCTGCCGCCCGGATTCGATGCGCGCTTCGTGCGGCTGTGGCGCTTCTATCTGATGTATTGCGAGGGCGGATTTCGCGGTGGCGGTATCGATGTCGCGCAGGTGACTTTGGTCAAACCGGGCTGATCTGGGGTTAAACCGGACCGATCCGGGGTCAAACCAGCATGATCAGGGGATCATGCGAAACACCCCGTCGCCGCGGAAGCGTGTCAGCAGATTGTCGTGGATGATCGGGTTGAGCAATTGATTGAAGGCGCAGCCAACCAGCCCGTTGTTCCACCAGATCACCTCGGCTTGCTGCGATTCAAGCCCCGGTATCGTCAACCAGCAGATCGTGCCGAGATGGATGCGGTTGATCGACATGGCGGAAAAGCCGCTGAGCGAGAGGTCGTTGACCACGGTCTGAAAGCCCTTCGAGCCGGACATGCGCAGCGACGCCGGAATGGCGATGCGGGTGCGCGGGGCGCTGCGGTCTTCCTGCGCGGCGCTGTCATAGCTGTCTTTTGACTCGTAAATTGTCGTCATGACAGGCTCCGATGGTTTCAGTCCGGTGGATTCTGTTCCTTGGCAAAAATGGACCGAAATCGTTGTAGGTGTCCTAACGCGGTTGGTTAACAGACTCACGCCAGCCGCTGACAAACGGTTCACCAAGCAGCTCGACCAGCCGCCCGGCGACCGCTTCGGGCGGCTTGACCGAGGCCGGATCTTCGCCGGGATAGGCGCGGGCGCGCATCGCCGTGCGGGTTGGACCAGGGCTAACGATGGCCACGCGCAATTTGGCGATGTTCTTGGTTTCCTGCGCATAGCAATCGAGCAGCACCTCGTAGGCGGCCTTGCTGGCGGCATAGGCACCCCAATAGGCACGCGGGGTCTGGCCAAGATTGCTGGTAATGCCGACCACCCGCGCATCGTCGCTTTTCCGCAGCATCGGGTCGAAAGCCGCGAGCAGCGCCTGGGTGGCCAGCACATTGACGGTCAGCGCCGTGCCGAACGCCTTGGGCTCGATATCCGCCACCGATGACAGCTGCGGCAGCACGGCGGCATTGATCACCAGCATGTCGAGCGCCTGCCAGCGCTGGCCAATCGCGGCAGCAAGGCGGGCGATGCCATCGGGCTCGGTCAGATCGAGTGGGGCAATGGTGGCATTGCCGCCGACTGCATGGATGCGCTCTTCGACCGTCTCCAACGCCTTGGTATCGCGCGCGGTCAACACGACATGCGCGCCCGCCGCAGCCAGTGCCTCGGCCGTCGCCGCGCCGATCCCCCTGCTCGCCCCGGTGACGAGCGCCAGCTGACCCCCAAATGGTTTCATGGGTAGGGTTTCACGCGACCTTGTCGACCGGCAGAGTCAGCTGGGCTGGGCTTTCACGGTCGGCAATATCGGTCAGCCTGGTTGGATATTCGCCGCTGAAGCAGGCGTCGCAAAATTGCGGGCGGCTGTTTTCGCGTCTGCTCTCGCCAACCGCGCGGTACAGCCCGTCGATTGAAACAAAGGCCAGGCTGTCGGCATGAATGTAATCGGCCATGCCCTGGATATCCATGCGCGCTGCCAGCAATTTCGAGCGTTCGGGCGTATCGACACCATAGAAACAGCTGTGTTCGGTCGGCGGGCTGGCGACGCGCATATGCACCTCTGCTGCCCCGGCGTCGCGCATCATCTGGACGATCTTCATCGAAGTGGTGCCGCGCACGATCGAATCGTCGATCAGGATGATGCGCTTGCCTGCGACCAGGGCGCGGTTGGCATTGTGCTTGCGCTTGACGTCGGCATGGCGCGCGCCATCTTCCGGCTGAATGAAGGTGCGCCCGACATAGTGCGAGCGGATGATGCCGAGTTCGAAAGGAATGCCCGATTGCTGGGCATAGCCGATTGCGGCGGGCACCCCGCTATCGGGCACGGGGATGACCAGATCGGCCTCGACCGGGGATTCCTTGGCCAGTTCGACGCCGATCTGCTTGCGCACCTCATAGACCGATTTGCCGCCGCTGATCGAATCAGGGCGGCTGAAATAGACCTGTTCGAAGATGCAGGGCCGGGGACTATGCTGGCCGAACGGCCGATGACTCGAAATTCTTCCGTCCGGGGTCACTTCGACCAATTCGCCCGGTTCGACCTCGCGGACGAAATCGGCACCGACGACATCGAGTGCCACGGTCTCGCTCGCAAAGACGATGGCATCACCGATCTTGCCCATCACCAGTGGCCTGATGCCCAGCGGATCGCGGCAGGCGACCATGCGCTTGGGGGTCATGCAGATCAGCGAATAGGCCCCCTCGATCAGCCGCAGCGCATCGACGAAGCGGTTGAGCAAAGTCGGATAACGGCTGGTGGCGATGAGGTGGACGATGACTTCGGTGTCGGAGGTCGACTGGAAGATCGAGCCCTTGGCGATCAGTTCGCGCTTCAGGGTCATCGCATTGGAAATGTTGCCATTATGCGCAATCGAGAAACCGCCCGCAGCCAGGTCGGCGAACAGCGGCTGGACATTGCGCAGGCCCGATCCGCCGGTGGTCGAATAGCGGACATGACCCGAGGCCATGCTGCCGGGGAGTTCGGCGAAGCTCTCATTGCCGGTAAACACCTGCGCGACATGGCCGATGCCCTTGCGGGAATAGAATTCGCTGCCGTCAAAGCTGACGATGCCGACCGCTTCCTGGCCCCGGTGCTGGAGCGCGTGCAGGCCCAGCGCGGTCATGGCGGCGGCTTCCTTGGCACCGATCACGCCGAAAATGCCGCATTCCTCGTGCAGCTTGTCGCCGTCAATGTCGAGGAAGGGGTGCGTCAGGTTCATGGAATCGCCCGGCCAGTGATTGGCGGCGCTTTGGCCCCGAACGGGGTCAAAGGCAAGGGTCACCGAGTTGTCCCGAAGTGGATTATGCCTGTCGCCCGCTTGCCAGCCCGCCGCGCAAAGCCTAACCCGGCGCGGTAATGATCCTCACCCCTTTTGAATGGATGATCGCCAAGCGCTATATGCTGCCGGGGCGCGGCGAGGCGTTTATTGCGCTGGTGGCGGGGATCAGCCTTGCTGCCGTGATGCTGGGCGTTGCCGCGCTGGTCATTGTCATGAGCGTGATGAATGGCTTTCGCGCCGAGCTGTTCGACAAGATCGTCGGGCTCAATGGCCACGCGATCATCCAGGCCTATGGCGGACGGCTGGAAAACTGGCAGCAGGTGCTGCGCGAGGTGAAGGCGACCCCCGGGGTGGTGCGCGCCTCGCCGTTGATCGAGCAGCCGCTGCTGGCCACCTTCAACGGCAGGGTCGAAGCGATTCTGGCGCGCGGCAACACGGCAGAGGATATCCACCGGCTTGAGCCGCAGAAAAAGATGGGCAATCTCGCCGAGTTGCAGCCCAATCTCGGCAATGTCGCCATCGGCGCGCGGCTGGCGGAGAACCTTGGCGCGCAGGTCGGCGACACCATCACGATTATCAACCCGCAGGGCCGGTCCACCCCGTTCGGCACAGTCCCGCGCGAGATCGGCTATCATATCTCTGCGATCTTCGAGATCGGCGTCTATGACTACGACCAGTCCTTCGTGATCATGCCGATGCCCGATGCGCAAACCCTGCTGCTCACTGGCGATGCCATCGGCATGATCGAGGTCAAGACCGACGATCCCGATAATGTAACGGCAATACTCGCCCCGCTGGCGCGCAAGCTGGCCGGACAGGCGGTGATCTCCGACTGGAAGACGATCAACGCCTCGCTGTTCGAGGCGCTGGCGGTGGAGCGGGTGGCGATGTTCGTTGTGCTGTCGATCATCGTGCTGGTCGCGGTGTTCAATATCCTGTCCTCGCTGATCATGCTGGTGCGCGCCAAGACCCGCGACATCGCCATCCTGCGCACGATGGGGGCGACGCGGCGTTCGCTGCTCAAGATATTCGTCGCCACCGGCTTTCTGATCGGCATTCTCGGGACTGTCGCCGGGCTGGTGCTCGGCTTCGTCTTCCTGTTCTTCCGCCAGCCGATTGTGCATCTGGTCGAGCTGCTCACCGGCCAGAACCTGTGGGATCCCTCGATCCGTTTCCTTGCCGAGCTGCCCAGCCGCAGCGATCCGGTGGAGATCGTCACGATCAGTGTGATGGCGCTGGTGTTCAGCTTCCTGGCGACGCTCTATCCGGCCTTCCGCGCGGCGAGCACCGATCCGGTGCAGGTGCTGCGCTATGAGTGACGCAGTCGTTACGGCCGTCGTCGAGGTGCGCGGGCTGACCCGCAGCTTCGAGCAGGGCGGAGTGCGGATCGACGTGCTGCGCGGCGTGGATTTCGATATCCGCCCGGGCGAATTCGTCGCGCTACTGGGGCCCTCGGGCTCGGGCAAATCGACCATGCTGCAAGCCATCGGCCTGCTCGAAGGCGGCTTTGGCGGCAGTATCGCGATCGCCGGGCAGGACGCCAGCCAGCTCGATGGCGATGCGCGCACGACGCTGCGGCGCGATCACATCGGCTTCGTCTATCAGTTCCATCACCTACTGCCCGATTTCACCGCAATCGAAAACATCATCTTGCCGCAGCTGGTGGCGGGCAAGTCGCAGATCGAGGCTGAGGCTCGGGCAGAGGAACTGCTAACCACGCTGGGCCTTGGCGAGCGGCTGGGTCACCGCCCCAGCCAGCTCTCAGGCGGTGAACAGCAGCGCGTCGCTGTCGCCCGGGCGCTGGCCAACAAGCCGGCGCTGGTGCTGGCCGATGAGCCCACCGGCAATCTCGACGAGGCGACGGCGGAAAAGGTCTTCGGCGAATTCGTCAAGCTGGTGCGCGGTCAGGGCAGCGCGGCTTTGGTAGCAACGCACAATGAGCGGCTGGCCTATGCCATGGACCGGGTGGTGCGGCTGCACGATGGCCGATTGGAATAGGGGAAGGCTGGAATGACGACTATCGCAGATTTTGGTGCTGACCTGCCGGGTGGCGAAAGCCTCAGCCTCGCAGACAAGGCCGGCAAGGTGCTGCTGGTGGTCAACACTGCCTCGAAATGCGGCTTCACTCCGCAATATGCCGGGCTGGAGGCGTTGTCGCAGAAGTACCGGGAACGCGGCTTCGAAGTCATTGCTTTTCCCTGCAACCAATTCGGCGGTCAGGAGCCGGGCAGCGCCGAGGAGATTGAGAGCTTTTGCAGCGTCAATTTCGGTGTCAGCTTTCCACTGATGGCCAAGATCGACGTCAATGGCGATGCGGCAACCCCGCTTTATGGCTGGCTCAAGTCCGAGGCACCGGGCGTGCTGGGCACACAGCGGATCAAATGGAACTTCACCAAATTCCTGATCGGCCGCGATGGCAAGGTCGTTCGCCGGTTTGCGCCGACGGACAAGCCGGAGAAGCTTGAGGGGGCGATTGAGGCGTTGCTGTAGGGCGGGAAGAAGCAGAAAAAGGGTTTCTCACACGAAGCCACGAAGACACGAAGAGGTCTCGTTTGCGGCGAAGCCACGCTCATTATTCCGCGTAGCCGAAAACCAGAGGTGTGCGTGATTCGCGAGCCTGCGGCTCAACACAACATCTTCGTGTCTTCGTGGCTTCGTGTGAGAATTCTTTTCCTTACCCCGCCAGGCTCAGCAAATTGCCCTGGTCGATCATCGCCACAGCCGCTTTCAATTCATCGACACTGGCGGCCTTGCCTTCGGCTTCGATCATGAAACGGTTGGCGACGACAACGCTGAATTTGCCGCGGCCATCCGACTTGTTCCAGCTCTCGCTCTGCATCTGGCCGTTGACCGTGCCGGTGCGCTCATAGCCATTGGCGTCCTCACGGTTGTTCGTAACGCCCATCGCCGCGCCGATCCCGGCAATCGCGCCGAGTGCCGACATGTCGGTGATCTTGAGATGAAAACTGTTGTCGCCTGCCGTATAGGTTCCCTCGGCTTCGCTGCCAACCGCGCCCATGCCGGTCGATTCGGTGGCAGTGCGCTGGTAGGAGCCGATGGCGGTGGGCAGCAGTGCTTGCATCTTGGCGGCCTCAATCGGCGGGCTTTTGCCATTGGCCGCCGATTCAAGCTGCTTGGTCATCGCTCCGACCTTGCTGGTGTCGAAGGTGCCGCCGCCGGGCACAGTGAACTTGCCGGTATCCACATTGCCTGCGATCGACATGGCACCCATACCGAATGCGCCCGTGATTGCGGCGGCAATCGGGGTGACAATGAGGGACAGGACAATCGCACAGAGGATGGTCACAGCGGTATATCCCGCCGATTTATCCTCCGGCACTTTCATCAGCGGGGTCGCGCCGGTGTAGAGCAGATAGACGCTGTAAAGGCCCAGCAGGCCAAAAAATCCGAGCGTGGGGATCAGCCCGAAGATGCCTACGGCCCAGCCTGCCGTGTAGCTATAGGCGACCAGCTTGAAGGCGTTGGCCCGGCCTGCTTCACCCCCGAATTTTGGCGCCAGGAAATCGGCGATGAAGGTCATGACGAAGAGGCTGACCAGCGACAGCACAAAGCTGATCACGGCAGTGCTTATTCCCGAGGTCAGGCCCGGTTTGTATGAAAATCCGAATGCGCCATAGCCGAAGACCTGGCCGCCAATGAAGCTTGCAATCGGGCCAATCGCGGCAAGCGGCAACACATAGCGCATCAAAATGTCGCTCTGCGAGGTCGTCTCGCCGACAATCTTCAGCCATTCATCCTTGGGTGTCAGGATGATCGCCTTGGCGCGTTCGAAGATGCCCCTGGCTGCGGTCTCTAAGCCTTCGTCCATGTTACCATCCCTCGTAATACCGGCAAGGCACCGATAGGAACATATATTGAGAATTTTGCAAGGTTTTGGCGAGGATGTCCCCAGCGTAATGGCCAGCGCGGGCTTGATCGGCGGGCGCGTGGCGGGCTAGTTTCGGGCGATGGCCTTTGCTCCCTTTGTGCCCCTGCGGGTATTTTCCAGCTACACGATGCTCGACGGCGCGATCGACCCCAAGGCGATTGCCCGGCTGGCGAAAGAGCGCGGATTTCCGGCGATTGCGATCTGCGACCGCAATGGCCTCTATGGCTCGGTCGCCTTTGCCGCTGCGGCGCGTGAGAACGGTATTCAGCCGCTTGTCGGGACGTTTCTTGGGGTGGGGCGGCCAAATGAATCAAGAGGGGAAGGCGGGCCGATTGACGCTCTGGCGCTCTATGCCAAGGACGATGCGGGCTGGCTGAACCTGTGCCATCTCGTCAGCCGCGCCCATCTTGAACGTCCGCTGGAGCTGGAACCGCATGTTCGTCTTTCCGATCTCGAAGGCCATAGCGAGGGACTGATCGCGCTGACCGGGGCGGGCGAGGGGGCGCTGGCGAAGCTCTATGCCGATGACAAGGCGGGGGCTGCTGGCGATTATTGCGACCGGCTGGAAGCGCTGTTTGGCGACCGACTTTATATTGAGCTGGCCCGGCGCGGCGATGCGGTGGAGGAAGCTGCCGAAGCGGCGCTGATCGCGCTGGCCTATGCGCGCGACCTGCCGCTGGTGGCGAGCAACCCTGCCCAATATGCCGAGCCGCATTTCCACGCGGCGCATGACGCCTTGCTCTGCATCGCCAATTCGACCCACATCGACGCCGCCGACCGCCCGCGCTCCTCGCCCCAGGCCTGGGTGAAGTCAGCGCCAATGATGGCGGAGCTCTTCGCCGATCTCCCCGAGGCGCTGGCCAACACTCTGGTCATCGCCCAGCGCTGCGCCTTTGCTCCTCCCAAGCGCAAGCCGATCCTGCCAAGCCTGGCTGGCGATCAGCAGGGCGAAGCGCGGATGCTGGCCGAGGATGCGCGGGCCGGGCTGGCCCGCCGCCTCCAGCCCTATTACCCGAACGCCGCTCAGGCTGAGCTTGTCGAAGCCCTATGCGCAGAGGGGGAGGCAAGGTGCGTGGCCTTCGACAGGCTCAGGCTGAGCGGGGTGGGGGAGGAGTTTCAGCTCTACGCAGACCGCCTCGAATTCGAAATCGACGTCATCAATGGCATGGGCTTTGGCGGCTATTTCCTGATCGTCGCCGATTTCATCAAATGGGCCAAGGAACAGGGCATTCCGGTCGGGCCGGGGCGCGGTTCGGGTGCGGGCAGTGTCGTCGCCTGGGCGCTGACTATTACCGATCTCGACCCGCTGAAACTCGGCCTGCTGTTCGAACGCTTCCTCAATCCCGAACGCGTGTCGATGCCGGATTTCGATATCGACTTCTGCGAAACCCGGCGCGGCGAAGTGATCCGCTATGTCCAGGCCAAATATGGCCACGACCACGTCGCCCAGATCATCACTTTCGGCAAGCTCAAGGCCCGCGCGGTGCTGCGCGATACCGGGCGTATCCTGCAAATGAGCTATGGCCAGGTCGACCGGCTGTGCAAGCTGGTGCCCAACCACCCGACCGATCCCTGGACTCTGCCGCGCGCGCTCAACGGCGTGGCGGAATTCAAGCGCGAATATGAGACCGACGACGAGGTGAAGCGGCTGGTCGATCTCGCGATGCAGCTCGAAGGCCTGCCGAGGAACAGTTCGACCCACGCCGCCGGGGTGGTCATCGGCGACCGGCCGCTGGCGCAGCTGGTGCCGCTCTACCGCGATCCGCGCTCGGACATGCCGGTAACCCAGTTCGACATGAAATATGTCGAGGACGCAGGGCTGGTGAAGTTCGACTTCCTCGGGCTGAAGACTTTGTCGGTGCTCAAAAAGGCGCTCGAACTGCTGGCGCGGCGCGAGATTGCGATCGATCTCGATACGCTGGCCTGGGACGATCCCCAGGTCTACGAGATGCTCCAACGCGGCGACACGGTGGGCGTGTTCCAGCTGGAATCGGAAGGCATGCGGCGCACGCTGTCGGCGGTGAAGCCGGGCAATTTCGGCGACATCATCGCGCTGGTCTCGCTCTACCGGCCCGGCCCGATGGACAATATTCCGCTGTTCGGCCGCCGTAAGAACGGCGCGGAAGCAATCGAATATCCGCATCCCAAGCTGGCGGGCATCCTTGGTGAGACCTATGGCGTCTTCGTCTATCAGGAGCAGGTGATGCAGGCGGCGCAGGTGCTCGCGGGCTATTCGCTCGGCGAAGCCGATCTGCTGCGCCGGGCGATGGGCAAAAAGGTGCAGTCCGAAATGGACGCCCAGCGCCAGCGCTTCGTCGATGGTTGCAAGGAGCTTTCGCAGATCGAAGCTCGCCAGGCCAACGAGTTGTTCGATTTGATCGACAAGTTCGCGGGCTATGGTTTCAACAAGAGCCACGCTGCCGCCTATGCCCTGCTCGCCTATCAGACCGGCTGGCTCAAGACGCACTATCCGCACGAGTTTTATGCCGCATCGATGTGTTTCGACATGCACCAGTCGGACAAGCTGTCGGTCTATGTGGACGACATGCGGCGCGCAGGTGTCGCATTGGCTGCGCCGGACATAAATCACTCCGAAGCCGAATTCGCGGTCGATCGCACCGAGGAAGGCTATGCCGTGCGCTATGCATTGGCGGGAATCCGCAATGTTGGCGAGAAGGCAATGGATGCGCTGGTCGCCGAGCGTGAGGCGAATGGCAAGTTCGCCAGCCTCGAAGACCTGTTCCGCCGAATTCCGCCCGGATCGATGAATCGCCGCCAGATCGAAGGTCTGGCCGCAGTCGGCGCATTCGATTGCCTTGAGCCGAACCGGGCCAAGGTACTCGCCAATGCAGACATGCTGCTTGCCGTCGCCGACGAGGCCGAGCGCAGCCGCACCAGCGGCCAGGCGGCGCTGTTCGGGGGCCCAGGAGCGTTTGGGGATCATGCCGAGCCTTCGCTGCGGCTGGCCGAGGCCGAGGCCTGGAGCAAGCCGGAACAGATGGCTAAGGAACGCGAGAATTTCGGCTTCTATTTCGCCGCCCACCCGGTCGAGCAGTTCCGCGCCATCGCCAGCGCCAATGGCGCGCGGTCCTATGCCGGGCTGATCGCGGCTGGCGTTTCGGGCGGGCGCAGCCAGGCGATAATGGCGGCGATGGTCGAGGCGGTGAACCGGGGCAAGACCCGCAAGGGCAAGGACTTTGTCCGCGCCGATTTTTCCGACAGCTCGGGCCAGTTCTCTGCGGCCTGCTTCGAGGAATCGCTGGTCGAGCCGATGCAGCGCTGGGCGGCGGAGGGGACTTGCGTGCTGCTGACCGTCGAGCTTGATGCGCCGAGCCCGGACGAGCCGCCTCGCGTTACCGTGCGCGGGGCAAGGCCATTGTCCGAAGTAACCAGTGCTGCGCGGATGCGGATGACGCTGGATATCGATCACGAACTGGCGGTGGCGGAGCTGGCAGCAATGCTGGTGCCGGGCGAGCCGGGCCGGGGCGAAGTGATTGCGCGGCTGCGCACCGGCAGCGCCAACGAGCCGCTGCTGCGGCTTGGCGGGGACTTCCAGCTCGATGGCGAACTGGTCGAACGCTTGGCAATTGTCGAAGGAATCGCCAATGTGGCGCTGACGGCGCGGCGCGGTGGCGATCATCTGCGGCTGGTGGGGTAGTGCAAAAAAGTCCCGCTCATGCTGAGCTTGTCGAAGCACATGGTTGCTACGATAAGCTCTCCTGTGCCGGATGGTCCTTCGACAAGCTCAGGATGAGCGGGAATAAGCGTAGCTGTTTCAAGAATTGTGCAGCGTAATCCAAGGATAGAGGTAGGTTGGTTATGCTCGGAGCAATGCAGGACCACGAACTGCGCGTCTCGGCGCTGCTCGATCACGCCGCGCTCCAGCACGGTGGGCGCGAGATCGTCAGCCGTTATGCCGATGGCAGCGAGACCCGCACCGACTGGGCCGGCATTCGCCGCGACGCGCTGAAGATGACCCAGGCGCTGCGCCGGCTCGGTGTTGGCACCGGCGACCGCATCGCGACACTGGCGATGAACCACAGTCGTCATCTGGTCAGCTGGTATGGCGCGGTCGGTGTCGGCGGGGTGCTGCACACGATCAACCCGCGCCTGTTCGACGACCAGCTCGAATATATCGCCAACCATGCCGAAGACCGGGTGCTGCTCTATGACGCGCAGTTCCAGCCGCTGATCGACCGGATGAAGCCGCTGTGGACCACGATCGAGCAGTATATTTGCTATGATTCCGATGAGAACGCGCCGGATTTCGAAACCTGGATCGGTGCCGAGGACGGCAACACGGAATTTGCGACCGGCAGCGAGCGCGATCCCTGCATGCTGTGTTACACCAGCGGCACCACCGGCAATCCCAAGGGCGTGCTCTATGAGCACCGTTCGACGGTGCTTCACGCTATGGCCGCGTTGCAGCCGTCGATGTTCAACATGGATACGCGCGGCGTGTTGCTTCCGGCTGTGCCGATGTATCACGCGGCAAGCTGGTCGCTGCCGTGGTCGGGTGCGATGGTCGGCGCGAAAATCGTTTATTCGCAGGTTAATGACGCACCGGTTCTTTGCGAGTTGATGCAGCGCGAAAAAGTGACGCATGGCGCGGGTGTGCCGACGGTATGGCTCGCCATGTTCCAGCATATGGACGCCACCGGCGCGGCACTTCCCGATCTCAAGACGGTCATAACCGGCGGCTCGGCGGCACCGCGTTCGATGATCGAGCGGCTGATGAGAATGGGCGTGCGGGTCATGCATGTCTGGGGCATGACCGAAATGTCGCCGATCGGCACTATCGCCTGCGAGCCGGATAACTGGGATGAGCTGAGTTTCGACGAGCAGGTGACGCTCAAGGGCCTGCAGGGCCGCACGCCCTATGGCGTCGAGATTCGCTGCGTCGATCTCGACGATCCGGGCAAGGAACTGCCGCGCGACGGGGTCACTTCGGGCGCGCTGCAGACGCGCGGACCCTGGGTAATCAAGCGCTACTTCAAGGCCGATGCGGACGCGGTGGGCGACGACCAGTGGTTCGACACCGGCGATGTCGCGGTGATCCATCCCGACGGTACGCTCCAGCTCACCGACCGGACCAAGGATGTGATCAAATCCGGCGGCGAATGGATCAGCTCTGTCGAGCTGGAGAACGCCGCAGTCGGCCATCCGGCAGTGGCGGAAGCGGCAGCAATCGGCATCTATCACCCCAAGTGGGACGAACGGCCGATCCTGGTTGCGGTGAAAAAGCCGGGCATGGAAGTGTCGGCGGAGGAGCTGAAGGCTTTTCTGGCGGAAAAAGTCGCCAAATGGTGGCTGCCCGACGCGGTGGAATTCGTCACCGAGATTCCCCACACCGGCACCGGCAAGATCAGCAAGAAGGACTTGCGCGAGCAGTTCAAGGACTACAAGCTGGTGGGGTAGTCTGCTTGCCGACAGGCGACCGGGAACGAAGCAATGCCCACTGCCACTGAAACCCTGCCGGTCATGCCGATCGACACGCCGGAATTTGCCGCCGATCCCGATCCGTTTCACCAAGCGGCCATGGCCGAACACCCCTGGCTTGCGCGGTTCACCCAAGGCTATGCGGTGCACGGCTATGATGCCAATGTCGAACTGCTCGCGGACGATGAGAACCTGATCCCCGGTCTCGGTCCTATCGTCGATTTCTATGGCATGCGCGGGACGATGTGGGGCCGGTTCATGGAGGAGATGGTGCTCTCCGCCACCGGTGACTTGCACACCCGGCTCCGCGCCTGTGTGGCTCATGCCTTCACCCCGCGCCGGGCCAACCAGGTGCGGCCGATGATGCAGCAGGTGATTGGCGAGCTGCTCGACGAATGGGCACCCAAGGGCACCTTCGACTTCGCGGAATTCGCCGCGTATTTCCCGATCACCGTGATGTTCGGTCTGCTCGGCGTGCCGCCCGAGCCGGTCCACCGCATCCGCCACGCGATTGAGGGCCATGTCGCGACGCTGGCAATTGACCTGGCAACCAAGCCGGGCATGCTCACTGCCTGGGAGGATCTCTGGCACTTTGCCGATACGCTGATCAAGCAGCGCGAAGCGAGCGGGCAAGTGGACGAAGAATCCATGCTCGATGCGCTGATTGTCGCGAAGCAGGCGGGCCAGCTCGATGAAGTCGAGCTGCGCTTCATGCTGCTGACCGTGATCATCGCTGGCTATGACACCTCGAAGAACCAGCTGACCTGGATCATGAAACTGCTGGTCGACCGGCCCGAAATCTATGCCCGCTGTGCGCAGGACAAGGATTTCTGCGGGCGGGTGGTCAATGAATCGCTGCGGCTTTGCGGTATCGCCTCGCCCTATCGCGCGGCGGCGCGCGATTTCACCTATGATGGTGTTACCTTTCGCAAGGGCGAGATAGTGATTTTCGCGACCTCGCTGGCGGGCCGCGATCCCTCGGTGTTCGCCGATCCGCTGAACTTCGATCCCGACCGCGCCAATGCCAGCCGCCATGTCGCGCTGGGCCGGGGCGCGCATATCTGCCTCGGCCAGTATATCGCCAAGAACCAGCTGCAGGAGGGTATCCACCTGATCTGCCAGCGGCTGAAGAACCCGCGCATCACCGGCGAAGTCGCCTGGCGACCGTTCATCGGTGCATGGGGCTTGAAGAACCTGCCGATAACGTTTGATTGCACCAATATCTGATCGTCATTCATATCGTCACTGATCCGGTAGTATCTCCGAGCAGGCGACAATTCTCGAACCCCGGTCGAGGTGCAGGCAATAGGGGCGCTGCATGTCGGTCGAATGGAAGTGAAAGCCGTGTGTTACCGGGTTGTCCCAGTCGCCGGTCGTCATGACCAGGCCATCGGGCGTTTGCCACACTCCGGTTTGGGGAAAGGCGGCAAACCAGACCGCGCAGGCGGAGCGCCAGGCGGCAAGCGCGGCGACGAATTCCTCTAATTCCAGGTCGCGGTGTTCCCAGTCGATCCAGCTGATGCCATTGTCCTGCGCATAGGCGTTGTTGTTGCCCTGTTGGCTGCGACCGAATTCATCGCCAGCTGTGAGCATGATCGTGCCGGTCGAGGCGAACAGCGTGGCCAGCAGGGCCCGCAAGTCGGCGCTGCGGCGGGCCAGGATTTCCGGATCGCCGCTCGGCCCTTCGACACCATTGTTCCACGAGAAGTTCTCGCCATGGCCGTCACGGTTTACTTCGCCGTTCGCCCAATTGTGCCGGTTTCCGTATGATACGGTATCGGCCAGTGTGAAGCCATCGTGGGCGGCGAGGAAATTGACGCTGCGACAGTCGTGCCCAAAGATATCGGACGAACCGGCAATGCGTGTCGCCAGCGTGCCGATGCTGCCATCCCCGCGCCAGAAGCAGCGGACATCGTCGCGGAAGCGGTCGTTCCATTCGAGCCAGTTCGGCGGGAAATTGCCCAGTTGATAGCCGCCGGGGCCGATATCCCATGGTTCTGCAATGAGGATGCGGTCGGCGAGGAGCGGGTCGGCGGCAATCTCGGCGAAAATCGGCGCGGCGGGATCGAAGCCCGGGCCGCGCGCCATGACCGGCGCGAGATCGAAACGAAAACCATCCACTCCGCAATTACGCACGAAATGGCGCAGCGTATCGAGCGCCAGCCGCCGCACTCCCGGATTGGCGAAGTCGAGCGTATTGCCGCAACCGGTGTCGTTGATGAGGCTGACTTCATCAGCTTTGGGGCCTGCATGGGCATAGGCCTGGTTGTCGAGGCCGCGCAGCGACAGGACCGGGCCAAGAATATCGCTTTCGCCGGTGTGGTTGAACACAAGATCGAGGATCGTGCCGATGCCCTCGGCATGAAGCGCGGCAACGGTTTCGCGCAGCTCGGCAACACCGCCAGGGCACAGGCCGGGATCGAGTGCCATGAGCGTGACCGGGTTGTAGCCCCAGGCATTGCTGAGCCCGAGCGGCGGCAGATGCCGCTCGTCGATCCAGGCGACGACTGGCATCAGTTCGATAGCGGTGACATGCAGCTTCTTGAAGTGAGCGATCACCGCCGGATGGGCGAGCGCGGCCACGGTGCCGCGCTGCCAGGGCGGGATGTCAGGGTGCAGCATGGTGAAGCCGCGGACGTTTAGTTCATAGATCAGGCCGCCGCGGGTGAAGTACGGCGGTTGTTGCGGGCAGTCTGGGAGGGCGGGCTGGACGATGGCTTTGGGGACCAGCGCTGCGGTATCCTCACCATAAACGGAAAGACGCGGATCGTAGGCGAAGCGGCGGTCGAGCTCGATTGCGTAAGGATCGGCCAGCAGCTTGGCGGGATCGAACCACAGACCGCGTTCGGGTGCCCATTCACCCTCGGCGCGGTAGGCATAGGGCGCGCCGGAAAGGTCGCCCGGAAGCTCAAGGGTCCAGTTGTCGCCCCCAATGTCGCTGGTGCGTTGCATTGGGATGCGCTGTTCCGCTTCTCCTTCGAACAGGCAGAGCCAGAGCGCCGAAGCCTCTGGCGCGCGAACGGCGAAGCGTGTCGCGTTAGCGCCGATTGTCGTCCCCAGCGGCAGCGTCATGTCACTACGTCAGGTACGGTGCGGCCCGTGTGCCGCTCGATCCCGGCAATGGCCTCCGTCGCCGCAATCAACTCTGCCAGCATCTCCGGTGTCTCACGATCCAGATCGCCCCCCACAGGCTCGTAGCGTTCGAGATAGACCCGCAGCGTCGTGCCCTCGGTGCCGGTGCCCGAGAGGCGGAAGACGATGCGCGAGCCGCCTGCGAACAGCACGCGGATGCCCTGGTTGGCGCTGATCGAGCCATCGACCGGGTCGGTGTAGGCAAAGCTGTCCGCCCCGGCGACTATGAGTGGTCCGAAGGCCTTGCCGGGCAGCGATGCCAGCGATGCCACCAGCTCCGCGATCAGGGCATCGGCGCGCGCGGTCTCGATCGCTTCGTAATCATGCCGCGCGTAGTAATTGCGTCCGAAGCGTGTCCAGTGCTCGCGGGCGAGCTGATCGACGCTGATTTTACGCACCGCAAGGATGTTCAGCCACAGCAGCACGGCCCAGAGCCCGTCCTTCTCGCGGACATGGTCGGAGCCGGTCCCAGCGCTCTCCTCGCCGCAGATCGTCGCCAACCCGGCGTCGAGCAAATTGCCGAAGAACTTCCAGCCAGTCGGAGTCTCGAAGCTGGGTACGCCCAGCACCTCGGCCACCCGGTCCGCCGCCGCGCTGGTTGGCATCGAGCGGGCGATGCCCTTGAGGCCTTGCCTGTATCCGGGCACGAGATGGGCATTGGCCGCCAGCATGGCGAGCGAGTCCGAGGGGGTGATGAAGCGGTGTTTGCCGATGATCAGGTTGCGGTCGCCGTCGCCGTCGGAAGCTGCGCCGAAATCGGGCGCACCGAGGCTCATCATCAGATCGTAGAGCGCCTTGGCATGGACCAGGTTCGGGTCCGGATGATGGCCGCCGAAATCCTCCAGCGGCGTGCCGTTGCGCACGGTGCCGGCGGGAAAGCCAAGGCGGCGTTCGAGGATTTCGATAGCGTAGGGGCCGGTCACAGCGCTCATCGCGTCGAAGGCTACGCTAAAGCCTTCGCTGACTGCCTTACGGATCGCGGCGAAGTCGAACAGCTCCTCCATCAGTGCGGCGTATTCGGCGACCGGATCGATCACCTGCACTGCCATGCCGCCGATGTCCCTTGCGCCAAGCGTATCGAGATCGATGTCCTGCGCATCTACCGTCAGCCAGCGATCGATCACCTGCGTTCGCGCGTAAATCGCTTCGGTTACGCCTTCCGGGGCAGGGCCGCCGTTGGCGATGTTGTATTTGATGCCGAAGTCTTCATCCGGCCCGCCGGGATTGTGGCTGGCTGAGAGGATCAGCCCGCCCGATGCCGCGTATTTGCGGATGACATGGCTGGCGGCGGGGGTGGAAAGGATGCCGCCTTGCCCCACCAGTATGCGGCCATAACCATTCGCCGCCGCCATACGGATCGCCTGCTGGATGACCGTGCGGTTATGGAAGCGCCCGTCGCCGCCGATCACCAGCGTCGATCCGGGCGCGGCCTGCACTGCGTCGAAAGCTGACTGAATGAAATTCTCGACATAGTTCGGCTGCTGAAAGGTCCGCACTTTCTTGCGCAAGCCCGAGGTGCCCGGTTTCTGGCCCGCAAAGGGCGTGGATGGGACGGTCCGGATCATCTGCTTGCTGCGACCAGTTGCTGGTAGAGGTCGGCATAGGCCTTGCCGCTGCGACTCCATGAAAAGTCCGCCTTCATTCCATTGCGCTGGATCGCCTTCCACACATCCGGCTGGTGATAGAGCGCCACTGCCCGGCTGACCGCCATGGCCAGTGCGCGGTAATTGACCCCGGCGAACTGGATGCCCGTGCCTGCGCCCGCTGCCGTCGCCGCAAGGTTTGCATCGATCACCGTGTCGGCCAGCCCGCCGGTGCGGGCGACAACAGGCACGCAGCCATAGGCGAGGCCGTAGAGCTGGGTCAGCCCGCAAGGCTCGAAGCGCGAGGGCACCAGGATCGCATCGCCGCCGCCCTGCATGCGGTGGGCGAGGGCCTCGTCATAGCCGATGCGGATGCCGATCCGGCCGGGATGGCGCAGGGCGGCTGCCCGGAAGTCTTCTTCTATCGCGGGATCGCCCGATCCCAGCAGCGCCAGCCTGCCGCCGATGCCGACGAGGTGGTCGATCACCTCGAGCAGCACGTCCATGCCCTTCTGCCAGGTCAGGCGGCTGACGACGATGAAGATCGGGCCGTCTCCTTTTTCGAGTCCAAACACCATCTCCAGTGCGCGTTTGTTGGCCACGCGTTTGGCGAGGGTCCGGGCCGAATAATTGGCTGCCAGTGCCTCGTCGCTCTCTGGGTTCCATTCGGCTGTGTCGATACCGTTGACGATACCGCGAACCTGGTCGCCCCGGCTGGTGATGATCCCTTCCAGCCCCATGCCGAATTCCGGATCGCGAATCTCTCCGGCATAGGTCGGGCTGACGGTGGTGACCGCGCTGGCCGCCTCCATCCCGGCTTTGAGGAAACCAACACCCTTGTGGTATTCGACGCCCTCGATCGACCATGCTGCCTTGGGCAGACCAAGCTGGCCAAAAATCTCACGACCGAAATGGCCCTGAAAGGCCATGTTGTGGATCGTCATCACGCTGGGCACGGCACGCGATTTCGCCACCGGGGCAAAGCGCAAATAGGCCGGCGCCATCGCCGCTTGCCAGTCGTGCGCATGGAGCAGATCGAACTTTCGCCCCTTTACCGCCCCTCCGGCAAGGTCCGCCGCCACCCGGCCCAGTGCGGCATAGCGCCGCCAATTGTCCGCCCAATCCTTACCCGCAGGATCGCCATAGGGGCTTCCGGGACGCGCAAAGAAGTTTGGCGCATCAAGCACGATCAACGGATGCCCGCCCAGCTTCGCCGCCACCAGCCGTGCCGGTTCGCCGAGCAGGCTGTTATAGCTGTGCAGCGTTCGGCCCCCATTTCGTTTAGCACCTATTGCCTGCATGACGGCGGGATAACCGGGCAATAGCGTCGTCATAGCGACGCCATAAGGCGCAACAGCGGCGGGCAGCGCTCCCGCGACATCGGCCAGCCCGCCGGTCTTGACCAGTGGCACCGCTTCCGAGGCAACCGAGAGAACGGACAATTTCATCCCAGCTTTTCGATCATCGTCTTGGTGATCAGGCAGACGCCACTGTCGGTGCGGCGGAAGCGCTCGGCATCGAGCAGCGGGTCTTCACCCACGACAAAACCTTCGGGGATGCGCACGCCGCTGTCAATAATCACGCGGCTGAGCCGCGCGCTTCTGCCGATATTGCAATAGGGCAGGATCACCGCCTGATCGACGCTGGAATAGCTGCCCAT
>JAHFPT010000275.1 GCA_023266625.1 Novosphingobium sp. | reverse complement strand
TGGCTCGATTCGACCATTCATTGCCAATGAACAGCCGCGGCTGCCGGTCCAGAAAAGCCTGCGCCGCCGCCGAATAGGCCAGCTGCTCAAAGCCGATAGTCGCCATCTCGTTCATCTCATCACCCTTTCCGCCAGCACCACCGCGCCCCGGAACACCGCCCGCAACGCCAAACCGCCAGTCGTCAATCACATTTGTAGGTAATACATACAAAAATCACTTGCCGTTGCAAACTGAAAAGGCTTTGCTGCACCAATCAGCACCCGCGCGAAAAGAATGCGGGGTTTTCATGGAGAGGCCAGAACCATGCAGCAATGGGAAATCGCCAGACCAGTGTCGCCCGCACAAAGCGGAGCTGGCCAATGAACCGGTCGGCAACTCGGCTTTCAGGTGGCAGACAGGCGCTGCTGGTGGCGCTGCTCAGCCTCAATTTCGGCATCGTCTTTTTCGACCGGCAGGCAACCAATTTCCTGATGCCCTTCATTCAGCCCGAACTCGGGCTGACCAACACTCAGGTCGGCAATATCGCCTCGGCCCTGTCGTTCAGCTGGGCGCTGGCAGCCTTCGGCGTCGGCCGCCTGTCCGACACCATGGGCAATCGCAAGCTGCTGCTGGTCGGATCGACGCTCGCCTTTTCAGCCTGCTCGTTCCTGACCGGCCTCGCCCAGAGCTTCGCCATGCTGCTCGGCATGCGGCTGCTGATGGGGCTGGCCGAGGGCGGGGTGATGCCGATCAGCCATGCCATGGTGGCAAGCGAAGTCTCGCCCGAGCGGCGCGGGCTGGCCCAGGGGATCGCCCAGAACTTCGGGTCGAACCTGCTCGGTTCCTTCGTCGCCCCGGTGCTGCTGGTCGCCTTTGCCCAGCATTTCGGCTGGCGCGGGGCATTCTATCTGGCCGGCATTCCCGGGATCGTCAGCGGGCTGGCGATCTGGTTCCTGATTGATGAGCCACAGGCGCTCCCTGCCCAATCCGAGACTCGCGAATCGCCGCTAGCGGTGCTGCGTGATCGCAACGTGCTGCTGTGCTGCCTGATGGCGATCGTGCTGGTATCTTACCTCGTGATCTGCTGGGCGTTCATGCCGCTCTATCTGACCAGGGTGCGCGGGCTCGATCCGGCAACCATGGGCTGGCTGATGGGCGTACTGGGAATTTCCGCGACGCTCGGCAGTTTCCTCACCGCCGGACTCTCGGACTTAGCCGGGCGGCGGCCGGTCATGGTGATCATGCCGATCATCTCGCTGATCCTGCCGCTAGGCGCGATGTACTGGACAGGCTCAACCTGGGGCCTTGCCGTCATCTTCTTCTTCGGCTGGGCGCTCAACGGCGTGTTCCCGCTTTTCATGGCGACGGTGCCTTCCGAGAGCGTGCCGCCGCGCCAGGTGGCAACCGCGCTGGGCCTGTGCATGGGCACCGGCGAAGTGCTCGGCGGCGTGCTTGCGCCTTCGCTGGCGGGAATGGCCGCCGACGCGCATGGGCTGACGGCACCGCTTTGGATCATGACCGGCCTCACTCTTCTGGGCGCGGTTCTGGCGCTGGGTCTGCGCGAGACCGCGCCGCGCTCGCTGGCGCGCCGGGCCGCAATGGTAACTGAATGAAGCAAGGGAGAACTGACATGGCTACACTGACTGCCCCCCCATCCAACCTAGCACAAATCGTCGACGTCCCCTTCGCCCAGCGCGATCTGGTGCGAAAATACAGCCCCGGCGGCCGCTACATCGACGCGCAGACCGACGTTGACAGCCCCTGGGTGCCTTTCGGCGACAATGCGGCGATCAAGCACCTGGCCTTTGACGTGCGGCAAAACCTGTTCTCGAACATCCTGTGGGTCTACGGCCCCGGCGCAATCGGCACCCACCTGCACCGCGGCACGATCACCATGGTCTGCCTGGAAGGTTCGGTCCGCTATCTCGAATACGACTGGGTGGCGACGCCGGGCGGGCTGATCCTCGAAGTGCCGGGCGAAAGCCACACACTCGTCACCGAGCATCCGCAGGGGGTGAAGCTGTTCGGCTGGATGCAGGGGCCAATCGAGTTCTACGATGCCGAGGCCAAGTTCGTCATGACCGCCGATGTCTGGTGGTTCATGGAACACTATGAAAACCACTGCAAGGAACACGGAATTCCGGTCAATCCCAAACTGTACCTCTGATCCAGGAGCCCCCCATGTATCTCCGCAATGTCTGGTACGTCGCCGCCACCTCGCATGATCTGGGAGAAGCTTTGCTCACCCGCACGATCCTCGAGTTGCCGGTGCTGCTCTACCGCAAGGAGAACGGCGATCCGGTTGCGATCGGCAACCTGTGCCCGCACCGTTTCGCCCCGCTGCACATGGGCAAGCGGAACGGCGACAGTGTGCAATGCGGCTATCACGGTATGGTGTTCGGCGAGAGCGGCAAATGCGTGCTCAACCCGCACCATGGCGGGGTTATTTCGCCCGCGATGAAAGTTCCTGCCTATCCGGTGATAGAGAAATACGGCATGATCTGGATATGGACCGGCGAGGCGGACAGGGCCGATCCGGCGCTGATCCCCGATTACAGCTGTTACACCGCGCCGGGCTTCAGGACGCTGGGCGGGATAATGGATGTGGCGGCGGGCATGGAGCTGATTACCGACAATCTGCTCGACCTGACCCACGCTGATTTCCTCCATGAAGGAACGCTATCAAGCGAGGCGATCACGCTGAGCAAACTCGAGACAATCGAGAAGGGTTCGGCCATCTGGGGCAACCGCTGGTGCCCCGATGGCGTGGCCCCGCCGGTGTGGGGCCAGCTGATGGACAGCCAGATGGGGGTGGCCCCAGACACCCGGATCGACCACTGGCTGTATATGCGCTGGGATGCCCCGGCGCACCTGCTGCTCGATGTCGGGATCTGCCCGGTCGGCAAGACGCGCGAACAGGGAATCTGGGTCTATACCGGGCATCATCTCACTCCTGTCTCACCGACGCGGACGCTGTACTTCTGGACCGTAGTGCGCGATCACGCCCCTCAGGATCCGTCAGTCGATGCATTCTGGCAGGGTTCGATCGACTATGCTTTTGCCGTGCAGGACAAGCCGTTGATCGAGGCTCAGCAGGCCGCTATCGGCAGCGCCGACATTGACGCGCTGCATCCTGTGGCGATCCCCGCCGATGCCGCCGGTGGCCGCGCCCGCCGCGCACTCGCCCGCCTGCGCGCGCAGGGGACGAAGGGCGAGTGCCCGGTGCCAGGCGCCTCGCCGCTGGCCGAATTGCTACGCCAGTCGGCAGGGAGCGCCGCGCCGGTGCAGCCAGTCGTATGAGTGCAACTCTTGACCAGTTCAATATCCGCGGGCGCTCCGCGTTGGTGACCGGCGCGGCATCGGGGATCGGGCTGGCCTATGCCGAGGTAATGGCCGAGGCCGGTGCGCGCGTGACGCTTACCGATATCGACCATGACGCCGCTGAGCGTGAGGCAGAGCGGCTGCGCAGCGAAGGATTCGAGGCCCGCGCAGACCAGCTTGACGTCTCCGACCGGGCCGCGACCGGGGCGGTGTTCGACGCCCATGCTGAGGCATACGGCGGGCTCGACATCTGCTTCGCCAATGCCGGGGTCGGCATGGGGCCCGGTTTCTGGGGCGCGGACGGCAAGCGCGATCCCGCTGGACAGGTCGATAGCTACGACGCCGAACTGTGGGACCGCTCGATCGCCATCAACCTCACCGGCGCCTACAACACCATGCGCAATGCCGCGCGGCTGATGAAGGCTGGCCAAAGTGACGGGCGCAAAGGCGGTTCGATCATCGCAACTGCCTCCAATGCAGGGCTGATAATCGAGCCGATCGTGCCCATGCCCTATATGCCCGCCAAGGCTGGCGTCCTGCACATGGTCCGCGCGTTGGCGCTCGAACTTGCCGAATACCGAATCCGGGTGAACGCCATCGCCCCGGGGCCGTTCCTCACCAATATCGGCGGCGGCTGGGCGAAGAAGGATCCGGTGGTGCGCGCCGCCTTCGATGCGACGATCCCGCTCGGCTCGATGGCGGAAACGCACCAGATCAAGCCGCTCGCCCTGCTGCTTGCAAGCGACGCATCAAGCTACATGACCGGCGCGCATGTGGTGATCGATGGCGGTGTGGTGCTGGGCAACCTTCGATGAAGGCAGCGGTCTTCACCGGCCTGCACCAGCCGCTGGAGGTCGAAACCCGGCCCGATCCAACACCCGGCGCGGGCGAAGTCGTGATCAAGGTCAGCCGCTGCGGGATCTGCGGCTCGGACCTGCACATGGCCGAGGACCCGGCCTTCGGTGCTTGTCCCGGCGAGGTGTTTGGCCATGAATTCGCCGGCGAGGTCGTCGCGCTGGGCCGCGAGGTCGAAGGTCTGGCCAGCGGCGATCTGGTCTCGGTTATCCCGCTCAGGAGCTGCGGCCAATGCGACCATTGCCGCAAGGGTGAGGTGCAGTGGTGCGCCCAGTTCGGCTTGCAGGGTGGCGGCTATGCCGAATATGCTCTCACCCGTCCCAACCAGTGCATCCGCTTGCCGCACGGCGCGAGCCTGGCCGACGGCGCGATCATCGAACCGCTGGCGGTAGCCCTGCACGGGGTGCGGCTTTCGGGGATGAAGCCGGGAGACAAGGTGCTGGTGCTCGGTGCCGGGCCGATCGGGCTGGCGGTGGCATTCTGGGCCCGGCGCATGGGTGCAGGCAGGGTCGTGGTGCAAGACATCGCCAATTGGCAACAGGGCCGGGCACTGGCGATGGGCGCGGATGATTTCGTCGTCGGCGGAGACAATCCCGCATGCGCCGCCGCACAGGTATTTGGCGGCTCGGGCATGGCGGACATCGTCTTCGAATGTGTCGGCCTGCCGGGATTGATCGCACAGGCGGTCGATCAGGTTGCCAACCGGGGGACGATCCTGCTGCTCGGGCTGTGCACCCGGCCCGATAGTTTCAACAGCTTCGCGATGCTGAACAAGGAAGTGCGACTGGTGACCTCAGCCTTCTTCACCCGATCGGATTTCGAGGACGCGCTTGACGCACTCTGCACGGGCGCACCTGAGCCCCGCCTGCTGGTGACGGAAACCGTCGATCTGGCTGCCGCGCCCGACACCTTCGAAGCGCTCAAGCGGCGCACCCATCAGTGCAAGGTGCTGATCGCGCCGTAACCTTCACGGCCTATCTATCACCCAGCGCCTTGTCCTCGTTGGCGCGCTTGATCAGGTACCGACGGATCGCCTCGACATCCTCGGGCCCCAGCGCAGCCTTGAACGACACCATCCCGTTGTGCGCAAAGGCACCTTCGATGACGATGGTCCGAATCGCATTCGCATCGTTGATGGCTCCGGAGTGCCGCAGGTCGGGGTTCAGCCCACCGGCAATCGCGGCGTCACCGTGGCAGACCGTGCAATAACGGCCATAGAAGCTGGCGCCACGGGCGACCTGCTCCAGCGTGCCCGTAAAGAGTGGCGGATCAAGTGGCAACTTGCTCAGCGGCGGGGGGGGAGCGAGCTTTGCGGTGCCGCCGATCTTGAAGACGAGCAACCGGCTAATGTTGCGCGTCATCCCGCTCTTGTTAGCCAGGACTCCCGTGGCCACGTCCCACACCCCGCCCCAGCCGACGAGAATCGCGACATACTGCTCGCCGCCCAACGCATAGGTCATCGGTGCGGCTA
>JAHFPT010000081.1:5732-19628 GCA_023266625.1 Novosphingobium sp. | reverse complement strand
CTCGATAATATCAAGAAACTCTCGCACTTGATAGCGCTTTGCATCTTTGCCGTTCGGCTGAAGCACCAGCAACTTCGGGCAGGTAGGATGGACGAACGAGCGATGGCTGCCTTTGCTGCGCGCCTGCGAGAATCCGAATGCTTCGACCATGGCGATGAAGTCCCGGAAATCGACCGAACGATTGGTCGATTGCATGAGCAGGGCGTAGAGCTTGGCTGGTTTTGTCACGGCTGCTTTTCCTGAGGGCAGCGCCCAAATAGTGCATGGAGAACAGGTATGCCAGCATGAAGTCGGGCCATTTCCACCCGTTTGTTTCGCAGCGGGTGACACTTCGTTGGTGGACCCTTTCGCCTGCCATCCCGGCTTTCGCGAGAGCGACGGTTGAGTTAGGGATGCCGCATGAAAACCCAAGCCGGAGACCCAGGCGCTTTCGCCCATTTCGACCTCACCCGCGTCGATAGCCCATCCTTCGTAGTGGACGCCGCGAAACTGCGCGCCAATCTCGCCATTCTCGCCGATGTCCGCGATCGCGCGGGCATCAAGATGCTCGCCGCGCTCAAGGCCTTCTCGATGTGGAGCGTCGCGCCGATCATCGGCGAATATCTCGACGGGGTCTGCACCTCGGGCCTGTGGGAAGCGCGGCTGGCAAGTGAGTTTTACGATGGCGAGATCGCCACTTACTCGGCGGCTTACAAACCCGACGATCTCGACGAAGTGCTGCGCCTTTCCGACCATGTCATCTTCAATTCGCCTGGCCAAATCATGCGGTGCAGCGCGATCATCGAGGCGGCGCGGGCACGCGGTGACCGTTTTGATATTGGCCTTAGAATCAATCCATTGCATGCGACAGGTGAAGTGCCGCGCTATGACCCTTGCGCGCCGCATTCGCGGCTCGGTTTCCCGATCGACCAGCTCACCGAAGAGCATATCGAGCTCATCGACGGCTTGCACATGCACACGCTCTGCGAGCAGGATTTCGCGCCGCTCGAGCGCACCTGGGATATTGCCTTCGACCATCTCGAGCCCTGGTTTGGCCAGTTCAAATGGATCAACCTCGGCGGTGGTCACCACATCACCCGCGCCGACTACCAGCGCGACGAATTGGTCGAATTCCTGATCGATCTCAAGGAAGATACCGGTGCGGATGTGTACCTCGAGCCTGGCGAGGCCGTCGCGCTCGATGCCGGGATTCTCGTCGGCACGATCCTCGATGCGCATGAAAACGGCATGCCGGTGGCGATCACCGACATATCCGCGACGTGCCACATGCCCGATGTCATCGAAGCGCCCTATCGCCCGGCCATGCTCGGCGAGGTGCCGATGGACGACGAGATCATCGATGACGGGCAGGGCGGCGCGGTCCGCCTCGGCGGCCCTTCTTGCCTCGCTGGCGATGTCATCGGCGACTACCGCCTGCCGGTACCCTGCGAGCCTGGCCAGCGCATCGCCTTCCTCGATCAGGCGCATTATTCGATGGTCAAGACCACCACCTTCAACGGCGTGCCGCTGCCGTCGATCTGGCTGTGGGATAGTGCGAACGATTCGCTGGAATGCGTGCGGAAATTCACTTGGGAGGAATTCCGTAACCGTCTCGGTTAGGTACGAAGACCGCGCATTACCGCCAGATTTCGGCCCTGGGTCCATTTTCACTTGCAGTTCAGGCACGAAGATTTATAGCGCCCCCTCGCAGCCCCATGGGGACTTCCAAACCGCAAGGCTGCTTTGTTGAAACTACCGTTTGGGGGTCCCTTGAATTGCACATCTATCCCGATGCACCGGCTGTAGTCCGCGCTCTTTCGCCGGACGAACCTGTTATCCTCAACCGCCCGCACGCAGCGGCGCGCGCTGCCCGCTTCTTTGCCGAGAAGTTTCCGGGCAAGTCGCTCTATGCGGTCAAGGCCAATCCCTCGCCGGCGCTGCTGCGCGTTCTGTGGGATGCTGGCATCACCCATTACGATGTCGCTTCGATCGCCGAAGTGCGGCTGGTGCGCAGCGTCCTGCCCGAGGCGGTGCTGTGCTTCATGCACCCGGTGAAGACGGCGAGTGCTATTTCAGAGGCCTATGCGGTCCACGGGGTGCGCACCTTCAGTCTCGATACCCGGGAAGAGCTCGACAAGATCGTCGCAGCCACTGCGGACGATGCTGGTAAGGTGCCCGAAGATCTTTCGCTCTGTGTGCGGCTGCGGGTCTCGTCGGATTATTCCGAGATCAGCCTTGCCGCCAAATTCGGCATCGATCTGGCCGACGCCGCGCCGCTGCTGCAGGCGACACGCCAGGTCGCCGATTGCCTTGGCATCTGCTTTCACGTCGGCAGCCAGGCGATGACCCCCTTCGCCTATGTAACGGCGCTGGAGCGGGTGCGTGCCGCAATTGTCGATGCAGCGGTCACGGTCGATATCGTCGATGTCGGCGGGGGCTTTCCCTCGATCTATCCGGGGATGGAACCGCCGCCGCTGGAGGATTACTTCGGCGCGATCCACCGCGCGGCGGAATCGCTGCCGGTGTCCTATTCTTCGGAACTGTGGTGCGAGCCGGGCCGGGCGCTGTGCGCCGAATATAATTCGCTGATCGTCAGGGTTGAAAAGCACCGGGGCAGGGAACTCTACATCAACGACGGCGCCTATGGCGCGTTATTCGATGCCGCTCATCTGGGCTGGCGCTTCCCGGTCCGGTTGCTGCGCACCAATGTTTCAGGGACTGCGAGCGAAGCGCTCCGTCCGTTCAGCTTCTTCGGGCCGACCTGCGACGATCTCGACCACATGGATGGGCCATTCGAGTTACCCGGCGATGTCGCGGCAGGCGACTATATCGAGATCGGCATGCTCGGTGCCTATGGCGCAGCGATGCGCACGGCGTTCAACGGCTTTGGCGCAGGCGTGGTGGTGGAAGCCGCCGACGAGCCGATGGCCAGCCAATATCTCGGCAACCGGCGCGATCCGCGTCATTCGGACAATGTTGTCTCACTGCGCTAGCTGTTTGTTAGCGCATAGACCTCATAGCGTGTAGCACCAACGATGGCTTGGCCAACTATCCTGTAGTCCTGGCGCAATCCAGATTCGAGAAGTTCACGCGAAGCGGGCCTCGTATCGTCGTCGGGGACGGTACTTTTCACAACGACAGAGGGTCGCTGAGTTAGAATCCCGCGCAACTCGCCGAGCTGATCGACACCCAGCGCATGTTCGTATGTGTCCTCTGTCAGATGTTCGGGGAAGACATAGCGCGTGGGCAGGCAGCTATGCGTGAGCAAATAGAGGATCGGGAGACCTTCGTAGACATATAGGCATCCGTTGCCGAGATAGGGCCGGATCACTGCGGTCAGTCGCGACACCTCCTGCCTATTGCCATTCAGCCGCTCTTCGACAATCGCCCGGCCAAAGCCGCCGAGTAAGCCCAGGCCGACAACAAGGGCAATGGCACGCCGCTGCTTCGCAATGCTGTCAAAGGCAAGCGCCGTAACAAGACTCAAGGGCAGCAGCATGGGCAGAACGTAGTGGTCGGCCCATCCACCATAAACCAGGAAGCCGGCGAAGCTTGCGCCGGCCCAAGCCAGCATCCAGCGCGCTTCGCGGTGGCCGGTTTCCTTGCCCGTTCGCCAGCGTCTCAGGGCAATCCTCGCGCATACCAGGAAGGGCGTCAGCCCGACGACTAGCCCGGCGAGGTTGGCGAGCTCGTGAAGGGATGAGCCCTTGTCTTCGAAGACCGAGACGAAATTGGCCTGAACGAACGCGTCGAGATGCCCCATGGCGAAATAGGCGCCGGCTGCTGCCAAGGTCGGGGCAAGCGCGCAGGCGATCCAGACTGCCGCATCGGCGCCGAGCCTTGGCAGGGCGCGGTCCCGCGTCTTCCCCGCCCATAGCAGGGTCAATCCGAAGAACACGCCTTCGAAGACCGCCGTATATTTTATCTGGATGGCAAGGCCGGTCAGCAACATGATCGCGCAGCCCCGCCGGGTGAGATGGTGATCGTCCGGCCGGGCGACCACAGCTATCGTCAGCGCAGCAGCCGCAGCCATCGGCAGATTATAGAAAACCGGCGCTTGTCCCCCGATACCGCCGAAAACTGACAGCCACGCCAGGTAAGCTGCGGCTCCGCCCAGGGCCACCGTAAAAGACGTCAGCCGCCGGGCGATGGCGAACAAAAGATAGCTGGTGAGGGCAACCGAGATTGCGGCGAGTAGTTGGTAGCCGATGACCGGATCGGCGAAGACGCGGCATACCAAGGCGTAGATCAGAAACAGACCGATCGGTTTGCGGTCCCAGATATCGACATAGGGCAATTCGCCCTGAAGCAACCGGTCACCGGCCAGCAGGTAGAATTGCTCGTCAATGTTTATGACGGGATTGCCGAAAATCCACACGCGTGTTGCGAAGGCGAACGCTGTCAGGAGCAGGATCGCTTTCAGGCGCTCTGCGGAATCCGGCCTGAGGAAATGTTGGCCCGTCCCTGCTCCTCGCCGAACTGGACTCACGCCGCCCTTTTCAGCTCCAGCCGTTCCCAGATCTCGGCCAGCGCCTTGGTCAGCTCGCGCATCATTGCCTCGGTGTGGGCGGGGCCGGGGGTGAAGCGCAGGCGTTCGGAGCCGCGCGGCACAGTCGGGTAATTGATCGGCTGGACGTAAACGCCGTATTCGGCGAGCAGGATATCGCTGATCTGCTTGGCGCGAACCGGATCGCCGACCATCAGCGGCACGATATGGGTGGTCGATGGCATCACCGGCAGCCCGGCTTCGGCGAACAGGCGCTTCAATGTGGCGGCGGCGGCCTGCTGGGCCTCGCGCTCGATGCTGCTTGCCTTGAGGTGCTTGACCGCCGCCAATACGCCAGCGACCAGCACCGGGGCGAGGCTGGTGGTGAAGATGAAGCCCGGCGCATAGCTGCGGATGACATCGACGATCTTGCTGTCGGCCGCGATATAGCCGCCCATCACCCCGAAAGCCTTGCCCAGAGTGCCTTCGATGATGGTGATCCGGTGCGCCGCCTCGTCGCGTTCGGCGATGCCGCCGCCGCGCGGGCCATACATGCCGACGGCGTGAACCTCGTCGATATAGGTCAGCGCGTTGTATTGGTCGGCCAGATCGCAGATCGCGTGGATCGGCGCGACATCGCCGTCCATCGAATAGACGCTTTCGAAGGCGATCAGTTTGGGCAGCTCGGGATCGGTTTCGGCGAGCAGCTCTTCGAGGTGCGCGAGATCGTTGTGCCGGAACACCTTCTTTTCCGCGCCCGAATTGCGGATGCCGGCGATCATGCTGGCGTGATTGAGTTCATCGGAGAAGATCACGCAGCCGGGCAGCACCTTGGCCAGAGTCGAGAGCGTCGCATCGTTCGAAACATAGCCCGAAGTGAACAGCAGCGCGCCGTCCTTGCCGTGGAGATCGGCCAGCTCATGCTCAAGCTCGATATGGTAGTGGGTGTTGCCGCCGATATTGCGGGTGCCGCCAGAGCCTGCGCCGACATCGTGCAGCGCCTCTTCCATCGCGGCGATCACCTTGGGGTGTTGGCCCATCGCGAGATAGTCGTTCGAACACCACACGGTGATGTCCTTGGGGCCATTATGCCCCGCGAAACAGCGCGCATTGGGATAGGAACCCTTGTTGCGTAAAATGTCGATGAATACGCGGTAGCGGCCCTCGGAGTGAAGGCGATCGATTGCCGCGTCGAAGATCTGGTCGTAGTTCACGAATTCCGGAATCCTGCCGTTTGCCGCCCCATAGCGAATGGTTGCCCTGTTTGCCAGTGACTTGTTTCGTACCATTAGTGGCGCTGTATCAAGCATATTATCGACCTGCCAAAATTGATAACGGACAATTCGATGAGCAGTTCAGACATCCGCGCGCTACAGCACCGCGACCCGATTCAGCCCGTGGCGTTCGAGCGCAGGTAACAGTTTAGTGACCGCGTCATCCTTTCGGGTAAACAGCGCACAGTCTGGCGAAACCCGATGGAAGGACTGACCTTCAGTCAGATGGAATATGCGCCGCGCGATTCCCGCTGCGCCGTGCACGAAGGATACACCCGCGCCAAACGCCGCTGCCAGCTCCGCTTCGACCAGCGGGAAATGGGTGCAGGCAAGCACCACCGTATCTATGGCCTCACCGCCGGGCTGCAAGCGCAGCCCCCTGGCAGCGTTGGCATAGACCGCCGGGTCCACGCTCTGCCCGCGCAGCTTGGCCTCCGCCGCCATCACCAGCTCGGGCGCGGCGAAGCGCAGCAAGCGCTTGTCCGCCGCGAATTCGGCCTCAAGCCGGTCGACATAGGTCTGGCGGATAGTCGCCTCGGTGCCGAGTAGGCCGATGACTCCGCTCCGGGTCATCGCGGCTGCCGGTTTGATCGCCGGAACCGTGCCGACGATGGGAATTTGCAGCACCTCGCGCACCATGCCCAGCGCGATGGTCGAGGCAGTGTTGCAGGCTATGCAGATCAGCCGGGGATGAAACCGCTCCGCCATCCGCCCGAGCAACCCGCAGACTCGCGCGGCGATCTCCGCCTCGCTCTTGCCGCCATAAGGCAGCCCGGCGTTGTCGGCGGCGTAGATCACTGGCGCATCGGGCAGCAGTTTGCGGACCTCGGCCAGCACCGACAGCCCGCCGACGCCCGAATCGAACAGGAGGATTGGCGACTCTTCTTTGAATTCCTGCATCAAGAACCGCCTACCCTGAGCTTGTCGAAGGGCCGTCCTTACTTTTGCAACGTCCAAAATGGAAGAACAGGCCTTCGACAAGCTCAGGCCAGACGGTTATGGGGGGCATATGAACCAACTCTTTGCCCTCCTGCTCGGCTATGCGCTGGGCTCCGTGCCCTTCGGGCTGATCCTCACCCGGCTGACTGGGGCGGGGGATCTGCGCAGCATTGGCTCGGGCAGCATCGGCGCGACCAATGTGCTGCGCACCGGGCGCAAGGGGCTGGCGGCGGCGACGCTGCTGCTCGATGCGGCAAAAGGCTTTCTCGCGGTGTCGATCGCTGCGCGCTGGCTGCCTGGATTTGCGGGGGTTGCTGCAATCGGGGCGATCCTGGGGCATTGCTTTCCGGTCTGGCTGAAGTTCAACGGCGGCAAGGGTTTTGCGACCGCCGCAGGGGTTTGTCTGGCTCTGGCGTGGCAGGTCTTGCTGGCCGGCGCGGTGATCTGGGCCGCAGTCCTTGCCGCGACGCGGATTTCTTCGGTTTCCTCGATGGCTGCGGTGCTCGGCGCACCGCTTGCCGCGTGGCTGCTGGGGATGACAGTCTTGGTGCCGGTGTTCTTGGCGATCGCTTTGATCGTGATCGTTCAGCACCGTTCCAATATTTCGCGCCTGATGGCCGGGACCGAACCGCGCGTCGGCAGCAAACAGTGACCCTATCGCAGCAGGAAGCCTTCGCGCGCATCCGCTTGCTGCGCTCGCCCAACATTGGCCCGGTCAGCTATGCCCAGTTGCTCCGCCGTTTCGGCGATGCCGGTTCTGCACTGGCGGCGCTGCCCGATCTCGCCGCGCGCGGCGGCGGGCGGTATCAGCCGGTCGCAGAGGCGCGCGTTGCCGAAGAGGCTGCGGCAGTCAAACGGGCCGGTGCGCGCTATCTGTTTCACGATTCGTGCGACTATCCGCCGCTGCTTGCCCAGATCGAGGGCGCGCCGCCGATCCTGGTGGCGCGCGGCGATGCGGCAATTGCAGCGCGCGCCGTGGTGGCCATAGTCGGCGCGCGCAATGCCTCGGCGGGGGCAGTCAAACTGGCGCGTGATTTCGCCGGGCAGCTCGCCGAGGCAGGGCTGGCGGTGGTTTCCGGTCTGGCCCGCGGGATCGACGGGGCGGCGCACCGGGGCGCGCTGGCGGCGGGCGATCAGGGCGGCGGCACGATTGGCGTCATCGCCAGCGGCATCGATATCGCCTATCCGCCCGAACATGCCGAATTGCAGGAGGAAGTGGCCCAGCGCGGGTTGCTGATCACCGAACATCCGCCAGGTGCCGAACCGATTGCCCGCCATTTCCCCTCGCGCAACCGCATCATTGCCGGCATCGCCGCAGGCACGCTGGTGGTCGAAGCCGCGCCCAAGTCCGGCTCGCTGATCACCGCAAGGCTGGCGGGCGAGGCGGGGCGTGAGGTCATGGCGATCCCCGGCTCGCCGCTCGACAGCCGCGCCCATGGCGGCAACCAGCTGATCCGCGATGGCGCAGTGCTGGTGCAAAGCGCCGAGGACGTCATCGAGCTGCTTTCGGCCTTCGATGGTACACCCCGCTCCAGCTTTCGCGAGGATGTGCCGGGTTGGCTGGCTGCGGACAGCGAGCTGGCGGATGATCCTGCCGACCTTACTTCCCTGCTCAACACGGCACCCGTCGCGATTGACGAACTCATCCGGCAAAGCGGAGACAGCGCAGCGGCGGTGCAACTGGCATTGCTGGAACTGGAGCTGGCGGGCAGGCTGGTGCGCCATGCGGCGGGGCGGGTTTCGCTTGCTGGGCAATAGTCCAATCTGCGTTTTGCAGTTGGTCCGCTGCTACAGGCAGGCTGGTGTGCGGTCTCCGATGGTGCAAAACACTGTCGCTGCGAGGAGCCTGCGGGCCCATTCTCTAGTTGCTGGAGGGGACAATGACGAGAACGCCACTTGCTTCACATGCATGTCGCGTTGTCCAGCAATGGCGAGAAACATGAACGTTTCCGACGTCCCACCCGAGTTTTTGGGACAATCAACCTGAAATCTTACTGCCTGGCGACCAGACACCGTGATGTTTTCTATTGGTGAAACGCTTGCTCGAGGGCAGGCTCTTGGCAGTGGCGCAATGACATTCTGAGCATATTGCGCGGGAGTTACCTTTGTGGCGAGGTCGGCAAACCACTGCGTTGTCACCATTCGTGTCCAACGCTGGAGACTTTGTCCGATTGGAATTTCTTCCCGGATGGAATTTACCGCATTCGCTGCAGAATAGCCCACGACAAAGCCAGGCAAGGCAGGCGCAACCAGCCGCTCGGCACTTTGCGCTGACGCGTTGGCCCCCGCAACCAACGCAAGCACTGCCAATCCAATTGCCACCTTCCGCATCATCGTGCCTCCCGCTCCGATCACTCGCACCATCTTGACGTATCCGGCCCGAGCCCGCCACCATCGCGCGTGTGCGTACACATACGCGTAAAGGGAAACGTTTCCACAATGCAATTAGTCATCGTCGAATCGCCGGCCAAGGCCAAGACCATCGAGAAATATCTCGGCACGGACTACAAGGTGCTTGCCTCCTACGGGCACGTCCGCGACCTGCCGCCCAAGGATGGCTCGGTCCGTCCCGACGAAGACTTCGCGATGGACTGGGAGCTTTATGGCGACAAGGCGCGGCAGGTCAAAGCCATCGCCGATGCGGTGAAGGGCGCCGACCGGCTGATCCTTGCCACCGACCCCGACCGCGAGGGCGAGGCGATCAGCTGGCACGTCCGCGAACTGCTGGCCAAGCGCAAGCTGCTGCCCAAGCATGTCGAGCGGGTCACTTTCAACGCCATCACCAAGGCGACGGTGACCGAAGCGATGAAGCACCCGCGCGAGCTCGATCAGGATCTGATCGACGCCTATCTCGCCCGCCGTGCGCTGGATTATCTGTTCGGTTTTACCCTGTCGCCGGTGCTGTGGCGCAAATTGCCTGGGGCCAAGAGCGCAGGCCGCGTGCAATCGGTGGCGCTGCGACTGATCGTCGAGCGCGAGCGCGAGATCGAGCTGTTCCGCGCGCAGGAATATTGGTCGGTTGTCGCCAGGCTGGAGCAGGGCGGGACTGAGTTCCCGGCGCGGCTGGTGAAGTTCGACGGCGAGAAGATCGAACGGCTGAGCATTGGCGAAGAAGGCATCGCCATGCGTGCCAAGGCGGCGGTCGAGGGCGCGGTGTTCCGCGTCGAGGAGGTCGATACCCGCCCGCAAAAGCGCAATCCCTACCCGCCGTTCACCACCTCGACGCTGCAACAGGAAGCAGCGCGCAAGCTCGGTTTTTCGGCCAGCCACACCATGCGGGTGGCGCAGAACCTCTATGAGGCGGGCGCGATCACCTATATGCGCACCGACGGGGTGCAGATGGACCCCAGTGCCATTTCCGATGCGCGAAAGGCGATCAGCGACAGGTATAACGGGCACTATCTGCCGGAGAAGCCGCGCATTTATGAGACTAAGGCCAAGAATGCGCAGGAAGCGCATGAGGCGATCAGGCCGGTCGAGTTTGCCAAGAACCACTATGGCAGCGGTGACGAGGCGCGGCTTTACGAGCTGGTGTGGAAGCGCGCGCTGGCCAGCCAGATGGCCTCGGCCAGCCTCGAGCGCACCACCGTCACCCTGCGCGACCCGGCCGGCAAGCATGAATTGCGTGCTACCGGCCAGGTCGTGAAGTTCCCGGGCTTCCTCGCGGTTTACGAGGAAGATCGCGACAACAAACCCGATGCCGAGGACGATGAAAGCGGCTTGCTCCCGGCCATGGCCAAGGGCGACACCCCGGCCAAGAAGGGCGTCGATGCCACCCAGCATTTCACCCAGCCGCCGCCCCGGTTCTCCGAGGCCAGCCTGGTCAAGCGGTTGGAGGAACTCGGCATTGGACGACCTTCCACCTATGCCGCAACCTTGCAGGTTTTGAAGGATCGGAACTACGTTCGTACCGAAAAAAACCGTTTCTTTGCAGAGGAATCGGGGCGAATTCTCACCGCATTTCTCGAACGCTTTTTCGCCCGCTATGTCGGCTATGATTTCACCGCCGGGATGGAAGACGAGCTCGATGAGGTTTCAGGCGGCAGGGCGGCGTGGAAAGGCGTGCTCGAAGCATTCTGGAAGGACTTCAAACCCAAATCCGACGAGGTGATGGAGAAGAAGCCTTCCGAAGTCACCGAGGCATTGGACGAGTTCCTCTCCGACTATCTGTTCCCGCCCAGCGATGACGGCGGGGATCCCCGCAAATGCCCGAAATGCGAGGCTGGACGGCTGTCGCTGCGCGGCGGGCGTTATGGCGCATTCGTCGCCTGTTCGAACTATCCGGAATGCAAATTCACCCGCAAATTCGCCCAGCCCGGCGGCAGTGGCGCAGAAGGCGGCGATGATGCCGAGGTGGGCAAGCATCCGGAAAGCGGTGAGAGCATCACCCGCAGGGCCGGCCGTTTTGGCCCCTATATCCAGCTGGGCGAGGGCAAGGAGGCCAAGCGGAGCTCGATCCCCAAGGACATTCCCGAGCTCGATCTCGATTGGGCGGTGAAGCTGCTCAGCCTGCCGCGCAGCATCGGCGATCATCCCGAGAGCGGCAAGCCGATCACCGCCAGCATCGGCCGCTATGGGCCATACCTCGCGCATGACGGCAAATACGCGAAGCTGCGCGCGACTGCTGAAGTGTTCGAAACCGGCATGAACGCGGCGGTGGCCAAGCTGGCCGACGCGGCGAATGGCGCAGGGCGTGGTGCGCGTGCTGCCGCCGAACCGCTCAAGACCTTCGGGGCGCATCCGACTTCGGGCGGCGAAATGAAGCTGATGGCGGGGCGCTATGGCCCCTATGTGACCGACGGCACGACCAATGCCACCCTTCCGCGCGACAGCCAGCCCGAGGCGCTGACGGCGGAGCAGGCAGTGGTGCTGATCGACGAGAAGGCGGCGAAGGGCCCGGCGAAGAAGGGCGGGCGGAGGAAGGCTCCGGTGAAGAAGAAGGCTGCGGTGAAGAAGGCTATATAGGACGGCTAATTTTTGCATTTTTGCCCATGCAAACGATGCAATTATTTTAGGCGAAAGTTTGCGGCCGCGCAAAACTCCCGCGTTGAATCATGATGTTGCTGACGATGTCAATGAGCGGGGGGTGCTTGGCAGGCTTGGCTGGTGTAGGAAAGCCCTTGCGAAGAGGGCGAACAGGATTCATCGCTCCCCTGTCCTTCGGCAAGCTCAGGATGAGCGAGTGCGGGGCTAAGAAAGTGAGCATACCATGGCCGAACCATTCACCCGCCACCGCCAACCCTGGAACTCCGATGAAGTGGCGATGCTGCGCACGCTGGCGGCCAAGGGCATGGGGCTGAAGGCGATTGCCAAGGCACTCAAGCGCAGCGAGGAATCGACCAAGGACCGGGCGAAGGTGGACGGGATTGCGATTGCGAAGTTGCGGTAGCGCGGAGGTTGGCGCGTGGCCTTCGACAAGCTCAGGTTGAGCGGGGTTTGGTATGGGAGATGAGACATAATCCCCGCCAATCCATACAACACCCGCTCAGCCTGAGCTTGTCGAAGGCCATGCGCAACACCGGCCCAACATCACCCTCGCCCCTCCAGCCAGTCCAGCATGATCCGCGAAAACACCTCTGGATGCTCCGCCATCGGGATATGCCGCGCGTTGGCGATTTCCTGATACCGCGCCCCAGGTATCATCTCTGCAATCCTCCGGTTGCCCTCGGGCGGGGTGCCGGTGTCCTCATCTCCGCAGACCACCAGCACCGGCATCCTGACCACAGGCAGCCGGTCCAGCACATCGAACCCAATGATCGCCTCGGCCCCGCCGATATAGCCTTCGGGCGTCGTGTTAGCGACCATGTTCCAGACCTGCTGCCAGCGGTTCTCGCGGCGCGGGCGGAAGGCTTCGGTGAACCAGCGGGTCATGGTGGCGTCGGCGATGGGTTCGACCGAACCCGCGGCTCTGATCGCCGCAAAGCGTTGCGGCCACATCTCCGGCGGGCCGGGCACGGCCTTTGGCGATGTTCCGGTGAGCATCAGCGAATGGAGGCGATTGGCGTGGTCGAGCGCCAGTTGCTGGCCGATCATCCCGCCGATCGACAGGCCGACGAAATGCATCTGTTCGATGCCGAGGAAGTCCAGCGCCAGCACGACATCCGCCGCGAGCTCTTCCATCGTGTAAGGCCCGTCTACCGGATCGCTGCCCCCATGCCCCCGCATGTCGATCCGCAGCACCCGCCAGCCCGCTGCCAGCAGCGGCGGCACTTGCTCGGCCCAGATGCCGCTGTCCGATGACAGCGAATGGGCGAGGCAGACCACGGGTGCGTCTTCCGGCCCCAGCAGGTCGAAATGGATGCGGCGGTTTCCGGCACTGATGAGCATTTATGTTCCTCATTTCTTATTCCTCCCCCTTGAGGGGGAGGTTGGGTGGGGGTGTACGGCGGCCAGCGTGGACGCGAGACCTTGCGGCCTCGCTCCCCCACCCCCAACCCCTCCCCACAGGGGAGGGGAGTTAAGTGGTCTAACTGGGATCATTCAAGCTCGATGGATGAAAGGCACTTGGCGTTGTCCCGCGACTGGTCAAGAAGAGACCTCAGAAACGGGAGAGTTGCAATGAGTCAGGACATTCTGGGTCTTGCGGGCAAGCATGCCATCGTCTGGGGCGGCGGCTTTGGCATGGGCGAGCGCACCGCCTTCCGGCTGAGTGAGGCAGGCGCGCATGTCGCGGTGGTCGATCTCGTGCGCGAGCGGGCGGAAAAGATCGCCGGTGAGCTTAATGCGGCAGGCGGCAAGGCCGTCGCCATTCAGGCGGATGCGACCAGCGAAGCGAGCGTCGAGGCGGCGCATGCGGCGGCGGAGGCTGCGCTGGGTCCGGTCGATGTGATGGCGACGGTGATCGGGCTGGGGGTGTGGGACCAGGTGGTTGACATGAGCCTCGACAATTTCAACCGTTCGATCCTGCTTAACCTCACCTCCTTCTTCCTGCCCGCCCGCGCCGTCGGGCGCTCGCTACTCAAGAACGGCAAGCCCGGCGCGATTGCCTGTATCAGCTCGGTCAGCGGGCTGACTTCCGCGCCCAACCACGCCGGCTATGGCGCGGCCAAGGCCGGGATGATCAATCTCGTGCGCACCATGGCGGACGAGTGGGGCCCCTATGGCATCCGCGTCAACGCCGCGATGCCCGGCAGCGCCGCCACTCCGCGTCTGGCCTTGAACGAGGAGGGGCAGGCGAAGATGAACGCCACGATGAAGACAAAAATCCCGCTCGGCCGC
>JAHFPT010000081.1:0-5722 GCA_023266625.1 Novosphingobium sp. | reverse complement strand
ATGCCGGACGAGCTGGCCAAGGCGATCCTGTTCCTGCTCTCAGACCTCGCCAGCTATGTGACTGGGCATAATCTCCATGTCGATGGCGGGTGGACGAGCACCTTCCTGATGCAATCGCAGGGTGAGGGTGGACCGAGTCAGGCTTCGGTGGTGAACTGGCCGGATTGAGGCACAGTCTTGCTTGCCGCCAAGCCTCGTGCAACTGTCATCGCCAACGAACCGAACCGGGAGAGAATGCCATGCCGAACAAGGGAGCAAAACTGCGCGCGCTGATCGACAAGGGCGAGCATTTCGTCTGCGGGGATACCTATTCCGCGATCACCGGACGCATTGTCGAATATGTCGGCTTTCCGGCGGCCTATCTCGGCGGCCATGCCTGCAGCGCCTTCCACTATGCGGTGCCCGACAACGGCGTCTACAGCCAGGTCGAGCAGATCGAGCAGGCGAGCCGCATCGCCAATGTCATGCAAATTCCGCTGATCGCCGACGCCGACACGCTGGGCGAGACGGTCGCCGACGCCTATCACTTCACCCGCCGTTACATCCAGCAGGGCATCGCCGGCTTCCACGTCGAGGACGAACGCAACCCCAAGCACTCGAAGCACGTCAACGGGCTGTGGTCGATCGAAGACCAGCAGGCGCGGATCGATGCTGCGCGGCGGGCGCAGCGCGATTCAGGGCAGGATTTCGTCATCATCGCGCGCTGCGACGAGCTCTATTCGAACGAGATGGGCGGCGGCGGCACCGGTAGCATGGAGGAAGCGATCAAGCGCGGCCATGCCTATGCCGAGGCGGGAGCCGACGCGCTGTTCTACCCGCCGGGTCGCGATCACGTTCCAGGACTGGTCAAGGCGTTCGGATCGAAAATCCCGGTTGCCACCATGGGCTTCAGCGCGCCGGGCACGGGCTTCAACATGATGACCGGGGGCTGGGTGACGGCCGCCGCGAACCATTTGAAGATGGCGCGCGAGATTATGGAGACGGGGCAGGCTGCCAGCGCGAATTTCAACTTCCCCGAGAAATACGAGCTGATCGATCACCCGCTCTATGACGGGCTGATCTCGGAATGGGCGGATAAGACCGGTCGCAAGTCAAGACCGAACCACGCGCCATGACCAGCCGGGGACGGCGGTCATGAAGCCCGGCGTGGCCGCGAATTTCGTCTGGTTCGGCCCGCCTGTCAGGGCTTGGGTTCGTCCACGCCTTCCGGCAGCACCAGCACTTCGACGGCATCGGCAGTGCCAAGATAGCGCCTCGCCACAGCCTGAATATCCCCGGCGGTAAGCGCAACCAGCCGCTCCTTCGCCTTGACGAAGCGGTCGATCCTTTCCGCCTCGCTTTGCGCACGGGCGGTGAGGGCCAGCCAGCCCCGGTTTGCCTTGAGCGCATTGTCCTGCGCTTCGATCAGCGGCTGGCGCGCGCGTTGCAGTTCGTCTGCGCCAACCGGCGCATTGCGCAGCCGCGCAACTGTCTCGGCAATGGCCGAGCGCGCAGCGGCGACTTGCGCAACATCGACCGAAGCGGCGATCCCGAACACGCCATAGCCGCGCCAATAGTGCGAGGGATTGCTGTTGGCTGAGGGCGAGTATGCCTTGCCGAGTTTTTCGCGCAGGGTCTCGGTCAGCTCGATCTGGACGATGCGTTCGAGCAGGGCCAGGGCGATGCTTGCGGCCGGGTCGCTGTCGTCGCGGGTCGGCCAGGTCAGGCGCAGCAGCGCTTGATCGCCGGGGCCGGTGTGGCGAATGATGCGGGGCGCGCGGCTGGTCGTGAATGGCCGCTTGGGTTGCTCTGTATAGCCCGGAAAACCAGTCTCGCGTGGCGGTAGCGCGCCGAACGTCCGGGCCACCAGGGCGATTGCCTGCTGTTCGTCGATGTCGCCGACAATCCCCAGCTCGATTGCGCCATGCGCCAGACGATCGGCAATCCCGGCCTTCAATTCGGCGAAGGTCAGCTTGCGGTAGTCCTCGACCCTTTGCAGCGTGAAGCGCGGGTCATTGTCTGACAATATGCCGCCAATCGCATTGCTCAGTGCCGACTGCGGGGTCGCGCGCAGCTGGGCAAAGAAATTGTTGATGTTGAGCCGGTAGCGCAGCTCGCCTTCGGCGCGAAAGCCAGGGTCGCTGACCAATGCCGTGAGCAGCTGGAGCTGGAGCTCGAGATCGCGCGGCGTGGTTTGCACTGAGGAAACGAAAGCATCTGGCCCGCTATCCAAAGCGAAGCCGACCGTGCGCCCGGCGAGAATCGATTGCAGCGCGTCCTGGCTGTGTTTGCCGAGGCCGCCCGCAGTCAGCGACCCCGTCATTTCGGTGGTCAGCGGCTTGGCAAGAGTGTTCAGCCGGGCACCGCCATCCACGGCGAGCTGGATGACGATGCGGTCATTCTCCAGTTCGGTACGTTTGAGGTTGAGGCCAACGCCATTGGCGAAGCGGATGGTGCGAATGCCCAGCGCGGACTCGCGGCTGTCGCTGGCAACCGTGCCCGGCGGGCCGAAATTGCTGTAGCCGAAGCTTCCCCCGTCAGCGGTGCGTTCGCGGACCAGCGCGTGGTGCATGGCTTCGTTCCAGGCGGCACGCAGCGCTTCTGCGCCGCCTTCAGGGCTGCGACGGCCTTGCAGGCGCAGCAATGGATCGGCCAGCGGCACTGCCTCCTTGCGCAGTGCGGCAAGCACCCGCTTGGCGATTATTGTCGGCGCGAACTCACCAAAGCGCGCCAGCGCGGTTTCCGGTGTCGTCGGCACCTGATCGTTCCGCAGCAGGCCGAAGACGGCATTGACCAGCGCGCCATGGCTGCGGGTCGCAGCAGAACCAGCCTCGTTCTCCAACGAAGTTTTGATATTCGCAACCTGCTCGGCGATTTCGCCCGGCGCAAAGCCGAACCGCAGCGCCCGGCGGTATTCCACAGCGGCAGCGATCAGCCCGCGCCGCCATTTGCCGTCGACCGTATCGACGATGAGATTGGTGGTGCGCCCCGCCTTGAAGACATCGCCGGTGCCCAGCCCGGCGTCGCGGAAAGGCGGATCGCCTTGGCGCGACAGGTGCTGGAGGCGGCGGTTGACGATGGCATAGCCGATCTGACGGAGCAGGTTCTCACGGCGCTGGGCGATAGTGTCCGGCTCATCGAGCCATGCGCCATGACGCGAGGCAGCGATGCGTTCGGACATGGCCGGATCGATGTAGATCTCGGTCTCGCCGCGGCGTTTCGGATTGACCGGACCTGCGCCAGGTTGCGGCTGCGCAATCGCGGCTTGCCAGGTTTCAAATTGCGCCCGGATCGCCGTCTCGACCAGCTCGGGCGCGAAGTCGCCGATGATAATCAGCGTGGTCTTGGCCGGCACATAGCTGCGTTGCCAAAAGGCCCGCAAGCTCTCGGCGGATGCGGCGTTGAGGGCCTCTGCCTTGCCGATCGGCAGCCGCCCGGTATAGCGCGCGCCGGGGTCGAGGAAGGCAATCTGCGCCTCGAGATTGCGCAACTGCCAGCTGTTGCGGTCGCGCATCTCGGCAAGGACCACACCGCGCTCTCGCGCCACTGCCTGGCTGTCGAACCGCAGCTCGCTAGCGGTCTCGCGCATCAGCATCAGCGCGGTGCCGAGCAGGGCGGGATCGTTGCGCGGCAGGTCGAGCATATAGGTGGTCTGCTCGAAACCGGTCTGGGCATTGGTATCGGCGCCGAAAGCCAGCCCCTCGCGCTCGAGCAGCCGGACCATTTCGCCTTCGGGAACATGGGTCGAACCATTAAACGCCATATGCTCGACGAAATGGGCAAAGCCGCGCTCGCTATCGGCCTCGTCGAGCGAACCGGCGGCGACTTCCATGCGTACCGCAGCAGTGCCCCTGGGCGTCGCGTTCTGGCGAATGACAAAACGCATGCCATTGGCGAGTTGGCCAAAGCGAAAAGCGGGATCGACCGGAATGTCGCTGGCTTCGAAGGCCCAGACCGGCTTTGCGCGTGGGGATGAAGCCGAGGCTACACGCTCCACCTGCGGCGCGCAGGCGGCGAGGGTGAGGACGGCGAGGAGGAATGGGATCAGGCGGCGCATTCAGCCGACCGTGGAGAATATCAGGGGATTGGGCAAGTGTAGTGCACGGCCTTCGACAAGCTCAGGCTGAGCGGGTTTGGGGGAATTGGGCACAGCCTCCGCTCATCCTGAGCTTGTCGAAGCACACGAGCAACCCAGGATCTACTTCCCGCGCAACTTCCTGTGTTTCGACAGATCCAGAACTTCGCTGGTCGCGCCATCCTCCATCAGCAGGCCGAGGCGCCGGGCGACTTCCTGATAGGCCTCGGACTCCCCGCCCATATCCCGCCGGAAACGGTCCTTGTCGAGCTTTTCGCCGGTGGTCATGTCCCACAGGCGGCAGCCGTCCGGGCTGATTTCGTCGGCCAGGATGACGCGGGCGTAATCGCCGTCCCACAGGCGACCGAATTCAAGCTTGAAGTCGATCAGGCGGATGTTGATCGCGGCGAACATGCCGGAGAGGAAATCGTTGACCCGGATCGCCATGGCCGAAATGTCCTGCATCTCCTCATTCGAGGCCCAGCCGAAGCAGGCGATGTGTTCCTCAGAGACCATCGGGTCTTCGAGCGCATCGTCCTTGAGGTAATATTCGATCAGGGTGTGCGGCAGCGGCTCGCCTTCGGGAATGCCGAGGCGCTTGCTGATCGACCCAGCGGCGACGTTGCGCACCACCACTTCGATCGGGATGATCTCGACCTGGCGGACCACCTGCTCGCGCATGTTGATGCGGCGGATGAAGTGAGTCGGGATGCCAATGTGCGACAGGCGGGTGAAAACATACTCGCTGATGCGATTGTTGATCACACCCTTGCCCTGGATCGTACCCTTTTTCTGGGCATTGAAGGCGGTGGCATCGTCCTTGAAATACTGGATGATGGTGCCGGGTTCAGGCCCCTCATAGAGGATCTTGGCCTTGCCTTCGTAAATCTGGCGGCGACGGGTCATGCTACTTCCTCGGTGCTCGAAACGGCAAACCCCGGCAGGGGCAGGTCGCTTTGGACGACTGCGCAGCCGGGGCGTCAGCGATGCTATATAGGCGAATGAGGCGAAAAAGCAAACTGGCGTCGAGTCTGTTGCGAGCCTGTCAGCCACCACCTAGACTGATGGCATGTCAAGCACGAAACCTACGCAACCCGGTCAACCCCACCCGCGAACGCTCAGGGACCGGGACAGGATCAAGGTCAAGGCACTCGGCGTGCGCCGGATGGTCGCGACCGATTCCTATCACCAGCTGATGCAGCTCAGCTGGCTGAGATTGTCGATCCTGTTTGTGCTGTGCTTTGTCGGATTCAATCTGGTTTTTGCGGCGCTCTACCATTTTGACACTGCGGGTCTCTCGCTGCCGGCAGAAACCGCCGGAATTGCGCCTTTCTGGCGGGAATTTTTCTTCAGCGTGCACACGGTTGCCACCATCGGCTACGGCAACATTTATCCGATATCGCTCTACGCCAATATCATGGTCGTGATCGAGATCACGCTTGGCATCCTGTTTTTCGCCCTGACCACCGGCATTGCCTTCGCCCGGTTCTCTCGCCCGACCGCGCGAATAGTTTTCAGCAATGTGCTGGTCGTCCGCCAGATCGATGGTGTGCCGATGCTGATGTTCCGAGCCGCCAATCAGCGCCATAATCTGATTTATTCGGCCCAGGCTCGTGTCTCGTTGCTCGACGATGAAAATATGGGCGGCACGGTGATGCGGCGGTTCGT
>JAHFPT010000274.1 GCA_023266625.1 Novosphingobium sp. | reverse complement strand
TGGTCGACTTTGTACTTGGCGATCTCATCCACCCAGTCGGGCAGCGACAGGCCGTTGGTCGAAAGGCACAGCTTGATGTCGGGCGCGGTCTCGGCGATCAGCCGGAACGTTTCGAAAGTCTTGGCCGGATTGGCGAGCGGGTCGCCCGGACCAGCAATGCCCAGCACCGTCATCTGCGGGATGGTGGAAGCCACCGCCAACACCTTCTTCGCCGCCTGCTCGGGGGTCAGCCGTTCGGAAACGACGCCGGGGCGGCTCTCGTTAGCGCAGTCATATTTGCGGTTGCAATAGTTGCACTGGATATTGCAGGCGGGCGCCACCGCGACATGCATGCGGGCATAATGGTGGTGCGCTTCCTCGCTGTAGCAGGGGTGGTTCTTGACCTTTTCCCAGATCTCCGGGTCCATGTCTTCCGGCCCGTCGGATGAACCGCAGCTGGCCTTGCCGCCTTCGCTGGATGTGCCACAGCCCTTGTGCTCGGCCATCTGCTGCATGACATCGCCGATATCGACGACGCCGTTTTCATCTCCGAAGGCTTCCGTGATTTCCTGTCCAAGGTCCGTCATAGCTTTGTCCCCGATCCGGCTTTGTGCAATCCGTGATGTGTCGTGGAGTGATAGAAGCAACCGCCGTGCCAACCTTGGAATTTCCCGGATTTCAGGGAATCCTGCTGCGGTGCAGCAAGGCATTGTCCGATTGACGACGTGGCCTTTGCGCCAATGTCATGAAGGTGACAGCGACTGGGCCGATAAAGCAGCGGCCCTGCCCCTTGTCCGGGGCAGAGCCGCTTGGAAGCAGGTCGCAAGGGCAATTGCATCAGCCGGCGATCAGCCGTTCCAGCGCCTCGGCCAGGTCCATGTCGATGGGCGCGATGCCGTGTTCGTCGAGGAAGCGGCGCTCGTTCCGCGTCAGGCTGGCAAGGTCCACCACCGCATAATGGTGCTCGCCCGAGCGCTTCTTGATCTGCCGCGCATAGCTGCGCAGTAGCTGGTCGTGGAAGCGGCAGCCGATGAACAGGAAGCCCATGCCGGTCCGGCGTTGGCGGACGATCTCGGGGATGGGCGTCTGGATATCGATCTCAGTCAGAACCTCGACATAATCGGCGTCGGAAATCAGGAAATTATGCGCTGGCAGGGTGCTGCCGTGCGGCGTGTAGAGCAGGGTGGGCTGCGCCGCTGCTTCCGTCGCAGTGATGACCCCGCCCCGGTCGTTGTAGAAGCGGAACCAGCAATCCTCACCGATGCCGGCGCGGGTAATGCCCTGTGCTTCTGCCCAGTCGATACGGCCCTCAAGCGCCATGCGCATTTCCGAACCGTACCAGCTGTCTATGATGAGCGGCAAATCGAGCGCCGCAACATAACGATGGAAAGCAGATGGGACCACCGGCGTGGCGAAGGCTTCGGTCATCAGCGCCGTCACCGTGTTGCGGTGCTTGTAGCTCTCGATATGCTGCGCGCTCGCCCAGGCATTGCCCCGGGCGCGGCGCGGCAGGGCAACCTTCGTGCCGAAGAACTCGGCCAGCGCCTCGGGAGTCATCGGGGCTGCCGGATCGCCGAGCGCCGAAATGCCAGGGCCGATATAGGGCACCAGTTTGCTCGCGCGCAAAGCTTGCGACACATCCGCCAACGTTTCGGCAGGATCGATCAGGAGATCGAGGCTCATGTCATTCCTCCCCACCGCGTTTGCGGGCGTTGACAGTGATTGGAAGCCGCGTGTCGTCAGCCATCGCAGGCAGTTCCAGCACCCAGCCATTGCCAAGCTTCACCCAGCCGCCCCACAGGCTGTCGAGCTCGGTCTCGACAATTGGCTCCTCGAGATCCTTCTTCGGCACATAGGCCGAAAGTGCCCCTTCGGACCGTCTGATCATCACCTTCATGCTTTTGTATCCTTGCAGGGAGAGGAAGTCTGCCAGACTAGTGACAGCCCGTCCTTGCGGTGGCGATCCTCCAGCATGGGTACGAGCACTGGGACCGCGGCGATCCGCTCCCGGGCCAGTTCACGGATCAGGAGTTCGTCGTCCTCAAGGAAAGGGCCGAGCTCCTCTTCGGCAATGCGTTCGGCGACAGTGAAGCGGACCCGCATGTCGCTGTCTTTTACCAGCAGGTGGAGCTGCGCGAGTGGCAAGCGCGTCGCAACTTCGCGCCGGACGAGCGGATCGGTATCGAAGCTCATGTCGGGCAGGCCGACGTGCGGGATCCTGCGGGCGACCCAGCAGCGCACTTCCGGGTCGGGATGGCGCATTACCAGCGGTAGCAAGTCGACTGGCAGATTTCGTACAGCCGCCAGCCTCACCATATATTCCTCGTCGTTGAACATGGGAATCAGGTCCTTGCCGGAAAGGCGGCTGGCCGCTGCGGTGCGGACATGGCCGTCCACGTCGCTTGCCATCCGCCGGATGCGATCTACGGGGAGCCGCAGGGTAGCCATGGCGCGCACCTCCGGATCGGGATCGTCGAGCAGAGGCGGCAAGCGGAACAGACTCGCATAGCGTGCCGCCGCCGCGCGCACTTCGAAATAGGGGTGGTCGAGATAGGCATCGGCAAGCTCGCGGTGCTGTTGCAGGAACTGGTCAACCCGCCGCGCCCGTCTGTCACGGATGCAAGCCTTGCCCTTGGCGCAGAGCCCCGCCGCGTTAATCGCGATGTGTTCGCACTCCCGGCACCGCACCGGCTTGCCGCGCCAGTCCAGCGCACGCGAAAGATCCTCTTCGGTCACCGCTGTTTGGCGCGCCGGAAGGCCCACCCCTCAGGCCGGGACGCAGGTCTTGGGGACGGGGCAGACCGTGTCGCACTGCGGATGATCGAAATGCCCTTCGCACTCGGTACATTTGGCGGGATCGATGATGAAGGTATCGCCCTTCATCGAGATCGCGGCATTGGGGCATTCGAATTCACACGCGCTGCAGCCGGTGCATTGCGACGCGATGATCTTGTAGGCCATGATGCGCTCCTGTCGTTCGTCGAGGATCCGGTCCCCAGGAGCAGTGCAGGTATCGTGCCATCGGCAGAAATGGCGGGAATCAGCTGGATGTCAGGGCTGACTTGTCGCAGTTGCGACAATGCAATGTCGCGTCACGTTCAGGATGTCGCGAAAGCATTGTGCGGGATATGGAGGACTGCGCGAACTGGCGAGATAATTTCCATGATTTCCCTATTGGAGCGACGAGGATGTTTTTGATGAACAGCCAAGATCGAGAGCTACGCAGATCGAAACATGTTAGTGCTCTTTCTGATTGGCGTAGCCCAAGTTTCGGTCCCTTCCGTGAAGCTTCTGCGGCAACCCGAATGATCGGCAGCTTTCTTGAGTGCGCCGCTCCAGACTGGCCATTCCGATATCGGCCATCACCAAGCCAAAACTGTCGCTGCATGTTTCGGCGCAGAGATTCTCGGCAAATTTATCACGAATCAGCCAAATTTGGCTTCGATTCCGGTTTCTAGAGCTACATTCCGAACGCAGGAGTGTTCGCATATGTTTGAATATTTGCGCTAGTTTCATCAGCTTAAGATATTGATTTTAAAAGAAAAATACCCCGAGGCCCGAGCCGGAATCGAACCGGCGTGCGCGGATTTGCAGTCCGCTACGTAACCACTCCGCCATCGGGCCATCCGGGCAAGTGCTGTGGAGAGCGCGCGCCCTAACAATCAGAACTGGCCTAGGCAATCGGATTCATGAAACGCGCGAAAATGTGATCAGGCGGCGAAACGGATCGGTCGCATCGAGCCGCACAGCGATTTGTGCGCCGGGGACCACGCCGTGCGCGGCGGTGCGTGCGACAATCGGCAGGTCGCAGAGCTGGATACGCGCGCCGTTTTCCCCCAGATCGGTAACCACGGCGCTGAACACTTCGCCTTCCCGGCCGCTGAGAATCGCTGCCTCGGCGAGATCAATCGCCGCGCGTTCGACCTGGGCATCATGCGCGCCAGCCCGGGCCATCGCTGCGGGGAGGCGCTGGAAGGCTTCGCTAACCGCAGCGGGCACCGGCTGGCCATTCGCCACCGCCAGCGCCGCACGAACCACATAGCGGTCGGCAAGCCGCCGCAGCGGCGCGGTTGCATGGGTATAGGTGGCAGCCATGGCGGCGTGCCAGGGGACGACGCCGGGCCGGTAGGGGACATAGCTCGCCCCCTGCCCGGCGCGGCGCACCGCCAGCATGAAAGCCGCCTGCGCCGGATCGGCAGGCTTGAGGGTGCGCTCGAATGCGGTGAGCGGCACGGCATCCGGCCAATCGAGCCCGAAAGCGCGCGCGGTGTGCCGCAGCCGCGCTTCGGCGCGGGCGTCGGGCGCGGCCATCACCCGGAACAGCCCGGTCTTTGCTGCCAGCAGCGCATCGGCGACGGCCATATTGGTTGCCAGCGACATCGCCGCATTGCGCTGTTCGGATTGCATCTGCGGGCGCAGGCTCAGGGTGAAATGGGGCTCACCTGCCTGGTTGACTCCGTCCGCTGTAACTTCCTGCTCCGGCGGATCGACCCGCGCCGCGCCGCGCCGCTCTTCGGCACCTGCGATCCGGCTGGCAAGCTCGGCGAAGCCTGCGGGCAGATCGGTATCCCGCACGCTGTCATAAGCCAGCTTGGCGCGGCTGCGGATCAGCGCGCGGGCGGCTCCGTCAAGCTTCACTGCGCCATCGGGCGCGACGCGCACCGTAAACACCACCGCCGGGCGCGGGCCCCCGGGAGGAACATTGGCGGGCAGCAGGCTTGCCGCCTGCTCGCACAGCACCGGCGGATAAAGGCTGGCCTTGCCATCGGGCAGATAGGTGGTCGTGCCGCGCCGCCACGCCTCATTGTCGATGACGTCGCCATCGCCGACGAACCACGCGACATCAGCGATGGCGTAATGGAGGATAAGGTCCGTGCCTGCCACCTCTATGGCGAAGGCATGATCGAGATCGGTCGAGCTGGCCGGATCGAGGGTGACAAAGTGCATATCGCAGCGGTCGATATGTTCGCTGGGCCTGCGCTGTGCCGCACTATCGGCAGCGGCGAGCACTTGCGGCGGGAAGCTGGAGGGAACCTGGAACTGCGCCCGGATCGCAGTCAGGCCATCTGCCAGCAGCTGGTCAGGATCGCGCAGGGTTTTCATCGCGCCGCCGCGCTAGCACCCGCATCGGCCCCGCGCAAAGCCTGCTTGCAGAGCCGCCTTGCCAAGCGTCCGATCTATCCGCAAACAATGGAGCAAGCGCCATTCTATGATTGACGCCAAGCCCGCGAATTTTGTAAGCGTTGCTTACAAATGAGCCTTGTGTAAGGATTGCCGAGCCGATGAAAACCCGCGCCGCCGTTGCCTTTGCCGCCAAACAGCCTTTGGAGATTGTCGAACTCGACCTCGACGGGCCGAAGGCGGGCGAAGTTCTGGTCGAAATCATGGCGACCGGCATCTGCCACACCGACGCCTATACGCTCGACGGGCTGGATTCGGAGGGGATTTTTCCGAGCATTCTTGGCCATGAAGGTGCCGGGATCGTCCGCGAAGTGGGGGCTGGCGTCACCTCGGTGAAGCCCGGCGATCATGTCATCCCGCTCTACACGCCCGAATGCCGCCAGTGCAAAGCCTGCCTCTCGGGCAAGACCAATTTGTGTACCGCGATCCGCGCTACCCAGGGACAGGGGCTGATGCCCGACGGAACCTCGCGTTTCAGCTACAAGGGGCAGACC
>JAHFPT010000080.1 GCA_023266625.1 Novosphingobium sp. | reverse complement strand
CATCGGGCGTCGTCGGGCCGACGCCGCCCTGGCAATGCAGCAGCCCGGGAATGGCGAAAGCCCGCACGAACGAGCGCGCATTGGAATAGCGGCCGAGCAGGGTCTCGTATCCTGCCAATGTCTCAAGATAGCTCATCGCCTGGTCGTTGACCCCGTGGTAGACGATCAGCTTGCTGGAGCTGTTGGCCAAAGCGCTGAAATCCATCGGATCCTCATAGCTCATTCCTCCCCCGACTTCCGTCCCATAGCGGACGAGATCGGGCGTCTTGGCAGTCCAGTAATCGACGCCGGGGTGGGCGGCGCGAATTTGTGTGTCGGCCATGATGTGGATGTAAGGTGCGCCATCGACCATGAGGGCGGGGGGTGAGGCCTTGTCGGTACCCTGCCAAGGCGGTGCCTTGCGGCCCAGAAGGAAGCTGGACCAGCCGGCAACATCGGTGACCGGATAGCCCGGATTCACTACGGGAGTCTTGAAGCCGGGGCCGGAATAGCGATGCGGCTGGTGGATCAGCTGGAAGGTTTCGATCTGCGCAGACGTGAAGCCGACCTGGCGAAGGATGTTTTCGTCGAAGGCCGGAATGTTGCGCTGGTCGTGGATGATGCCGTCGTTCGCACCATCGGTGGTGTCGTAGGCAACAAGAATGGCGGCTGCAGCCTTGCCTGACTGTTCGGGAGAAATCCAGCCGTCCGGGTGGATTTGAAGGTGCTGCGCAATGCGATAGACATGCGACATGTAGGCAGAGGTCGGCCAAGGAGTCGCGCCGACCAGAAAGCCGTCGAAGTTCGCGCCGCCGTAGCGGCGCGCATTGGTCATGCCCATCTGGCCGCCGCCCGAACAACCGCTGATGTAGCGCGTGATTTTGGGGCGTGCATAATAGCTGCGCGTGATCTGCTGCGTTGCGATCGCCGTGACTTGCACACCGCGGCCCCTGAAGTCCGCGGCTTTGGCTGGGTCGCTCATGAAGCTGAAGTCGGCGCCGCTCTTTGCGCCAGAACCGCCGTCACTGCCCGAAACCGCGTAGCCCTTGCCAAGCAGAGAGGCTGGGATCGGAGGCAGCGATCCAGCAGCCCCTCCAACCCCGAGATAGAGATAGCGGCCGTTAAATTTATCGGGCAGGACAAGCACGAATAAGACCCTGTTCGGGCCCGGATTGTTTGTGGTGATGAAACCATTGACCCGGCAGGACGTTCCCTCGCGACTGGCGAAGGCGACAGTCGTATCCGCAGGCGCCATAGATTGCAGTGTTTGGGTGTCGCACTGTTCCGACGGTGCAGCCTGTGCCGGTGCGGTGACAACGAGCGCGGCCATGCATGCAAGTCCGCCAAAAACCACAGGTCGCATATATATCCTCCATCCTTCCCACACCAATCTGCCATTGCCTGGCAAGCACTGAATTCGATTCTTCGACCAAATCGCCAGGGTGCGGGGCACCTTCCTAGCGAGTCCAGCAGTCCATACGGGCGGACAAAAATCGCTTCTCTGGCGCAAGCCAGCTTTCCAAAGGTCTATTCCGTTATTGGAGTTTGGCAGAACACTCGCATTCTATGCCGCCTTTGCCGGCTTGACCGCCAGGCGGCGTTTGCCCTGGGTGGCCATGCGGATCACAACGAGCAGGAAGATGAAACTCGCCATGCCGCAGGCAAGCAGCATGACGGTCAGCGGGCCGAACTGGCGCGCATAGGGCTCTATCACCAGCACGCAGAATGGGGTCGAGCCGAACTGTCCCATCTTGACGAGTCCCGCGGCGCGCGCCTGCTGGTGGGGCAGCACCTTGTTGCCGATCGAAGTCATGAAATTGGGCACGAACCAGGCATTGCCGATGCCATAGAGCGCGAAGCCGGCGACCATCGTCGGAAGGCTGGTCGCGAGGGCGACGATCGCCATTCCCACCGCAGCTAAGCCAAAAGCTACCAGGAACGCGCCGTGAACCGAAAGATAGCGCATCGCCCGGCCGTAAAAGAACGCCGAGAGGCCGCCGATCAGCGCGGTACTGAACATGATGCCGGCCATGCCTGATGGAGGAAGACCGAACTTCTCGCGAAACAGGAAGGGTGAGTAAATCGCGGGCAGGAAAGTTATCGCGCCGGTGAACAGCGTGAGCCCGATATAGTGCCAAGGCATCCACTTCCAGATCGATTGGTCGAGCGACGCGCCAGCAGTCGCAGCGGGTGCCTTTGGCACGTCGATCGTAGGGCTGACAAGAATGGCGGCGAATACCACGAGTGCGAAGAGATGCTCGAAGAACGGTAGACGCCAGCTGATGTCACCGAGAAAGCCGCTCAGCGGGTACACCAGCAGCGAGCAGAATGTGGCGATCGAGACGTGCAGTCCCATCCACTTTGCCCGCGAGACGCCCGACAGCTTTGTGTTGACGATCGTCAACGCCATAACTTGGATGCAGGCTGCGCTAAGGCCCACGCAGACGCGCGAGGCAAGCAGCATCGGCAGGCTCGACATGAAGTAGCCAGCGCTGCCGCCAAAAGCGAACAGCAGCGAGGCGCCAAGCAGCAGCCGGCGCATGCCCACGCGTGCGACGAGAAAGCCGCCCAGTGGCGCGCCGAACAGCATGGCGAACGTGGTGATACCGAACAACTGCTTGACCAGCATCTGATCAGTCTGCGTGTGCGCCAGCGCCATCTCGATCGACGGCAGTACGGGGCTGAGAACGGTCAGCGACATGCCCGCGATGATGCCGCCCATCAGCACCACCACCTTCTCGCCGAACGTCAATTCACCTGCAGCGCGGACGCCTTCAGTTTGACCATCGGCCATTGCCCTTATTCTCCCGCCGGTCGCTGCTTGGTCTCAACGCGCTTGCGACACCATCGCAGCGTCACGGCAAAGTTCAAGGCCAAATGAACGAAGGGGAAAGGGTGCTAAGCCTGTTCCACCAAAGCCGCACCGACTGGTGACAAACATCGAGCCCCGATTGCAACCTCTTTGCCATCCAGTGCGACTTTCGTTCCGACTACGAGGCTCATGGAAAGAAGATCGAGGTTTACGGCCAAACTTCTCAGCGGTGGCGAACACCCCCAACTACATTGGCGGTCACATCTTCCAGGAGGGAAAAATGTATCCGGCGCGGGCGGCGAAAATTCGTTTCATGAATGAGGTAATTCCCGAAAGCGAAGGCTCTGGAACTGGAACTGACGACCACGCGGATCAAGGTTGTCAGCATACATAATACCTTACGCATGGGTTCCTCGGAGTTGGAGGGCCCGGCATAAATCAGGGCGGCGCACGCTATGAGTGGGACAGCCAGTCGGCAATTGGTATGATGGAATGTTCATTCATGCTGTCCGCTCAAGAATGTTCGCTGAAGCCGGCCTTGTACAAAGTTGGCCATTTACCCCGGCAGCGCTGACACCATTATCATTTCAACCTTGTTTGTCTCGATCAGGCAATTGCTGGATTAAGATAGTGCGAGGTCCGGCCGCCGGGCGCATGCAGTTATCCAAACACTGCGATAATTTCCGTCTAAGCGAATTATGGCAGATGTTTCCGTAATGGCGGAAATTGCATTCCCCATGTCAACGCCACTGAGTGAAATTGCTTTGACATTCATTTGAGCAACTTGGACTGATTCCTAGAGGAAATATGTTGCGGGAGTGTGGAGAGTGAAGCGCCAGAAGGAATTGGACCTGCGAGGCAAGGTCGTGCTGATCACTGGTGCCAGCCGGGGCATGGGAAAACAGGCCGCACTCGGCTTTGCGCGCCGGGGCGCTAACGTGGTGATCGCCGCGAGGACGGTGGAGGCGGATGAAGCGCTTCCCGGCTCGCTGGGGGAAACCGTCAAGGAAATCGAAGCGTTGGGTGCTGGCGTTCTCGCAGTCCAGACTGACTTGGCCCGCGAAGACGATCTCAAGCGGCTGGTGCAGGCTGCCGCCGATCGGTTTGGTGGAATCGACATCCTGATCAACAACGCGGCTGCCACCACCGGCGAAATGTGGGCCAAGCGGTTCCTCGACCTGACCCGGGAGGAATGGCTCTATCAGTTCGACGTAAACACTCATGCTCCGTTCACGCTGATGCAGCTTGCCGTGCCGATCATGGAGGCGCGCGGTGGCGGCCGGATCATCAATATCACGACGGGAAGCGGCGAGGTGATGCGCGAACCCGAAGAACCAAGTGCGGTGGAGGCTGCGGGCGGCTGGAACCTGACGGTGCCCGGCTATTTTGCCAGCAAGCGGGCGATGGATCGTCTCGGTAATGTGATCGCTCCTGACCTTGCCCGGCGCAAGATCGCCGTTATCGGTTTGCACCCTGGACTGGTGCAAACCGAGCTGGTGGATATCCGGGTGCGGGATCACGGACTCGACAATACCACTGCAGTGCCGATGGCCGTCCCCGCGCGCATGATGGTCTACTTTGCCGCATGCGAGAATCCCTTCGAATATTCTGGGCGTATATTCTTCGCCGAGCGAGAGCTCGCCGATTTGCGGATCGAACTCGACACCTGAATGCCTGTTCGCTCGCTTGCGAGATTCACAAAACTTCCACGAGGAATTATTGCATGAATACTGACCTGACTGGCGGACTGGATACAGCTTTCGAATATGTCCTGACAGAACCGCAGACTACCCCAGGCATGCAGGAAGGCATTAATTGGTGGTTGTGGGATGATGCTGGCGCCTTCGGGATGCCGAGGCTAGCCGCAGAGGCCTATGCGCCCAACTGGGATAATCAGCAGGCGTTGATCAATCTGATTGAGCCCAATCGTCGACTCCTGCGCAACTGGGAATTCGGGCATGCCCACAAAGTCCACGGGCCGGACGGAGAGGCCTCGCACTTCGGCTGCGGCGGGCTCGGATTCGACTGCCTCGAACCGTTCCGTCGCTATCGTGCAAAGTTTTTCGGCGGTGCATTCGAAGGGACCTTCGATGAGATGGTTCAGCCCAATTTTAAAACGCAAAAGCTTGCCGGATTGTCGTTCGACATCGAGGCTGAACCAATTGTGCCCCCCTGGAAGCAGGGCACAATGTCGCCCGAGGCCGGGCAGCGCATGGCTAGCGGCGCAGAAGCGGAATTCATGGGCGGAGAACGCCTCGAACAACTTTGCCGCGTGAAAGGGACCATCAATTTCGATGGCCAGGAACGCAGCTTTACCGGCGGCGCATTGCGGGTTCGCCGCGCAGGCGTCCGCAAGATCGAAGGCTTCCGGGGTCATTGCTGGCAATCGACCGTCTTTCCTAGCGGGAATGCCTTCGGCTATATCGCTTACCCACCCCGGCCCGATGGCCAGCCTTCGTACAACGAAGGCTTCGTGTTTCTGGGCGAGGGGGAACTGATCCCGGCTAAAGTCATTCATGCTCCCTGGATTACGGACTTTCGCTTTTCGGGTGAGGACGTGAGCCTGGTTCTGGAAACTGCCAACGGCAAGCAATACCGGATCGGCGGCGAAAGCTTCGGTGGCATGCCTAGCATTTCGTCCATTACAGCCATGCCACCCCTGCTGCAATCGATCGTCCATTACGAATGGGATGGCGAAAAGGCATATGGAATGATGGAACGCTCGAACCTGAGGGAACGGATCACGCTGCCCTTATGATGGGCGTACCTGACACGATCGGCGCACCCACGCACGTTGTGTTGACGCGCCGTGACGCCGCGAAGCAGGCACGGGCAGCACGAATGTAGTCCTACCCAACTTGGTCTGGAAAAGGCGTTTCTGCCCCAGCGTTTCGCTTTCTATTCTGGACGTATTGAATCGCAGGCCGCTTGATGCGGGCCGAATACACGGGAAGGGACCAAGCCATGGGAAGACCAGTGGGGAAAGCATGTTAGCAAGCCGGGAGGAATGGGCGCGCAGTTGGGCTTTGCCATTTGTCGCCGCGCTTGGGGTCGCCGGTGCGAACCTGTTTCCATTCGCAAGCAGCCTGCTGCTCATGCCGCTTACCAGCACGTTCGGCTGGACTCGCGCACAATTCTCACTCGGTTTGATTCTTCAGATCCCAATTGGCATCGTCGCCGGTCCTTTCTTCGCCAGGCTCGTCGATCTGCACGGTCCGCGTCGCGTCCTGCTGTTCGGCATCCCCGGCGCGGCCTGCGGCTTTTCACTGCTCGCCTTTGTCGGCCCATCGATCTGGCAATGGTGGTCGCTGGTCGCGCTGCTCGGATTGATGGTGGCACCGGTACTGCCGATCGCGTGGATGGCGGCAATCGTCGCCAGGTTTGATGTCTCCCGCGGGCTCGCAATGGCGATTGCGCTTGCCGGCATCGGTCTGGGCGCAGCGATCTGGCCGGTCCTCGGCGCACTGGCAATCCGCACTCTCGGCTGGCGAGCGGCAATTCCCGCGCTTGGGGTGGGATGGGCGCTTGTCGTCTTTCCCCTGTCGCTCGCGACACTTCCCCGCGGGAGCCGGGAGCAAGCGGCTAGGCTCTCGCCGGGGCCGAACAAGGTCCCTATGGGCGGTACGTTGCGGTCGAGAACCACCCTTTCGCTGATCGCTGCGGGTAGCTTGTTCATAATGGCCATCCACGGCGTCAACCTCAACCTCGTGCCGATCCTTTCAGGGCTCGGCTATTCCCTCCCTCGGTCGGCGAGCATTGCCGGGCTAGCCGGACTTTTCGCCATCGTGGGCAGGATCCTGACCGGGCTGTTGCTAGACCGCCTTCCGACCCGCCCGCTGGCCATTGCCATGTTCTTGCTGCCACTGATCACGCTTGCTCTGCTTCTGTGCGCGACATCCACAGGTTGGATAGTGGTCGCCGCCGTGGCGCTGCTCGGTTTCTCGCTCGGTTCGGAAAGCGATATCATCGCTTATATTGCTTCACGCCGGATTGACCCACGTGTGTTCGCATTCACCTATGCGATTGCTAGCGCGGTATTCAGCATGTGTTCCGCAATCGGTCCATTCCTGGCCAATCACTTATACGACGCGCACCATTCCTACCGGCCGTTCTTCCTGGCCGCCGTCCCGGCGATACTGTTGGGTGCCGTCTTCATCGCGTTGGTGCCGATGAAGGACGAAAGCCATTAGTCGGCGAGTCTATCCTCGCTGGCCAGCCGTGAGATCAACTCGCGCGAGTGATCCCAGAGAAGTCGCGCGGACACCGGATCGGCGACAGGGATGTCGAAGCCCAGTAAACGCGGAGCCTGGCAGCACCACATCGGGCGTCTTTGAAACGCCAGCACTGGCAATCAGCATATCGACCGAACCGAAATTTTGAGCGGCGAATTCGATTGCCGATGGGAAATCGGCGTTCAGCGGGTCGCCCCGAACCTACCGGGCCCGGCCCGTAGTCCTTCAGTCGGGGCCACCTTGGCTTTCTTGGTTCGCGCGGTATTCGTCACGTTCGAACCGAAACGTCCGAGTATGAAGAGTTCTACCCGCTCATTCAGGTCATGCTCGGTCGGTGGTGCGGCATTCCAGCTGGTGTAAGTCATGATCGGATGGCTGCCGAGCAATAGATCCGAAAACAGCTCGGCAGATCGCGTGTGATTGCCCGCCGGGATCAGTTCAACGGCCTCCAGCTGTTCGAAGACGTTTTCGATATTGCGGCGAAAGCGCGCGAAGATGGATATTGCAACCTTCTTCATGAATTTAGGGAACCGGTTGCTCTCGGCGATCATCAGCCGCATCAGACCAATCGACTTTTTCCGGCAGGTGACTTGATAGGCATAGCGTCCCGCGCGCTCCAGCGCGGCGAACAACGTATCGCCCGGCTCGACTGAAGGGTGATCGAGCGCTTCGCCCTCATCGCGCGCGAATATCACTTCGTAGAAGATTGCCTCCTTATCGCCGAAATGCTGGTAGATCGTGCGGGTCGCGACACCGGCTCCCCGGGCGATATCGACCAGCGTGGTTGCGGCATAGCCGCGATTGACGAACAGATCCGTCGCCACATCCAAAACAAGACCTTTGCGGCGATCTATTTCGACGGCGTTCGGGCGACCGGCCCCGTTCTTGTGCCTGCGCTTTTTTTCCATCGCCCGACCAGCCCTACGCGCGGAAGCTTCGGAGCTGAGAATTCGGCCAGCCTTGATGTCCATCGAACTTCCCTTCCAAATATGACTCATTGTTAGAATATTTTGCCTGGGACCGAATCCGCATTTCGACCGCGACGACGAATGTTGACTTCAGTCAGCCTCCCAGAAGAGCTCCGACTGCCCCGATCGAGTCCTTCGGCTCGAACATCGGCTCCAAGCTGAACGGTGCGTTTGAAAGTGCCATGACATTGTCTGGATCGACTTCCACGGGGGCCGATTGGACGATCCCGATCCGCGCCACTTTCAGTGACGAGGCGTGGAAGATATTGCCGCTATGCTTGCACTGCTCGCTGCACAACCAGCCCACTGTCGGCGCGATCTTGTCTGGCTTAATTCCTTCGATGACGGCCGCTTCCATGACCTGGTCGATCGACTTGGCCGACATGTTGGTATAGGCGAAGGGCAAGATGACGTTGATGCCGATATCGGCGTCTCTGGGCTTTTCCAGCGTCAGTGAGCGCGCCAGCCCCAATGCGGTTGCACGGGTCGCCCCATAGGGAGCCACACCCTCGTGGCCCAGGATACCAACGGTTGAACCTGTCAGGACAATGCGGCCATAGCCTGTCGAAAGCATGTGTCGCCAGGCTGCCTGCAAGGGGTAGATCGTGCCCAGGACGTTGATATTGATCAGGCGCGAAAGCTCCTCTGGGTCGGCATCGGCGAAGGGGCCTTCCGGCATGATGCCGGCATTGCAGATCAGGATATCGAGGCGGCCAAAGCTATCGAGCGCGAGTTCGACAAGTTCGTATCCCGAGGTGGCGACATCAATCCCGCCTTCATGGGCGACTGCCTTGCCGCCCTCGGCGATGATTACATCGGCCACGAGCCGGGCGGAGGAGGGAATGCCAGGGTGTGTGCGGTTGTTGACCACAACGGCGCAGCCTTGCCGTGCCAACCAAAGCGCATAAGCCGTGCCAAGGCCTTTGCCTGCCCCGGTGACAATAGCTACCCGGCCTTCCATCAGATGTCCGCGAGTAGGTGTGTCGGTCATGTTTTGCCTGTCATTTTGCAAGAATTGGGAAAGTGGAGCCGTTGCATTGTCCTCCGCCGTCCTGGCTCGATGTCAGTCGATCTTGCTGAGGACGTCCTCGCCGAACTTGCGGGCCTGATCGCACCATTGCGAGCGCGATTGAGCTACCATGCTGGCAGTTCCGCCGGTGAGGCCTAGCTGCCTGAAGCTGCCAATCGTATCGAGCGCCTGCTGGGCACTCCAGCCCGGCGCGATGGTGACGAGCCCGCAGGATATGATTGCCGGTGGCACTTTTCGGCCAATTTTTTCGCAGTGCTCGCGCAGATATGCAATACCGGCCTGCAGGTCTGCCTCGTCGGCGATGGTGGTTGTCCTTGCCGTATCGGCGACCGACTTTGGCACGAAAAAGGGATGCCAGGCATCGCCCAGCTCCACTGCGCGGCGGATCGCCCGCTTGCTGTTGCCGCCGATCAGCAGCGGTGGATGCGGTATTTGTACCGGCACGGGCAGCATTCGGTTCCCGACGGCGGTGTAGCCAGAGCCTTCGAAGGCGAAATCCTCGCCGGTCCAGGCGCTCTTCATCGCCCGGACGTACTCGTCCATCAGATCGTTGCGGGTATCGAAATCGACCCCGAGCGCCTTATATTCGGGCTTCAGGTAACCGGTGCCGATACCGAGATCGACACGTCCGCTCGAAAAAACGTCCAGCGATGATACCGCGCGCGCGGTAATGAATGGGTTGCGGTAGGGCAGCACCAGAATACCGGTCATGAGGCGGAGATTGGTCGTGACAGCGGCAATCATCGACAGCAGGACGAAGGGATCCTGCGCATAATGCCCGCCATTGTCGAGCCAGCGATAACCCGGCACGGGATGGTCTGTCACGGCGCCCGCGTAGAAGCCGGCCTGGTCTGCCGCTTGGGCGATTTCCCGCACTGCATCGCCTGAAATGAATTCGTCAGGCAACTCAATCTGGTCAAAGGGAAGTGTAACACTGACTTCAAACGGCATGAAATGCATCCCTTCAATTCAACCTATGGCCATGGGCAAAACTCAGCTGAAGGTCCGCACCAGGAACCCGTGTTACCGCGCCGCCTTGAAGGACGTGTATTACACTTACCGTCTATGCAGGCAGCTTCACCCTTGCAGGAAGGTTTGAGCGTTCCATCATTCCGTAGGCTTCCTCGCCATCCCAGCAATAGCGGACGATCGACTGGAACAACGGCGGAAAGCCGGTTGCCGAATCCGGCAGGCTTGGCATCCCCATGGCGGTCTCGGCGGATATGCGGATCGTACCCAAGCCGGATTCCAGCACAAGGCTGACATCCTCACCCTTGTATTGGAAACCCGTCAGCCAAGGCGCCTGAATGACGCGCGCCGGAATGAGTTTACCCTCGCCGGTAAAGACATACCCCTCGTTATAGGATGGTTGGCCGTCGGGCCGGGGCGGATAGGCGATATAACCAAAAGCCCGGCCGCTGGGGAACACGGCTGATTGCCAGCAATGCCCCCAGAAGCCTGGTGTGTTGCGAACGCCCTTGCGCCGGATTCGCAATGCCCCGCCAGTAAACGTCAATTCGACGCCATTGATTGCGACACGTCCCTTGGCCCGGCACAACTGTTCGAGCCTTTCGCCGCCCATGAAACTGCCCTCGGGGTTGTCCGGTGAAAGCATGCGCGCAGCATCCTCGGACATGGTGCCCTGCACCCATGGCGGCACAACCGGCTCGCATTCTATCTCATATTGGACAGTAGCCTGTTTCGATCCCGGTGCCCGTTGCAACAACGCTTCGAAGCTGGTGTCCGTCGCGGAGCCATCATAGGTTGCCCGGTAGCGCTGGAATGGTTCGATGCATTCCAGTTCCAATGGTCCGGCACCCAGCCTTGTATGACGACCATCGGGCCCCTTGGTCGGGTGCCCGGCACCATGTTCCCAGTTTCGCAGCAGCCGACCATCAGGGAACGCCACGCTCATTTCCATCTGGTTTTTGGACCAGTCAGGCGCAACCGATTCAACGCCGAAGCGAGGCAAGCCGATCAGCCCCCTGTCATCCCAGACCCACAGGTTGGCTGCATCGCGCATGCCCTCTGTTGGGGAGGGTTCAGCAAAAGAATATTCCCAATCGGGCTTGAGCCCGCCAGTCAGATCGACAACCATCTTTCCGCCTTTCGTATCCCTTTTGCGAGGCCTTGCAATCACCAGTCCCAGAAGCGTCTGCCAAGCCCGGCAACGCCTCGTTCCTCCATCGCCGGTGGTCGGCTGTCCCAACTGTCCTGGGGTTCAAGGCTGCCGGCCCGCGCCGGGAGGAACGGCGCGGGCCGACAGACCGGCTCGCAGTGGAAGGAGGAATTGCGCGAGCCGATAAACTCTCAATCAATCGCCGAAGTGATATTTTACGCGGAAGCCCCACATGCGGGGCACGTTAGCGTGTCCGCCTTCTATATGATACGTGGCCAAACCCCCGCTAGGGTAGACAATGCGCGCCTCGTTAGTGGCGTTGGTCATGAAGAACGCTAGGTCGATGGGCGATCCGCCAACCGACGTCCAGTCAGCGTTGAGATTGACCAGGTTGGAAGGCGTCAACAGATAATAATTCGGCGAGGCGGCCTGCGAAACTGCCTGGTTGGCGTCGGTGTGGGTGTAGGTCACGCCGAAGGACATCTTGCCGATCTTCTCATCGAGTGGCAGCGTATATGTGCCGGTGATGGTGACCTTGTTCTTGGGCGACAGGGCAAGCGGCCCGCCGACGTTCGCGGTCGACAGCAGCTGCGCATAGTAGACAGGTATCGGCGGCGGGGTGAACGCCAGCAGCCTAGTATCGAGATAGGTATAGCCTAGATCGAGCTTGAAACCCTTGAATGGGGTAACTGCCGCATCGACCTCGATACCCCAGATACGCGATTTGCCGGCGTTTACGATCGGCTGCGACGGGGTGACCTTGCCCTGGAAGGCCGGCGCCACCACCGTGTTCACCGCAATCTGCTGATCGCTGAAGCTGTTATAGAACCCGGAGATGTTGAAATAGCCGGGCACGGCGCCACGGAAGCTGGTTTTGGCGCCAATCTCATATGTATCGACCTTTTCCGGTCCGACAACTTCGAGTCCGAGGTTGTTGGAATTGATCGAACCCTGACGATAGCCACGCGAATATTTGGCGTAGAGCATCAGATCATTGTTGGGCTTGTATTCGAGATCGATCAGCCAAGTCGGCCGTTTCCAGGTCTTGCTTATGGGAATGTCGCAGGCGCTGTCGCTGGACACAGGAGTTCCGCCGGGGAACAGAATCTGATTCTGGCAACTGCGCACGCCAGCTGCCGAAATGTTGAGGTTCTCCGACAGGTCGTCCATCTTGTCGATCGTGTAGCGAATGCCGCCGGTCATGGTCAGCTGTTCGGACAGCTTGTAGCTGGCCTGAGCATAGATGCCCTTGTTGTTAAACGTATCCTTCACCTGCGAATCGGAAATCGAGCCGAAGAACAATGGGTTGGTGCAGACCGGTTTGATGAGATCGGTGCAGTTGATGAAGATGTCAGTCAGGCCGCTGTTGAAGCCCAGCGGCTTGCTGAGTTCGAAATAGAGGCCAGCCTGCCAGTCCAGCCGGCCGTCGCCAGTGTGCCCATGGAGCTGGAATTCCTCGGTAAAGGTCGATTGCTGTGAATTATAGCCGCTGAACCCAGGGTGCAGTTCGATGGTCTTGAAATACTGCCCCGGCGCGGTCGGGACAACGAATGGAAACCCGAACAGTCCGGTCAGGACCAGCGGCTGCCCCGACGAGATGAGATTGGTGCCATTGAGGCTGAAGCTCTCTTGTGAACGGAATTGGGCATAAGAGATGATGTTCTTGATGGTCAGCGTGTCGCTCGCCTTCCAGGTTGTGGTGTTGATCACCTGCCACTGCCTGATCTTCTCGTAAGGATCGGGATTGTCGTTATCGACATCGTAGAGGCTATTGCCCTGGGTGGCCCGGCGGGCGATCTGATCGCAGGCATAGGGCGCCAGAACAACGCCGGTTGGCCCAAACCCGAAACCGGCCGGCGCGCCGCTGGCGGGCAGGCCACAGGTGAGCATGGTTACAACATGGCCATTCGTTTGAGAATTGCTGTAGCTCGCGATGGTATAGTTCTCGATGTCCGGCGTCAGATCCGCCACCATGCTGAGGCGCGCGGCGACATAATTCGTGTTGTCGAACCGGTCTGCCCCGACCCCGCTGCGGTTCTTGAGGTAACCGTCGCGCTGGTTCCAATCGACGCCGCCGCGCACGCGAACCGTCTCGCTGAGCGGCACGTTCAGCACCGCCTGGATGCGATGCATGTTGTAGTCGCCGACCGATGCCTCGACATAGCCGGCCAGGTTGTCCTTTGGCTTTTGCGGCACCAGAAGAATGCTGCCGCCGGTGGTGTTGCGGCCAAACAGGGTGCCCTGCGGACCCTTCAGCACCTGGATGTTCTGAAGATCGAACAGGCTGCCAACGCCCGCACCATTGCCGCCGGTAGTGCCTCCAAACGAGCGCGGCGCGACCACATCGGCGAAGAACACGCCGACCGAGGGCGACGTCTTGCCTTCCTGGGTAAAGCCGCGGATCACGAAGCTAGATTTCTCCGGGCCGAATTGCGAATTGGTGGACAGCGACGGAACATAGGAGCCAAGATCGGCAGCGCTCACGATATTGCGCTTGGAAATAGCGTCCTGGCTCAGTACCGTAATCGAGATCGGCACGTCCTGCAGCTTTTCCTCGCTGCGCCGCGCGGTGACGATGATGTCGGAATTTTCGCTCGCGCTCTGCGAATCCTGCGCCAAAGCGGTGCCATGCCACCCCAGGGCCAATACTGCGACCGATGCTGTTCCTGCAAGAATTCGTTTGAATGAGCTGGATCCCACCACGTGTATTGCGCACAAACTTTTGATCGACTTGTTCATGTTTTCCCTCCCCGGCCGCCTTTTGACGCGCCGTTCAGGCGCAGGCATGCACTCGACTGAATAATGTATTGCATATTGCATATTAAGAAAGCGCTATGTGCCGATGCCGGGCGCCCCTTGTTCCGCCGTGACGGAAATAAGACATGCAATCCGCAATGGCGGAATATTCCGCGACTTGTTCCAGGATCAGTCAGTGTGGAATGGTGTCAGCGACCTCATCGATCAGTGGCGGAGAATCCATTGCTGCGCATCAAATCCCCGAGGATACCAGCTTGGGCCACTATCGCCTGCATCCGAATGCTCACACGCAGAATCGCAAGCATCTCAACTCATTGACGAACTTTTGAATCGGGCTCTCAGGCGATCATGTGGTCTAGACAAGTCGCAGTCTACCGCCCATGCTCACTACGGCAACAGCAGATATGTATTGGTGGCCGTTCTTGGTTTGCCTGTGAATTAGCAGTCTTAATCGTTTTGGATGGCGATGGAAAATGACCATCTCGTACTCATACAGCAGTGTTGAAGGCGATGATCTCGTCGAGGTACCGAGCGTACAGCCCATCTCCGAATTGCTGCTTGATGATCGGCACTTGTCGAAGTCGGCGCTGCGTGCTCTGGAAGTGCTTGAGTTCCTTGCCGAGACCGGACGGCCTGTTCGCGCCTTCGAGGTTGCCCGAGCGTTGGCACTCAGTCCATCGACAGCCGATCAATTGCTCAAGTCGCTCGTTTCACGCGCCTATCTGATTTTCGATATGGCGACGAAGCGGTATCATCCGTCTCCCCGGCTTCTCCGATTTTCATCGTTTCTCGATGACGCCTACTATGGCCAACATCGGCTGCATGCCTTGATGCGAGCGCTCGTGGACCAGACGCGTCTCTCGGTCGCGGTATGCACACCCTTCGGGCGGCTTATGCAACTGGTTGACGTCCTCATGCCTCCAGGGTCGATGTACGACCGCCCGGCCGGACACATTTTTCCGCTCTTCAACTCGGCAGCGGGCGCCGCCCTCCTGGCAGACTGGCCGGTCCGCTCGGTTCGCAATCTGATCGCTCAATCTGCGGACCAACTTGGGCCGCTGGCGGCCGACCCGGACACAATTTGCCGACGTCTGAACGAAGTTCGCCTGAATGGTCACGCCTTTGGTGGACTCAGAGCGGAAAGCGAGAAATGTTCGCTCGCCGTTGCGCTTCCGACTGCTGCTTTCGGAACGGAATTGTCACTCAGCTTACGCGGCCCAGCCAAGTGGATGGTGGCCAACCGTTGGCGCTTAGCCGCCTTGTTGGAAGAAGCCGTAGAAACGTCGTTAGTAGCCACTTTGCCGAAGCCTGAAAAGGATACAGGTGAGGTAAATTGATGGGGCGCTCATCGTGCAAAATCCAGCTAGCTTCTGCTCAGCGAATTTCGAAGAATTCATAGTCGAGCCGGGCGGACCCATCCGCGGCGATCGCCAACTTCCCCTTACCAACCGCCTGCAGCCGATTGAGCCAAGCGTAGCGCGGATCGCCGGTCTCGAACACCGGGGCGACATAGGCGAAGATGCCGGCGGCAGGATTGCTGAGATCTAGCCTTCCACCGTAACTGACGTAGATCAGCGCATCGTCTTGCGTGCGCACAGTCAAGCGCACATCGATGATGCCGTAATCGCCGGCGCGCACCATCCAGTCCGCTGCGGCAACCCCGGCAAGGCTTGCCTGCATCCGCTCGCCGGAGATGATGACCGAACGAAGCTCGCCGACGCTGCGCTCGCCGCCCGCGACCGTGCCGACCGCCATCGAGGGCGCGACTTCGACGACAGCGCTACACAGCGGAATCAGCTCGATCATGGCCACCCCCTCACCGTCCCGCGATGTTTTACGCCAGCCGGTTTATACAACAGCATATGTTCAATTCGCTCTATGACGTCGCCCTGCCGATGGCAAGGCACAGCATCCAGCCTGCCTCAGCGCCAGGAAAAGCCGCCGTCGACGGGAAATTCGGTGCCGGTGGTGAAGCCCGAATCCTCGGTTGAGAAGAACAGCGCCGCTTTCGCGACATCCTCGGGCACGCCGAGGCGCTTGAGCGCCACCCGGCCAGACGCGCGCGCGCTGTGCTCTGGATCTTCCCAGAGGAAGCGCGTCATCTCGGTCTTGATTACGCCGGGGCAGATCGAGTTGGCGCGAATCTTCGGGCCCAGATCGAAGGCCAGGCATTTGGTGAACATGGCAAGCCCCGCTTTGCTGGCGGAATAGCCCGATGTCCCCGCCATTGGCATAAGCGCGCTGACCGATGCGATGTTGACGATGGTCGAGCGTTCGGCAGCCTGCAGCATCGGCAGCGCGGCGCGGACGATATTGTATGGCCCGGTAAGATTGACCGCGATCATGCGATCCCAGCTCTCGGGTTCGAGATCGGCAATATGCGTCTTGGTGATAATGCCCGCCGCATTGATCACCCCGTCAATACCGCCCAGTGACTTGTCCGCCTGCGCGACAGCCATATTTACTTCGGACCGGTCAGCGACATCGCAGCCGACGCCGACTGCACCGATTTCTTCCGCCAGCGCCCGAACCCCGGCTTCGTTGCGGTCGAGCAGGGCAAGCCCGGCCCCCTTATCGGCAAACAGGCGGGCGATCGCCATACCCATCCCGCTGGCCGCACCCGTCACCAGAATACGACGGCCCTTCAGTGACTCTGCCAAAGCGATCACTCCTTATAGGTCTTGGCGAATGAAAATGCTAACTCCCGGTCCACACCGGCGCGCGCTTTTCAACAAAGGCGCGGGGGCCTTCGCGGAAATCTTCGGTCTTGCCCAGAATGGTGAAGCGTTCGGCAACGATGGAGCGTCCGGCTTCATCGGGCAATCCTGCGCTGGCCCGCGCCGCGGAAAGCGAATGCTGGACTGCCAGCGGCGCATTTCCCGCGATCCGCTCCGCCAGCACCCGCGCCGCAACCAGCGTCTCACCGGGAGCGACCAACTGGTTGACCAGCCCCCAGCGAAAGGCATCCGCCGCGCCGACCGGATCGCCGGTGGCGAGCAGCTCATTGGCGATATTGCGCGGCAGGATATTCGCCAGCCGGTGCACGCCCCCGGCCCCGGCCATCAGCCCGCGCTGCACTTCGGGCAGACCGAAACGGGCGTTTTCGGAAGCAACGATCATATCGCAGGCAAGACAGATCTCGCAGCCCCCGGCTAGCGCCATGCCCTCCACCGCGACGATCCAGGGTTTGCTCCGCTGGGCATAAGCGAGCCCGGCGAAGCCGCCATCCACCGTCTCCATGCCCGCGCCAGTGCCCGAAGCGATCGCGCCCAGATCGGCGCCTGCGCAGAATACCCGGTCGTCGCAGGAGGTGAGGATCACCACCCTAATATCGGCATCGGCCTCCGTCTCGCGCAGGATCTCTTCCAGCGCCGTGGCCACTTCCGGGCTGATGGCGTTGCGCTTTTCCGGGCGATTCAGCTTCACCAGCGCGATATGCGGGGTAAGACGCTCGAACAGGACGAGTTGCTGGCTTGCGGTTGCTTCGGTCATTACCCGGCTCTCCATGTCAAAGAATCGCCTGACAATGCCTTTGCGATCCAATGCGCATTTGCTATTGCATTAATTGCAGGAGAGCAAACCATGCATGATACTGAACAGAGCTCCGCCAAATTCACCATCTTCCGCGCCACCGATGCACCCGGGCTGATGCAGGCTGGCTGCATGTCGGTCGAACCTTATTCGCCCGAACAGCGCGCAGGTTTCACCAAGGTGCTCGAAGCCGGATACATGGAGGGCGATGAGATCAAGGTGCTGTGCAACTTGCCCGGCTTTAGTCTGACGCATGTCTGGTTCAAAGAGGGCTATCCGCTGCCGTTGCACAGCCATGACGCGGACTGCCTTTATTATATCATCGCTGGGACGCTCCGGCTCGGGACCGAAACGCTGGGTCCGCGCGACAGCTTCTTCGTGCCCGCCGACGTGCCCTATGCCTACAAGCCCGGACCGGAAGGCGTCGAACTGCTTGAGATTCGTCACGCCAACCACTTCAACTTTGTGCTGCAGGCCAAAGGCGATGCCTATTTCGACAAGGCCGCGCAGCAGGCCGCCGCCCATCGCGAGGGCTGGAAAACCGCCACGCGCCCAACGCTCAACGGCTGATTTCGGTCACCCTAGCTCACATGGCTTTCGACCAGCACCTTGATCGCAATGTCCGCATCTTCCTGGGCGGCGAAAGCTTCCTCCAGCCGTTCGAGTGGGAAACGGTGAGTGATCAGCGGTCGCAGGTCCACCGCTTGACGCTCTACCAATGCAATGCCTTCGGCAAACTCGCCATCATAGGCCAGCGCGCCCAGCACTTCGAGTTCGCGTAGCATCACCAGCCGCAGGCCCGGCAGGGCAAGATCATGCGGGTCCGCAACTATGACGAGGCGCCCACGCAAGGCGAGCGAATGCACTGCGTCCTCCAGCACCGATCCTACGCCGGCGCAGTCGAATGCTATATCGGCCTGGGCGATGGGCTGGCGGGCAAAGGGCACCTGTTCCGCGCCAAAATGGCTAGCGACAAAAGCCGGGGAACTGCCTGCACCCGGATCGTGAACCGCGCTTGCGCCCATCTGTAGCGCGATCCCACGCCGCATTTCGCTGGGATCGATGACAAGTATATCGCTTACGTCGCGCGCACGCAGGGCCAGCAGCACGCACAGCCCGATCGGGCCGGCCCCGAAGATCACGACTTTCTCGCCGCATTTCGTGCGCGAACGGTTGGCGGCGTGCAAGCCTACCGCGAAGGGTTCGATCATGGCGCCAATCTCGTCCGGGACGCCCGGTGGCAGGTGGAAGATGTTGCGACCCAACTCGGCTGCAGGTAAGCACAGATATTCGGCGAAGGAACCCGGGAACCGCCCCAGGCCGATGCCATCGACCATGGGATTGGCAACCACGCGATCGCCTGCGCCGATTCCCCGAACTGCGCTTCCGGCTGCGACCACGGTTCCGGAGAATTCATGCCCAAGGATCGCCCCGGCGGGTGCCGAACCTTCGCGGAAGAGGGCAAGGTCGGTTCCGCAAATGCCGCTGACCGCAACCTGAAGCAGCACGTCGCGCGGCCCGGGCTCCGGAATAACAGCCGTATCCATCCGGATCGCGCGGATTCCCTGCAATCTTCCGACGCATTGTGATTGTTTCATCGATTCGTCTCCCTTTCGGTCGTGCCGCGACCTTCATTAAGGCCACCTGCTGCATATCCGCAACGCGCTGACGGGCGGCAATGACCTGCGCGAGCTCGAACACTGCAATCTCGAGATATGGCGGGCGAGGTTCCCACTTCGCCTTGCGGGTGCGCGAAGTCTTGGCCACGGTTCTGCCGAAGCGGCCAGGGATGAACAGTTCGATATGCTCATCCAGATCGGAGAACAACTCCGCCGATCGAGCATGGTCGCCCGCCAGAATGAAACTGGTCGACATCCGCCAGTGCAGGCGATTTCTCGGTCATTGTGTCCACCCCTTCACTTCCGCCGGGTCGGCACATGCGATAGCGTACCGGCAGGTATTTCACTCCGCCGACAAAGCTGCCCTCGACAATGCGCGGGGTGCCGGCGAGCTCGATATGCTCGGTCCGGGCCAGCAATTCCCGGAAGAACGAGATAAGCTCGAAGCGTGCCAGATACTGGCCGAGGCAGACATGCGGGCCGGTGCCGAAGGCCAGATGGCGGTTTGGCCTGCGGTCGATCCGGAACATGAAGGGGTCTTCATAGACTGCTTCGTCGAAGCTGGCCGAGGGATAGCTGAGCAGCAGAACGTCGCCTTCTTTGACCTGCTTTCCAGCGATTTTGCAATCCTCCACCGCTGT
>JAHFPT010000079.1 GCA_023266625.1 Novosphingobium sp. | reverse complement strand
CGCCTTCACCGAATCGACGACCGATACCGCATCCCCCTGCTTCACCGCGCTGCCGACCGCCGGCACTTCGACGAAAGTGATGTCGCCCAATTGCCCCTGGGCATAGTCGGTGATCCCGACCGTACAGGTCTCGCCCTCGACGTCGATCCATTCATGATCCTCGGTGAAATAACGGCTCATCGGCGGCTCCTCAGCGGTGATAGCGGTGGGGGATGAAGGGCAGCGGCACGACTCTGGCAGCCAGCCGCTTGCCCCGGTTGTCGAGTTCGAGCGGGGTGCCGAGCGCAGCCTGCGCGGCATCGACATAGGCCATGGCGATGGGATGCTGGAGGCTCGGCGAGAACCCGCCCGAAGTAACCTGCCCCACCACTTGCTCGCCGGAATAAACAGCCGCGCCCTCGCGCGCGGCCATGCGGCCTTCGAGCGAGAGGCCGACCCGCACAGCGCGCGATCCTTCGGCCAGCAGCCCCCGAATGCGCTCCGCTCCCGGAAACCCGCCCTGCTCGCGGCGGCGCTTCGAGATGGCGAAGGCTAGGCCCGCGCTGACCGGATCAGTTATTTCTGTGAGGTCATGCCCGTAGAGCGGTAATCCCGCCTCCAGCCGTAGCGAATCGCGCGCGCCGAGGCCGATCGGCTCCACTTCAGGCTCTCCGCATAGCAGTGTCGCGATGTGCTCTGCCTGATCGGCAGGCAGCGAGATTTCAAAGCCGTCCTCGCCGGTATAACCCGAGCGGCTGATCATCGCTGGCACGCCATCTACCTCAAATCGGCCGAAGTGCATGAAAGTCAGCACTGACAGTGGATAATCGCCTGTAACGTGCCGTTCGAGCGGCGCAAACGCTGCCGGCCCCTGCAACGCCAGCAGCGCACGGTCGTCGAGGTGGTTGAGTGTGATTTCATCGGGCAGGAATTCGCGCAGATGGGCAATATCGTCCCACTTGGTCGCGCCATTGACAACAATGAGCAGGCCGTTCGGCCAACGCGAGACGATCAGATCGTCAAGAATTCCGCCATTCTCGTCGAGCAGCAGCGAATAGCGCTGTCCGCCCAGTTTCAGCGTTGACAGGTCAATCGGCAGTAGCGCTTCAAGCGCACCATCGACGCCCTCGCCCGACACAAGCAACTGACCCATATGGCTGACATCGAACAGCCCGGCATTCTCCCGCGTCCACAGATGCTCGGCGATGATGCCTTCATACTGCACCGGCATCCAGTAACCGGCGAACTCGACCATGCGCGCAGCCCGCGCGCGGTGCCAGGCGTCGAGCGGCAGGGTGAGCGAACCCATGGGGGCATCATCGTCATCGATGTCGGCAATGTCGCTCACAAGTCACAGCTCCGCACAGCCCGGCAAAATATCCAGGTGCCCCCTCTGTCGCGGAAACCTGAGAGCTTTCCCCTGAAACAAGTTCAGGGTTACCCCTTCGGCGGGCACATCAAATGCACCTCTTTCCAGAGCATCGCTATCGACCCACGCGGTCCGTTGGCCTGAGAGATTCCGGGGCGGTTGCTCCTTCGGCGCCCTTCGACTCGTGGAACACGAATTTCCGGGACTCTCCCGCGCAGTCAGCGACCAGGACGGGATGGCGGGCCGCTCCGATTCGAGTCAAAGCAATGCGCGGACTTATCCCCCGGTGAGGGCCTAAACATTGCGCAGCCCTTCGGGCGTGCGACTATAGATCTCCGCGTGGCAACGGATGGCATAGCGGTCGGTCATGCCGGCGATATAATCGGCGATGTGGCGGCTGCGCTGGGGCTCGAAGAGGGGCAAGCGGGCATGCCAGCTTTCGTCCATCAGCCCCGGCTCCTGCGCATAGGCGGCATAGAGCTCGGCGATGACCGTGCGGGCGCGGACGGCGGTCTCCAGCTGTTCGGGATGGTAATAGAGCTTTTCATACATGAAGCGCTTGAGCCTGCGTTCCTCCTCGACCAGCGCCGGGGAAAAGCCCGCGCTGGAGCCCACCGCACCGCGAATATCGGCAGGACTGGTCATTCCCTGGATACGCTTTCGGGTCTCGGCGAGAACATCGTTGACCATCAGACCGATCTGGCTGCGCACCAGCTCGTGCAGCTGCCGCTCGCGCGGAGCACCGGGGAAGCGCTGCTCGACCTGGTGCCATTCCGCCGCGACGAAGGGCTGCTCCAGCAATTCGTCGAGGGTGAGAAAACCGGCGCGCAGGCCATCGTCGATGTCGTGGTTGTCGTAGGCGATATCGTCGGAAATCGCCGCCACCTGGGCTTCGAGCGAGGGCCAGCTGCTGAGTTCGAGGGGATAGGCCGCATCAAGCTCCGCCAGCGCCCAATTGACCGTCCCACCAATTTTTGGTCCGACAGGTCCATTGTGCTTGGCCAGTCCCTCCAGCATCTCCCAGCTGAGATTGAGCCCGTCGTGCTCGCAATAGGGCGATTCGAGCCGCATCAGCACCCGCAGGCAATGGGCATTGTGATCGAAGCCGCCTGCTGCGTGCAGCGCGGCGTTGAGTGCCTCTTCTCCTGCGTGACCGAACGGCGGATGGCCGAGATCGTGGGCCAGCGCCAGCGCTTCGGTGAGGTCTTCGTCCAGCCCCAGTGCGCGGGCGATCACCCGGGCGATCTGGGCGACTTCGAGACTGTGGGTGAGGCGGACCCGGTAGTGATCGCCGTCGGGCGCAATGAACACCTGGGTCTTGTGGCGCAGGCGGCGGAAGGCGATGGAGTGGATGATCCGGTCGCGATCACGCTGATAGGCACTACGCGGGCCGCGGGCGATGGCGGCCTCGAGCGGAAATTCGCGGCCGCGGGATTTGGCGGGGTCGGAGGCGATCAGGGACATCACATTCCTCCACGGCACGGGGAGGGGGACCATCCGCAGGATGGTGGAGGGGCACAGGCCGCATGGCCGAACCTGGCGAAGTCAGAGGACAACGCATGTGCCCCTCCACCAGCTTCGCTGGTCCCCCTCCCCGTTCCGGGGAGGATTTTCATGCGTTCACCCCAAAATCCATTCCACCGCCGCCTCGGCATGAATTCTGGTGCAGTCGTAGATCGGCAGAACATTGGCATCGACATCGACCACCATCTCCAGTTCGGTGCAGCCCAGCACCACTGCTTCGGCCCCGTCCTGCTCAAGATTGGTGATGATCGTCTTGAGCTCGCGCTCGGACTGGCGCGTGGCCTTGCCCTCGATCAGCTCGTCATAAATGATCCGGTCGAGCGTATCGACAAAGCCCATGTTAGGCGGCAGCAGTTCGATGTCGCGGGCAATCAGCTTCTGCCGGTAGAAGCTCTCCAGCATGACATTGCGGGTGCCGAGCAGAGCCGCCTTGCGGACCCCCTTCGCCGCCATCCGTTCGCCGACGCATTCGGCGATATGAATGATCGGGACGGTAACGCTGGCGGCGACCTCGTCATAGATTTTGTGCATCGAGTTGGCCCCGATCACCAATGCGGTGGCACCGGCTTTTTCGAGGCGCCTTGCCGACTTCTTGAGGATTTCGGCCGCCCGCGACCAGTCCTCGGGCGTCGACAGCCGGAGCAGCGTGGAAAAGTCGAGACTTTCAATCAACAGCGGCGCGCTGGCGTGATGATCGACGCGGGCATGCACTATCCGGTTGATATGCTCGTAATAGGTGCGGGTGGAAAACCAGCTCATGCCGCCAATCAGGCCGAGTTTGCGCAAGGTTCGATCCTTTCCAGGGAAATGCGGAAGCCCCCGTTCGCGCAGCCGATAGGCCAAGCCGGGCCGCTGCGTCCAGCCCTAGCGCCCAAATCCCATGGTGCAGACCGCAGCCGAAGTGGCGGTCACGGCCAGCACTTCAGGATCGTTCACCTTGCGCACTGCTGCGACATAGTCTGACAGCGAGCGCTTTTCACCGCGCAATGCCTGCAACTTGCGCAGCTGAAAGATGGTGAGCTTGTCGGTCATCCGGTCGGCCATGCAGGACGCATTGGCGTCGGACAGGCCAGATTCGACGAGCGCGCTCTTGACCCGGCCATAGGCGAGCTTGGAAACGCAGCCAGACACCGTGGCGGCGAGCAGCACCGCAAGAATGACGGCCCGGCGCATCAGTGCTGAAGCGCCTTGACGATATCTTCGACCATCTTCTTGGCGTCGGCGAGCAACATCATCGTCTGGTCCATGTAGAATACGTCATTATCGACCCCGGCATATCCCACCCCGCCCATTGAACGCTTGATGAACATGATCGTCTTGGCCTTCTCGACATCGAACACCGGCATGCCATAGATCGGCGAGGAAGGGTCGGTCTTGGCCGCCGGATTGACCACATCGTTGGCGCCGATGATGAAAGCAACATCGGTCTGGGCGAATTCGCTGTTGATGTCTTCGAGCTCGAAGACGTCCTCGTAGGGCACATTGGCCTCGGCCAGCAGCACATTCATATGACCTGGCATTCGCCCCGCGACCGGATGAATGGCATATTTGACCCGCACCCCTTCCGCCTTGAGCCGGTCGGCCATTTCGCGCAGCACATGCTGGGCCTGCGCCACCGCCATGCCATAGCCGGGGATGATGATGACCTGCTCGGCTTCCGAAAGCAGGAAGGCCGCGTCTTCGGCGCTGCCACGCTTCCACGGACGGTCAGTCCTGGCTTCTTCGCCGCCCGATCCGGCCTCGGCACCGAAGCCGCCGGCGATCACCGAGATGAAGCTGCGGTTCATCGCCTTGCACATGATATAGGACAGGATCGCGCCCGACGAGCCGACCAGCGCGCCGGTGATAATCATCGCGGTGTTGTGCAGGGTGAAGCCCATCGCGGCAGCGGCCCAGCCCGAGTAGCTGTTGAGCATCGAGACCACCACCGGCATGTCCGCCCCGCCGATCGGGATGATCAGCAGGAAGCCGATGAGGAAGGCGGCGGCAGTGATCGCGGCGATCACCCAATGCTGCTGGTCCTGGGTGAACCAGCCGATCAGACCAAGGATGGCGGCCACGGTGCCGAGGTTGATGACATGGCGCAGCGGCAGCAGGATCGGCGCGCCACTCATATTGCCGTTGAGCTTGGCGAAGGCGATCAGCGAGCCGGAGAAGGTGATCGCGCCGATGGCAATGCCCAGGCCCATTTCCACACGGCTGAGCGGGTCGATCAGACCATCTGCGCCGATGATCGCGAAAGTCGCCGGGTTGAGGTAGGCTGCCCAGCCGACCAGCACGGCAGCGAGCCCGACCAGGCTGTGGAAGGCAGCCACCAGCTGCGGCATGTCGGTCATGGCGATGCGCCGGGCGGTGATCGTACCGATTGCCCCGCCGATGGCGATGGCGGCAAGAATCTTTGCCAGTGTCACCAGATCGTGCGGCCCCGGTCGCGGCCACCAGTCGCCTGGCGGAATCGGTGCCTGTGTCAGCAAGGTGGTGATGATGGCAATGACCATCCCGATAATACCGTAACGGTTGCCGACCCGTGCCGAATTGGGTGAGGACAGACCGCGCAGCGACAGGATGAACAGCACGCCGGATGCAAGGTAGGCGAGCAGCGCCCAGGATGGGAGAATCGCGTGGTTCAAGTTCATTTACTCCCCTCCCTTTTTGGGGAAGGGGTGGAGGCGGGGCGCTCCTTTCGCTTGAACATCGCCAGCATCCGCGCGGTAACAGAAAAGCCGCCGAAGATATTGATGCTCGCCAGCACAACCGCACCAAGCCCCAGCCCGCTCGCCAGCCCATCTCCTTCCGAAGCGCTGGCAATCAGCGCGCCGACAACGATCACCGAGGAGATGGCGTTGGTGACCGACATCAGCGGCGTATGCAGCGCCGGGGTAACCGCCCAGACGACAAAATAGCCGACGAAGCAGGCGAGGGTGAAAATCGAGAGGATCGAGATGAAGTCCATGATTGAGACAGCTTCCTCTCAGGCAGCCAGTTTCTTGGGCAGCGGTATGGCCCGGCCCATTTCCTGCGCGGCCTCCATCCAGCACTGAATGGCGTCATAAATATTTTCGAGCGCTTCCTGCGGTGTTTCGCCATCCGACCTGCAACCGGGAAGTTCAGGAGCAACAGCAGTAAAGCCGCCGCCTTCTGCTTCCGAGAGCGGGACAATCATTACCGTGAACTCGGAAATCGAAATCGTCATTCGAGGATCAGAGGCTCCCCGAACGGAGCAGGAAAACCATTCCCGCGCCGATAGTTGCACTCACTGCTGTCGATACTGCTGCAATCACGGCAATTGTCGACCATAGACGCCCGGTAACGTCTTTTGCGACTTCACCGATATGCTTTGTCAGTCGCACTCCCATCGCGTGCATCCGCGCATCCAGCTCGGTCATTTTGAGGTCGAGATGTGACTTTGTGATTATATCCTCAGGACCGGCCTCATGTGCTTTGCCGAACGCAACAGCCAAAGCCTTTGCCTGATCGTGGCCAAAACCGGCAGTCTCAAAGGCCTCGGCGAATTCAAGCGTGTTGAGCATGATGTTCATACGACCTCACTCCTGGGGATGTCATAACGAGTATGCGTTGAATTGACCATTCCTATTCAGCGCAGTGAACGCCGGAGGGGGTCAGTCACCACCGAAGGACCCCCACCGTCAGCGCTACGCGCTGCCACCTCCCCCAGAGGGGGAGGATTTTTGAGAAACATGGTGTGGTGGATATAAGCCATAGCCCTCGCAAATTCGATTACCCGCGCTGGCACAGAATTCCCAGCGCTGCTTCGCTTCTTCTGTGCAGTTGAGTTGAATCACCTTTAGCCATTTCAAATGGCCATTTTCAATCTTTCGGACGTCCAAGATTCTGCCTATAATTATCTGCCGCCCTCGGTCGAAAATATTCCTAGAATACCAACCGCATCCAAATGCTTGCATTGTATGGACCCGAGCATATGATTTCTTAAATGCTTCATCACCGGATCGAGCAATGTTAATCGCTATGACACCCAGCACTGCGATCAGAAAAGTGACCAGGATCAATTTCACCCGAGCAACCTCCCGCTCACAACCTTACCCCCAGCAGTCAGCCGTACCGCATCCCCGATCTCGGCATCGAGTACTGGCCTCCCGGCATTGTTGTCCCAGAACGCCGACAGGAAGTTGAACAAATTCCGCGCATAAAGCGCCGAGGCATCCGCCGCCAGATGCGCGGGAGGGTTGGCGTAGGCGATGATCTTCACCCCGTGGCACTCGACCACATCGTCCGCCACCGAACCCTCGACATTGCCGCCGCTAGCCGCCGCCAGATCGAAGATCACGCTGCCCGGCTTCATCGTCGCGATTTGCGCATCTGTGACCAGTCTAGGTGCCTTTTTACCCGGTATCAGTGCCGTTGTGATGACGATATCCTGTTTGGCAATATGCGCAGACACCAGCTCCGCCTGCGCCCTCTGGTATTCCACTGACATTTCAGTGGCATAACCGCCCGCACCCTCGCCCTCGATGCCTGCCACCGCTTCGACGAACACCGGCTTGGCCCCCAGCGATTGTATCTGTTCCTTCGTGGCCGAGCGCACATCCGTCGCAGAAACAATCGCGCCCAGCCGCCGCGCCGTGGCGATCGCCTGCAAGCCCGCCACGCCGACGCCCATGACGAAAACCCGCGCCGCGCTGACTGTGCCCGCCGCCGTCATCATCATCGGAAAAGCGCGGCCATAGGCACCGGCTGCCGCGATCACCGCGCCATAGCCCGCCAGATTCGATTGCGACGACAGCACATCCATCGGCTGCGCCCGGGTGATGCGCGGCATGAATTCCATCGCCAGTGCCTCGAAGCCCGCTTTGGCATAGGCGTCGATCCGCGCGCGTTCGGCAAGCGGGTTCAGCGCACCGACGATCCACGCCCCGGTGCCGCACCCTTCAGCAATTCGGGCTCAGGCCCTTGAACGCACAGGACAATATCCGCACCACTAACCACTTCGGCGACGCCGCCCATTTGCGCTCCGGCTGCGGCATAATCGGCATCGGGGATCGCAGCCCCTGCCCCGGCCCCGGCTTCAACCGCGACAATCGCGCCGAGCGCCGCAAACTTCTTCACCGTTTCCGGAGTCGCGGCAACGCGCGTTTCGCTGTTCGCCCGTTCCTTTAGAACGGCGATCCGCAGGCCCTCGGTCATCGGCGGGTCAGGCAATCAATGCGATAACAATGACTGCGACGATGGCGACGCCCGCCGACCCGAATTTCAGCATCGTCAGGAAACCGCCATAGGTCGTTTCCGCCGCTTTCATATCGTTGCCTGAAGCCATTTGATTGTTCCTGGGGATGAGGTTGGTTGGGCTGACACAGCGTCTAACCTGCCCGGCGGCACGGCTCAAGGGGGTTTGCTCGTAATCTCAACGCAAACAACCAAGCTTAATCGGCTCTTTACCCACGTGCGGTATGGCCATTCCCACGCAGGGCGGATTGTCTGGGCGGAACGGGGTTACGATGGCAGAGTTCGAGCAGCCACTGCTGATGCTGATCGACGATGAGCCGGCGCAGTGCCGGCTGATCACAGCGCTCGCCGCGCGCGAGGGCTGGCGCACGCTGGTGGTCTCGGATTCGGAAACCGCGATTGCCATGCTGGGCACCCGCCAGGGCATGCAGCTTAACGCGATCATTCTCGACCAATGGGTGCCAGGTGACGATGCCAGCACGCTGATCGCCGAGCTCAAGGCACGCCGCCCGGCGCTGCCGATTCTGATGCTGACCACCAGCGCCTCGCCGCTGCTGGCGGTCGAAGCCATGCGCGCGGGCGCGACCGACTATCTGGTCAAGCCAGTCGCCCCCGACCGGCTGATGCAGGCACTACGCGCGGCGACCACCCGCGAAACCCCGCGTGACGAGCTTGCTCCGCTCACCGAGAAAATGTCGTCCAACCCCGACTTCGAATCGATGATCGGTGCCGCACCAACCTTCCGCGCAGCACTTGCGGTTTCCGCCAAGGCTGCGCGCGGCCATAGTCCGGTGCTGATCGAAGGCGAAAGTGGCAGCGGCAAGGAAATGCTGATCCGCGCCATGCATGCCGCCAGCCCGCGTTCGCGCGGCGTGATTCGCATCATCAATGCCGGTGCAACTCCGGCCAATTCTATCGAATCGGTGCTGTTCGGCCATGAGAAGGGCGCTTTCCCCGGCGCTTTCGACCGTCAGATCGGTGCATTGCAGCATTGCGATGGCGGCACGCTGGCAATCGACGAGATCGATCGTCTGCCGATATCGGTTCAGGAACGCTTCGCCGAATCGCTGATGCGCAGCGATGTCCGCCCGGTCGGCGCGCGCCACAGCTTCAAGATCGATACCCGCATCATCGCCGCCAGCAATCTGCCGTTGAAGGATTTGGTGGCGGCGGGTCACTTTCTGCCTGAATTGCTCCAAGCCATCTCGCAGGTCACCGTGGCGCTGCCACCCCTGCGCGAGCGGCTGGGCGATATTTCCGCGCTCGCCCGCCATTTCCTTGCCCAGATTGGCGAGCAGCCCGGCCTCAGGCCGCTGGGCATCACCGACGGGGCGCTGTCGCTGCTGAGTGCCTATGACTGGCCGGGCAATGTCCGCCAGCTCCAGGCCGTGCTGTTCCGCGCCGCCGTGTTCTGCGATGGCGATGCGCTGACCTCGGGAGATTTTCCGCAGCTCTCGAACATGCTCGGTGGCCCGGATGCGCCGGTGCTGCAAATGGCTCAGGAAGGCGTTGGAGTGATGCTCTATACCGCCGACGGCAATCTGCGCCCGCTCGAAGAGATCGAAGCCGATGTCATCCGCCTCGCCATCGGCCATTATCGCGGTCGCATGACCGAAGTCGCCCGCCGCCTCGGCATCGGACGCTCGACGCTCTATCGCAAGCTCGGCGAACTCGGCCTCGGCGACGCGGCCTGATTTAGGCCTGGAGCCGGCTTAACGCCCCGTCCCGATCCGCCCCGCCCAATCCCCCGGCAGTTCAATAAGCTTCGCCGTCGGGAAGCCCAGATAGCCATTGTGGGCAAAGGCCTGGGCATTGGTGCGCAAGGGGTCGCCCGAGACCAGCACCATGAAATCGTCGGGATGGACGACAATCGGCACCTGCCGCTGGGGATCGTCGCTTTCCGCGAAATCCTTGGAAAGATTACCGATATTATACTGGTGCTGCAACGAGACGATCTTGAACTCGGTCCACTTCTCGGCGAATTCCTCGACCCGCCATGCCGGCATCCGGGCGTGATCGTAAAGGTAGCGCTTGACGTCGTCCTTGGTCCAGCCGGCCTTGGCGATGGTCTCGGCGAGGATCGGGCTCAGCACCAGCACCGGGCGCAGCGTGCCGTGGGTGAGGCCGCCGGTGGTGAAGGCGATTTCCCAGCCGGTTTCCTTGGCGACCCCGTCGGCGATATAGGGCATCATCCGCTCGGGCGTGCTGCCGGTGACCGAGGGCATGACATCGCCGCCGGTGAGGCGGGTGATGGTGACGGTGTTGTCTCCGGTCTTGAAGCCCATGTCTTCGGCATTCGACGGCCAGCCGATCCGCGCCAGCGCATCTTCGTTCTCGGCGAGGACGACGCGGAAAGTATTACCGAAAGTGCCCTTGTCGGTCTTGTGCGGCAGGAAACCGGCCATATTGCGCAGCGCCAGCCGCCAGAACCTTCCGACCGAAGTGTTCGCCTGGAACCCGTCGCGCAGTACGCCCTGCTCGTAGTTGAACTTGAGCTGCTTGATGATCGGGCCGTTGAGGATGATCAGCGTCTCGGCTCCGGGCGTATTGCCGCTGTGTTCGACACCATAGACCGGATCGCACATCGCCTCGGCCAGCGCGACCAGCACCGGCATATATTCCGGACGGCAACCCGCCATCACCCCGTTCACCGCGACCGCCCAGATCGTTACCGCGCGGCTGGCGGGGAGGACGATGCCTAATGTTTCTTCGGGCTTCCTCGGAGTGAAACTGAGAAACTGTTCGATCTTCTCCAGCGTCGGCGGAACAATCGGCAGCCCGTCGCTCCATTCGCGTGTCAGGAAGAACTCGTTCACGTCCTCGAAACTGCCGGTGAAGACGATATCGCGCTCGCCCGGCTCTTCCCCGAAGACGATTTCTTCTGGCTGAACCAGCAGATTCTCGATCACCTCGCGCGCGGTAACAGCCGCCGCAAAGGTACGAATTTCCTCATTGTTCTGCGCGCCGGGATGGCCGACAATCGTCGCCACTGGCAGGTTGGGCATGCCGAGCCCGACCGACGTCGCCGCCGCCTGGCCGAGAAAACCCTCGCAGACCAGCGACGAGGTCGGGAACCCCGCGCGTTCACAAATTTCCGCAGCCCGCAGCACGGCGGGCGTACAGGAGCCTCAGCAGGCCATGCAGGAAATGACGGCATCGACCCCCATTTCCTTGAACCTCTGCGGCAGGGAAGCGAGCACTTCCTTCTCGTTGATCCCGTGGGTCGAGCCGAATTCACGCCAGCTGACCCATTCGACTTGCGGATAGGCCTCGGCGATTTTCGCTTCGAGCGCAGTAAACACTTCGTCACCGGCGAAGAGATAGTCCCACAGCTGGGCAATTTTCTTGCCGTTCATCGTATCGAGCCGCCGCGCCAGCGGGCGCACTTTCAGTCTGCGCTCGCCGCTCGGCCAGACGACGGCATAGTCGCCGCTTGCGGGGGATTTTGTTGCCATCATCAACTCCTGCACTCACAATTTCGCACAACAAGCCCCTCCCCCTTTAGGGGGAGGTTGGGTGGGGGTGTACTGCGCTGGCGTTGACGCTCGGCATTCGCCTCACTCCCCCACCCCCAACCCCTCCCCGCTGGGGAGGGGAGTTAGGATAACGCCCGGTGCGCCGCCTCAGCCGCGCTGACACCTTCTGCCATCGCCTGCACCGCCTTGCCACCATATTCCGCGCGCACTGCGCCTGCGGCGATGATGCGCGGATCGGTGCTGGCGACATGCCCGCTCTCGGTGCGCATCGCTGCGGGCAGAAAGGCGGTGTTCGGCTCGACGCCGATGAACGGGAATACGCCGGCAGCAGCGATTTCGGTCTCGGCCCCGGTCCTGACATTGCGAACCCGCACGCCCGAAACTTTCATTTCGCCGGTGACTTCGACCACTTCGCTATCCCAGACGAAGCGCACATTCTCGCGCGCGTCGAGCCGGTTGATATATTCGCGCTGGGCAGACAGCGGGCTGCGGCAGACCATGATTACTTCGCGGCTCATGCGCGCCAGCACCAGCGCCTCATGCACCGCCGCATCGCCGCCGCCGGCCACGACCACGTCCATAGCGCGATAAAACCCGCCGTCGCAGCTGGCGCAACGCGACACGCCGCGCCCGGTGAACTGCTCCTCGCCCGGCACCCCGAGCTTGCGCAGCGAGGCACCTGAGGCGACGATCACCGCTTCGGGATGATGGAAATTGCCTTCCCAGTCGGTCAGCGTCAGGCGGGTGCCCGCCTCAAGCTTGTCGATCTGCGCCTCGATCACCTGCACCCCGACCTTGCGGGCATCCTCCAGCAGGGAAATCGCCAGGTCCTGTCCTGAGAAGGCGCCCGGCACCGGCAGGCCGTCGACATGATCGACCGTGGCCAGCTGCCCGCCATACATGCCGCTCGATTCGAACAGCGTCACCAGACGCCCGAGCCGCGCAGCGTGACGCGCTGCGGCGAGGCCAGCCAGACCGCCGCCGATTACCGCAACCTGGCACAGGTTCTTCAGCGGTCTTGCCACGCGCGGATTCTCCCGGTTCCAAAAAGCCCCTCCTCTTCAGGGGAGGGGTTGGGTTGGGGTGGGGGCTGTCCGCCGGATCAAACGTTGCGCCGGGAGGACAACCCCCGCCCCAACCCCTCCCCTGAAGGGGAGGGGAAGAATGGTCAACCGCCTTTGATCCCGGCTCGCCCCACCCGCCGGTCCCCCACCCGCCGGGTGAAACGGATGGTATCGAGATGATCGAGCAGCGGCATGCAGAATTTGCGACTGATACCGAGCGCGGCGGCGATCTCGCTGACCAGCAAGCCCTCACTGAGCAGCGGCGCGAGGCGGCGGCGCGCTTCGGCAATGGCGTCGCGGTGAAACAGCAGCTCCTTGCCCTTGTCGCGGTCGGTCGCACGGATCAGCGTGCCATCGCGCAGCAGATGTTCGACTGCGCGGTGCGCGGCGGCATCGGTGATAAACTCCTTGGGCAGTGGCGGTGTCAGCCCGGCGAGGTGCAAGTTTTCGGCAATCTGTGCGGCATTTTCGGCATCGGCGCGGGCACGTTCGGGATCGGGACGGGGCACCAGCTGCTTGCGGCGCTCTGCTTGAACAGGCCCGGTGCGGCGGAATTCTATAGGCGAATCGCGCAGCCGTTCGAGCCGGTGCAGCACCGCCCCATCGTGCCGCTTCAACCGCTGGGTGACTGGCTCCAGAACTTGCCCACCTGCCACAGTGACCGCCGGGGATGCCCGGCGCAGGATGACATGTTCGCCCGCCGGGATGGTCACACCTTCGGCAAAGCGCAACTGGGCAAATCTGGAATCGCCCGGTTCCAGACTTTCGCAATCGAGCAGACGCAGCCGCGTTTCGGCCTCCCCGGTTCCGAACATAACCCTCAGTTTTACACCGTTTTTAAGGGGTGCCGCACCCGCCAGCGAGCACAGTGTCAGAGTCAGCCAATGCGACACCTGCAAGCCACCTGGCGCGACCAGCGCCATGCCGCGCGCCACCTCGCCGATTGCTATCCCGCGCAAATTGATCGCGACCCGCTGCCCCGGCAGGGCCGAAACCACCTGCTCGCCATGCACCTGGACTGCCCTCACCTTGAGCTTGCGGCGCTGCGGCAGCAGCTCGAGCGCATCGCCACGGGAAACAGCTGCGCCGCGCAGGGTGCCGGTGACGACCGTGCCGTGCCCGGCAATAGTGAAGGCGCGGTCGATGGGGAAGTAGGCGAGGCCGCCCATGGGGCGGGGCTGCTGGTGTGCGGCCAGGGCGAGCAGCGATTGGCGGAGGCCATCGATGCCCCCGCCCAGTGAGGCGGAGGTCAGAATTGCCTCGCAATGGAGTTCGATGCCATTAGCCGCGAGCAATTCCGCCGCCTCAGCCGCAACCCGTTCCGCTTCATCGGACGCAACCAGATCGCACTTGCTCACCGCCACCAGCGCGCGCGAAATCCCCAGCAGCCGGGCAATCTCGACATGCTCGACGGTCTGCGGCCCCACCCCCTCGTTCGCCGCGACCACCAGCAACACTGCGTCGATCCCGGTCGCGCCCGAGATCATCGTGCGCACGAATCGCTCGTGGCCCGGCATGTCGATGAGATCGACCGCCTGATCGATATGCGCGAAGCCCAGCGCTATCGAAATCCCACGCGCCTTTTCTTCGGGCAGACGGTCGGTGTCCTGGCCGGTCAGCGCACGGACCAGCGCGGTCTTGCCGTGATCGACATGCCCGATCACGCCGACGACAATGCGGCTCATGAAACTACCTCATGAATTGATTCGTCATTGCGAGGGCCGCAGGCCCGCGGCAATCCAGAGTCGCGCGGGGGGCACTGGATTGCCACGCTTCGCTCGCAATGACGAGAAATGTCAGGGCAGAATTTTGCGCAATGCATCGGCGAGATCGACAAGCTCCTCTTCCGCCACGGTCAGCATGTCGAATAGCAGCCGATCACCCGCGATACGGCCAACCACTGCGGGCGTGGCCTGCCGCAGTATCTTCGCAGCAGCCTCCACTCCCATCGCCGGATCAAGTGCCAGCGCGCGGCTGGCAATGCGTTCCTCGGGCAGCGAGCCGCCGCCCGCGAAGGCCTCCGTGGCGATTATCTCACCGCTGCCCAGCAAAGCCTTCAACCGCTCCGCCCGCGCCTGCAAACCCGCTTCGCCCTGCGCCAGCATGCGGTTCACCGGCACGCGTTCCGGCCGATCCCGGTGCAGCATCATCGTCGCCTCCAGCGCCGCCAGCGAGAGCTTGTCGAGCCGCACCGCGCGCAGCAACGGATGCCCCCGCAGCGAATCGACCGCTTCCTTGCGCCCGAGGATCAACCCCGCCTGCGGCCCGCCGAGCAGCTTGTCGCCGCTGCAAGTGACAAGGTCCGCGCCCGCCGCCAGCGCCTCGCCCAGCGTCGGCTCCAGGGAACCCGGCGTGCGGCGCAGCAGACCGCTGCCGAGGTCGGCAACAACCAGCAGTCCATGCTCGCGCGCCAGTGCCGCCAGCTCGTCGATCCCGGTCTCCGCGGTGAAGCCGATGGTGCGGAAATTGCTCTGGTGGACCTTGAGCAGCACCCGCGTATCGGGGCCGATCGCCGCGCGATAATCGGCCAGCCTCGTCTTGTTGGTCGAGCCCACCTCGACCAGCCGCGCGCCGCCCTGGCGGATGACGTCGGGAATGCGAAACCCGCCGCCGATCTCGACCAGTTCGCCGCGCGAGACGATCACCTCCCCGCCCTGCGCCAGCGCGCTCAGCGCCAGCAGGATCGCCGCCGCGCCATTGTTGACCGCCAGTGCGGCCTCAGCCCCGGTAACTTCGCGCAGCAGCGGTTCCAGCGAGGCCGTGCGCGATCCACGCGCGCCGCTGGCCAGGTCGAATTCGAGATTGCAATAACCAGCTGCGACTTGCGCCATCGCCGCCAGCGCTTCGGCGGCCAACGGCGCGCGGCCAAGATTGGTGTGCAGGACAACGCCAGTGGCATTGATCGTGCGGCGCAGGCCGGGGCGGCTTTGCTCAACAAGCCGCTTTTCACAAAGTTCAAGGATTGCATCGCCATCGGGCACTTCGGCCAGCCCCTTGTTCGCAATCCGGTCGCGCAATCCTTGCAGCACCTCCCGCAGCGCCCCGGTCACAGCCGCGCGCCCGAATTGCCCGCACTGCTGCTCCGCGCCAGGAAGTTCGAGCAATCGCTGCACTTGTGGCAGCTTGCGAAGCGGGTTTTCAACGTGCACGGAACCTCCTGAAAGCCCTTTATGGCACCCCGACGGAAAGTTGAACATGGCCCAGTATGACACCCGCCTGACCGCGCTCGCCCATGGCGGCGGCTGCGGCTGCAAGCTCTCGCCTGCCGTATTGCACGAACTGCTGGCTGGGCTTCCCATGATGCAGGCCTTCCCCGATCTTCTGGTCGGCACCGAAACTGGCGACGATGCCGCCGTCTATCGCATCTCCGACGATCAGGCGGTGATCGCCACCACCGATTTCTTCATGCCGATTGTCGATGATCCGCGCGATTTCGGCCGGATCGCCGCCGCCAATGCGCTGTCCGACGTCTATGCGATGGGCGGCCGGCCGATCATGGCGCTGGCGATCCTCGGCATGCCGCTGGGCAAAATCGCGCCGGAGGCGGTGTCGGCAATTCTGGCGGGCGGCGCTTCGATCTGCGCCGAGGCGGGGATTCCCGTCGCCGGCGGCCATTCGATCGATGCGCCCGAGCCGATTTATGGGCTGGCAGTGATCGGCCTCGTCCATCCCGACCGGATCATGCGCAATTCGGGCGCGCAGGCAGGCGATGTGCTGATCTTGACCAAACCGCTGGGTGTCGGGGTGCTCAGTGCAGCGCTGAAAGGTGGCGGACTTGGTGCGGCGGCGGAGCAGGCAGCATATGCAGCGCTGGTCGCCTCGGCGACGAAGCTCAACGCGGTGGGGGCTGAGCTTGCGGCGCTGCCGCAGGTCCATGCGATGACCGATATCACCGGCTTTGGCTTGCTCGGTCATGGGCTGGAAATGTGCCGGGGTTCGGGGCTGGGGGCGCAGGTGCGGTTCGATGCGTTGCCTCTGCTCGAAGGCGTTGCCGATCTCGCCCGCGCTGGTGTGCGCACCGGCGCTTCCGGGCGGAACTGGGATAGCTATGGCAGCGATGTCGATCTCGCGCCGGGCCTGGCCGACTGGCAGCGCGATTTACTCACCGATCCGCAGACCAGCGGCGGGTTGATGGTGGCAGTGGCATCGGAGGGGGCTGATGCTGCCATGGACCGTATCAGGGCGGCAGGATTTGAGCAGGCTTCGGTTATTGGCGGGATGTGTGAAGGGGCGGCCCATGTTGCGGTGATCTGACGATCCAAACCAAACCCGTTCATGTCGAGCGAACGGGTTTGGTGATGAATCAGCTTGTTATTCCATCGCCTTCCTTCGCAGCCGTGCCTCGGCCTGCGCATCCGCCAGGATCGCCCGCATCCGCGCCAGCACCACGCCGCCGAAGATCAGCGAAAAGCCCAGCGTCGAGGCCAAGAGTGGCCAGAGAAACACCGCGTCAATCGCCGACTCGCCCAGGGTAATGCTCGGCGGCTGGTGCAGGCTGTTCCACCACAGCACCGAATAATGGATGATCGGAATGTTGACCGCGCCGACCAGCCCGAAGATCGCCGCCAGCCGGCCCTGCTCGCCGCCCGCGCGGTTCGCCGCATCGGCCAGCGCGATATAGGCGAAATAGAGGAACAGCAGCACCAGCATGGAGGTCAGCCGCCCGTCCCATTCCCACCAGGTGCCCCAGGCCGGGCGGCCCCATAGCGAGCCGGTGGCAAGGCAGATCGCGGTGAACACCGCGCCGGGCACAGCCGCCGCCCGCGCGGCAATTCCCGCGAGCGGATGCCGCCATACCAATTCCGTAAAGCTCGCACCGGCAATCGCCATCCAGCCCGCCATGCCGAGCCAGGCGGCGGGGACGTGGATGAACAGGATGCGCACGGTCTCGCCCTGCAAGCGGTCGGGCGGCACGCTCCACAGCCCCAGCGCCAAAGCGGCCCCGGTCAGAACCATGCCGGTCAGCAGCAACAGGGGCGTCAGCCAGCGGGCGATGCGCAGGAAGCGGGCGGGATTGGCGAAACCATGCATGGCGGGCTCATTGCCGGTTTTGCGCCGCCATGGCCAGTCCCTTGGCTGCGTTCAGCCCAGCGCGCGCCCGGCGACAGCGTCGAGCATGGCGGCAAGCCGGGGGTCGCGCGCATCGGGAGCAGTGACGATGGCGTGATCTAGCGCAAAATCGATCGGGCTGGGCTCTCTGACCGGCGGCAGCATTTCAGCCAGCGCGCGCACTGCCGCTCGTGCGGTTTCGGCATTGGCCTGCATCACCGCGAAGACTTCAGCCGCCTCGACCCCGGCCTCATCCTCGCGCCAGCAATCGTAGTCGGTGACCATGCCGAACAGCGCATAGGGCAGCTCGGCCTCGCGGGCGAGGCGCACCTCGGGCATGGCGGTCATGCCGATAACATCCGCGCCCCATTGCCGGTAGAGCAGGCTTTCGGCGCGGGTGGAAAATTGCGGGCCTTCGATGGCGACATAGCAGCCGCCGTCATGCACCCTCGCCCCAGCCGCCCTTGCCGCTTGCGCCGCCAGTCCCGACAGGCGCGGGCACACCGGATCGGCGAGCGAAACATGCGCGACCAGACCCGGCCCGAAAAAGCTGGCAGCGCGCGCAACCGTGCGGTCGATGAATTGATCGACCGCGACGAAACTGCCCGGCGCAAGCTCCTCGCGCAACGAACCGATGGCGGAGAGCGCCAGCACATCGGTCACCCCGCAGCGCTTGAGCACGTCGATATTGGCGCGGTAATTGACCTCGCCGGGGGGAATGCGGTGGCCCGCCCCATGCCGCGCAAGGAAGCTGAAGCGGACATCGCCCAGCCAGCCCATCGTCACCGGCCCCGATGGTTCACCGAACGGGCTCGAAACCTCGATCTCCTGCGCGTCCTCAAGCCCGATGCCACCGGCGAGGCCAGTGCCGCCAATCACGCCGATATGCCAGCGTCCGGGATCAGTTCTGCCGTGCAAGGATGCCTGCCATGATGATATCCACCGTGTGTTCGCGATAGCGGTCGCGCAATTCCTCGGTCAGCGTATCCTGATCGAAACAATGCTTGAGCACCAGCCGCGCTGAGAAAAACCGGTCGACCGCGCCGGTGACGGTGAAATAAAACAGTTGCGGGTCAATTGGCCGGAACACCCCGGCCCTCACCCCATCGCCGATCAACTGTTCATAGGCGCGGTAGAGCGGCGAGAGATAGCAATCGGCAATCCGCCGCGCCTCGGCCTCGTCGCTCTCGCCGACCAGCCGCATGGTCAGCCGGTTGAGATAGGGCACGGCGTAAAACGTATCGACCACCTTGGAGATATGCCGCCTGAGCTTGGCCTCGGGGTCCCAGCCGTCCTTGGCAACCAGCGCATCGACGCTGGTGACGATCGCCTGCCAGTCGCGGTCGAGCAAGGCCTTGAGCAGTCCCGCCTTGTTGCCGAAGTAATATTTCACCAGCGCCGAATTGAGGCCCGAACGCAAGGACAGCTCGGATAGCGAAATATCCGCGACATCGCCCTCGCGCATGATCGCACTGGCGGTATCGAGCAGCAGCGCCCTCGCCCCGGGCAGCGCATTGAGATCGGCTTCGGCCACGACTAGAATCTAACCTTTCGACTATGCTCAAGTCTCCTCCCCCTTGAGGGGGAGGCCGGGTGGGGGTGTACGACGCCAGCGTGGACGCTCGGCACCAAATGACTCTGGCGCCTCGCTCCCCCTCCCCCAGCCCCTCCCCGCCGGGGAGGGGAGAAGAACTGTTGCAGCTGGGTCACTTATTGCTCAGCGCGGGGCCATGCGGATGGCACCATCGAGGCGGACGTCCTCGCCGTTCCAGTAGTCGTTCTCGATCATTGCCAGCGCCAGCTTGGCATATTCCTCGGGCCGGCCGAGTCGCTTGGGGAATGGCACCGAAGCGGCCAGCGATTCCTGCGCCTTTTCCGGCAGTGACTTCATCAGCGGCGTCTCGAAGATGCCCGGCAGGATAGTGTTGACCCGGATGCCCTCATTCATCAGATCGCGTGCAATCGGCAGGGTCATGCCGACGACGCCGCCCTTCGACGCCGAATAGGCCGCCTGGCCGATCTGGCCATCCTCGGCGGCGACCGAGGCGGTGTTGATGATCACCCCG
>JAHFPT010000078.1:4362-19764 GCA_023266625.1 Novosphingobium sp. | reverse complement strand
CGAATCCAGCGCCTCGCGCAGCGAACCGCAGACAGTCGGCACCTCGGCCAGCTCTTCGGGCGGCAGATCATAGAGGTTCTTGTCCATGGCTTCGCCCGGGTGGATCTTGTTCTTGATCCCGTCGAGTCCGGCCATCAGCAGCGCCGCATAGCACAGATAGGGGTTAGCCATCGCGTCGGGGAAACGGATTTCCACGCGCTTGGCCTTTTCGCCCGCGCCATAGGGGATGCGGCATGAGGCCGAACGGTTGCGCGCCGAATAGGCGAGCAGCACCGGCGCTTCATAGCCCGGCACCAGCCGCTTGTAGCTGTTGGTGGTCGGGTTGGTGAAGGCATTCACCGCCTTGGCATGCTTGATCACGCCGCCGATGAAATAGAGGCACATATCGCTGAGACCGGCATAGCCATTGCCGGCAAACAGCGGCTTGCCGCCGTCCCAGATCGAGAAGTGTGTGTGCATGCCCGAGCCGTTGTCGGTCTTGATCGGCTTGGGCATGAAGGTCGCGGTCTTGCCATAGGCCTGGGCGACCTGGTGGACGACATATTTGTAAACCTGCATGCGGTCGGCGGTGGTGACCAGCGAACCGTAGGTCAGGCCAAGCTCGTGCTGGGCCGAGGCGACTTCGTGGTGGTGCTTGTCGCAGGGCAGGCCCATTTCGATCATCGTCGAGACCATCTCGCCGCGGATATCCATGCAGCTGTCGACCGGCGGCACCGGGAAATAGCCGCCCTTGGCGCGCGGACGATGGGCAAGATTGCCGCCTTCGTATTCGCGGTTCGAATTGGTCGGCAGTTCGATATCGTCGATCCGGTAGCCGTTGCCGGTGTAATCGTCATAAAAGCGCACGTCGTCGAAGATGAAGAACTCGGCTTCCGGGCCGACATAGACGGTGTCGCCGAAACCGCCCGACTTGACATAAGCCTCGGCGCGCTTGGCAGTCGAGCGCGGGTCGCGGTCATAAAGCTTGCCGGTCGAAGGCTCGACGATGTCGCAGCACAGGATCATCATCGGCGTCGCGCTGAACGGATCGATATAGACCGCGTCGAGGTCGGGCTTGAGGATCATGTCGCTCTCGTTGATCGCCTTCCAGCCGGCGATCGAGGAACCGTCGAACATCAGTCCGTCGTCGAGCTCATCCTCGCCGAGCAGAGCGGCAACCATGGTCAGGTGCTGCCATTTGCCCTTGGGATCGGTGAAACGCAGATCGACCCATTCGATCTCTTCGTCCTTGATGCGCTTGAGAATGTCTTTTGCCTTGGCCATTTTCTGTCCTTCAGTATTCTCCTCCCGCGACCGGGAGGGTTAGGGGTGGGTGTGTTGTGATTGGGTTTGGGTAACAGACCTTCCCCCGGCCTCTCCCCCTTCGACCCTTCGACAAGCTCAGGACTCAGGATGCGGGAGAGGAGTTTGTGGTACTTCGTAATTCCTATATCGCGTCGTCGTCACGCTCCCCGGTGCGGATGCGCAGGGCGCTTTCGATGGGGATGACGAAAATCTTGCCGTCGCCGATCCGGCCGGTTTGCGCCGCTGCCGCGATGGCTTCCACGACGCGCTCAGCGATGCTGTCGGGCACGACAACCTCGAGCTTCACCTTGGGCAGAAAATCGACGACATATTCGGCACCGCGATAAAGTTCGGTATGCCCCTTCTGCCGTCCGAAGCCCTTGGCCTCGGTGACCGTGATGCCGGATACGCCGACTTCGTGAAGCGCTTCCTTCACTTCGTCGAGCTTGAACGGCTTGATGATGGCTTCGATCTTCTTCACAGTCTCAAAACCCCTGCACATCGAGCCGGCCGCGCCAAAGCTTGGCCGGACATCCTGATGCCTCTTCTGTGATCCATCAAGAATCATGCCAGAGGCGGAAGTTAGCCGTTAGGGCAAGGCGAGGTCGCGGAAAAGAGCGATTCGTGCGTGGGAGGGCCGGTTAGCGGCAGAAATTTCCACCAATTGTGACCAAATTTCGGGCACCTGCTGCTCAATTGGCGGGCATCACAGCCTATTGGGCTATGCCCAAACCAAACCCGCTCATGCTGAGCTTGTCGAAGCACAGGGTTGTTGCGGTGAGGTTGCCGGAGCACGAGGGTCCTTCGACAGGCTCAGGATGAGCGGGAATTGGAGGGAGCGTTTCAGATATTACCCACAACGCATCACAGCCGCAAGCCGCTGGTTTCCTCCAGTCCGGCCATCAAATTGAGGTTCTGCATCGCTGCCCCGCTTGCACCCTTGCCAAGATTGTCGAGCACTGCGACCAGCCGCGCCTGGCTGCCATCCTTCGCGCCGAAGACATAGAGGTCGAGCCGGTCGGAAGGCGTCATCGAGCGGCGCAGCAGCAGCTCGTCGGGCGTGTCGTCATGGACAGTGACCACTGCGCTGCCTTTATAGAAATCGGCCAGGCAATCGCGCAGGCCATCGGTGGGCGCGGCGCGGGTCATCTGGCCGAGATGCAGCGGTATCTCGACTATCATGCCGCGATGGGCCGGGATCACGGCGGGCGCGAACAGGGGCGGATGGGCAAGCTCGCAATGCACCTGCATTTCGGGGACATGCTTGTGCCCCAGGGTCAGCGCATAGTCGCGAAAAACGATATCGGGATCGCCTTCGAAACGCGCAATCAGCGCCTTGCCGCCGCCCGAATAGCCCGAGACGGCGTGGCAGCTGTAAGGCCAGTCCGCAGGCAGCAGTCCCTGGCGGATCAGTGGCGCAAGCAGCGCGATGAATCCGGTGGAATAGCAGCCGGGATTGCTGACCCGCGCGGCCTGCGCAATTTTGTCGCGGCCGGTTACTTCGGGAAAGCCGAAGGTCCAGCCATCGGCGACCCGGTGGGCGGAGGAGGCATCGATGATCCGCACCTTTGCCCCCTCGGCCAGCGCCACGGCTTCGCGTGCGGCATCGTCGGGCAGGCAGAGAATGGCGAAATCGGCGGAGTAACAGGCATCGCACCGGGCGTCGGCCTGTTTGCGCTGTTCGTCGCCCAGCACCAGCAGTTCGAATTCGGCCCGTCCAGCCAGCCGTTCGACAATTTCGAGCCCGGTGGTACCCACTGCACCATCGATGAATACGCAGGCGCTCATGGCAGTGCCTCCAGCCGGTCAAGCGCGACATAGCCGACCGGGCCATCCTCGCCGCTCGCCTGGCCCCAGGCCCAGTTGCCGGCAATGTCGAGCACCGCAAATGCCGCGCCCGCAGCCAGCGTTTCGACCGGTTCCGCATCGATCCGCGCAGCCGCGAGCAGCGCCGCGCCACCCGTGCCAATCAGTCTCGCCTGGGGCACGGCATAATGCGGCACGAAATAGTGGCCGGCCAGCCTTATATCGGCAAGATCGCCGCGCACCGGCGTATGGCGCGGATCGGCGATGCGCATGGGCCCGCGCATGGCGAAACTTTTGCCGTCGAGATTTGCCGCGCTGCTCAAAGACCTGACCGTCCCTGTGGGAAAGAGCGCGCGCTATACCGCTCCCGGCCGGTTAGGCAAGGACGGGGGCTTCTTCTGCGGTTTTTGCCAGTGTTGCCATTGTTCAGATCTCCCGGGCGGGAGTTTGATCCTGCACCAGGTTGTTGTCAAAGCAAACCGGGCTGGCCGCAGAGTCCGCAGGCGATGCCAAGTTGACACGGTTGACACCCTGTCAACTTCGCGGGTGCTGACGCAAAGCCTGCATTTCCGCGCCGTTCGGGGCACTGGCGCGCGCAGATTGACGGGGGAAGAAAATAATTTGCCCGGTCCGTGGAGAAGCGGGGCGAGGCTGGGGGCTGACGAGGAGAAAGAGCGGGGCGTGTGGATTGTGGCAGGTGGGGGGCGTGTAGGAAAGAGGTGTTTGAGGGAGGCGAGCCTTTGGCGAATGTGTATGATGTCTGCTTCGCGCCCCATGTCGGTCGTTCACCTGCCATTCTCAGATCACTGAAAGCAGACGTTCCAACGACCGTTTTCGTGCCCATTTGAAGCGGTTGACTCTGGGGACTTTGCGGATTGTCAGCATTTGGGTTGGGAAAGCAAACAAGCTGCCCTTCGTTCATGCCATTGAGCACGAACTGCTTGCATTCTGTGGTTCAAAATATTCGTCCGCATGTATCGCCGTTAACCCTTCTGAGAAAGCTGGTTTTAACCCTAACAGGTCAAATCATCACAGGACAGATGCGGTATGGGAATTTCAAATGGAAAGAAGGCGAGAAACGAGACTTTTTGTAGATATACCAGGTTCCTACGAGAGTGTGGGGAGCCAATCCCGGACAATATCATTCTCGCAGATCTCTTCCAAAGGGTGTCGGCTTACCGAGGAGCAATCATTGCTCAATGTGGGCGATGTCATCAAGGTGTCACTGGGATTGGTCGATTCACTGCATGCCACCGTGAAGTGGAAGAAAGACGAGATGGTGGGGGTCGAATTTCACACGGCCCTGGATTTGGCAATCGTTGACTATTTTGCTGCATATTGCGGTATGGTGGCTTGATCGAGCTGAAGGTCACATCATCGCTCAATCATCGGCCGATCTCGTCCATGAGCTGATCCACACCGCTGATATCCAGGACCGCGATGGTGCGCCACTCCCGCTCAGTGAGAGCGTCAAACCGCTTCCACTGGCTCGGCATGTCCGCTTCGCGCCCAGAAGCGGTAAGTGGGGGCACTACCAACCTTAAACCTCCCGCAGCCTCGGCATCAGTTCGACAAAATTGCAGGGCCTATTCCGGCTATCCAGCTGCTCCGCCAAAATCCCGTCCCAGCCGTCCTTCACCGCGCCGTTCGAGCCGGGCAGGGCGAAAATATAGGTTCCGCGCGACACCACGGCGCAGGCGCGCGATTGCACGGTCGATGTGCCGATGGTGCCAAAGCTGATCATGCGGAACACTTCGCCGAAGCCGGGGATATCCTTTTCCTTCACCCGGTCGAGCGCCTCAGGCGTCACATCGCGGCCCGTCAGTCCAGTACCGCCGGTGGAGATGATGCAGTCGATGCCCGCATCGTCGATCCAGGCGTTGAACTGGTCGGCGATCAGCCCCGCATCGTCCTTGAGAATCATCCGCATTGCCAGATTGTGCCCCGCGCCGGTAATCCGTCCGGCGAGAATATCACCTGAAGTATCGTCCTTAGGCCCGCGCGTATCGGAGACTGTCAGCAGCGCGATATTAATCGGCTTGAAGGCGCGCGTCTGATCAATTGCCACGCATAATCATCCCGTTGGCCGCCATGCGCACCGCGCGCGCGCCGGACAGGCCGGGAAAGGTCGGCCACATGCCCTGCGCCAGCGCCGCCCGGCTTTCCGAAGTGCCGCCCGCCTGGCGTTCATACATCCAGTAATTGCGCATGACGATGTTCACATAGCCGCGCGTTTCCCAATAGGGAACCGACTCGATCCATAGCAGCGGGTCGCCCTTGTCCTGGATTTCATAGTTCCAGCGGGCAATCGGGGTCAGTCCGGCATTATAGGCGGCCATGACCTTGGGCAGCAGGCCATGCGTCGAAGGATCGTCACGCAGCATGGTCAGATGCATCTGGCCGAAGGCGAGGTTGATTTCCGGCTTGTTGAGATCGCTCGCCGAGCCCGAGACGCCGATTGCCGCGGCATGGTCGCGCGCGGCGGCGGGCATGATCTGCATCAGCCCCCGCGCTCCCGCCGGGCTGACTATGCTCGCGCGAAACACCGATTCTTGCAGCGCATGGGCATAGACCAGCGCCGGATCGACCTGCCAGCCGCCGAGCGGGGTCCATTTCGGGATCGGGAAGCGCGTGGCCGGTTCGGGATTGCCGCCGAAGGGCGCATTATAGGCCATCCACAGCTGGGTCGAAGGCAGGCCGAGGCCGCGGGCGAGGCGGGAGAGCGGCTGATACTGCGACGGGCTGCCGATCCGTGCCTGATGGCGCAGTGCCTCATCGGCAAGACTATCGCGGCCGATCTCGGTGAGCGCGACGGCGGCGCGGATATTGCCGATATCGCGCAGCTGTTGCCAGTCGCCTTGGGTGAAATCGGCGGCGGCGTGGGCTTCGGAAAGCTTGATGCCAAGTTGTTCGGCGGCCAGCATGCCATAGAGCGTCTCATCGCGGCTGGCGGCGGTGCGCAGCAATGGTGCGGCTTTTTCGGGCTGGCGGCAGCGGACCGTGGCCCGGGCTTGCCAGTAGCGCGCAGCAGCCTCCAATTCGGGATTGTCGGCGCGCGTTGCAGATTTTTCGAAAGCCTCGGCCGCACCGGCGCAGTCGTTCAGCCGCCATGCCGCCAGTCCCGCCGTCCACCAGCCTTCCGCCACCCAGGGACCGCTGGCCGCACCGGCAAGCTGGCCCATGATATAGGCCGAGGCATTGTCGTTCTCGATATAAAAGCTCCAGGCGATCCGCTGGCGCCATTCGGCGCGGGCTGCGTCGCTGAGCTGAAAGTCGATCCCGTCGAGCAACACCCTTGCGCTCAGCGGATCGTCGGCCTTGATCTTCGCGAGGATGGCACCCGCGATATTGCCGGGCATGGTGCCGTCACCACTATAGCGCGGGAGGATGCGTTTGGGCAGCGAGGGCAGGCTGTTGAGTGTCTGGGCATAGGGCAGCGAGGGCAGATTTTGCGCACCCCGGCGCAGCGCCAGCTGGCCGATCTGCTCGGCTGAGGGTTGTTCGGGATTCTTGTTAAGCCACTGATTAAGCTTATCCACTTCGATACGCGGCGAGCCTGCGGCGAGATAAAACTCGGCCCTGGCGGTCTCATGCAACGGGCCATCGGGCTTGCTGGCGAAGAGCTGGCGAACCTGGACCCAGTCCTTGCGGTCGATTGCCGCGAACAGGTCGAGATAAAAACTGCGCTCGTCCTGACTGAGCAGCGCTGGCACGGCGGAGCGGTCGGCGCGGTTGCGAAAATAATCGACAGCGGCGCTATTGGCGTGGGCGGCGGGCACGGCAAAGGGCGCAGCCAGCACGGCGCAGGTCAGCGCGAACTTCATGACCTTGGCAATCGGCATCAAGAGGTCTCGGTCCAGTCCAGCCAGCTCTGCCAAAATGCCGCCTTCCAGCGCGGCCTTTCGAGCAGCACGGCAAGATCACGGGCAGGTAGTAGCGGCACAGTGAGGCCCTCATGCTGAAATTCCGCGCCAACGGCGGGTTTATTCGCCGGATCGTGGCCGAGGAGCGGCAGGATGTTGCTGCCGAAGACAATCAGCCGCTTCGGTGCGACCAGCGCGATGTGATGGCGGACCAGGAGGCCAAGCCCGCGCGCGGCAATTGCGTCCCAATCGGCATGCGGCAGATGGCGCGGGAGCACGCTGGCGACATAGGCCGTTGTCGGCGCGGTGCCCATCGCTGTCAGCATCGCCGCGAGCAAGCGGCCCTGCGGCCCGGCTAGCAAGACATCGCCATCGTCGCGCTCCGGTTCGGGGACCAGGATCATCAGCTCCGCGCCATGAGCCCCGCGCGGCGGTAACCGGGCAGAGGTCCGGCCCTCGTCAATCCACGGCTCGGCGAGCCACCAGGGCGCGAATGTGTCGAATTCCTGCGGCCATGTGCTGCGATCGACTGATAAGGGCGGGGGCGGCGCAGGGGCAGCGGCGGGCGTTGGGGTTGCAGAAGCGCGCGAGGTGACCACAGGTTCAGAATCTGCCGGAATTTCCGGGACCATCCAGCGCTGTGGCGCGTCGCACAAATCGCCATCGACGCCCGCCTCGCGCCACCAGTCAAGCGCAGCAGCAATTTGCTCGGACAGGCCAGAATTTGCAACATCGTCCATGCCGCCGGTCTTGACCTGCCGCGACGCAGCAATCAAGGCGGTTATCAGCAAATGTCGCGTCAAGGCACAGATCGAGGAACCTTATGAGCGAACGTGAATCCATGCCCTATGATGTCGTCATCGTCGGCGGCGGACCTGCCGGCCTGGCGGCGGCGATCCGGCTCAAGCAGGTCAATGCCGAGCTTTCGGTATGTATCCTCGAAAAAGGCTCCGAGATCGGCGCGCATATTTTGTCGGGCGCAGTGGTCGATCCCAAGGCGCTCGATGAGCTGCTGCCCGACTGGCGTGATGGCGATTGCCCAATGGCCGAGACGCCGGTGACCGACAACTGGCACTGGTATCTCACCAAAAACCACAAGCTACCAATCCCGCACATCGTCATGCCGCCGTTCATGTCGAACCACGGCAATTACACCGGCTCGCTCGGCAGCCTGTGCCGCTGGCTGGCGGGCAAGGCCGAAGAGCTGGGCGTCGAAATCTTCCCCGGCTTTGCCGCCGCCGAAATTCTCTATGACGACAAGGGCGCGGTGCGCGGCGTTGCCACGGGCGATATGGGCGTGGCCAAGGATGGCAGCCACAAAGGCGACTACCAGCCGGGCATGGAACTTACTGCCAAATATACGATGTTCTGCGAAGGTGCGCGAGGGTCTCTCACCAAGCAGCTGAAATCGAAGTATGATCTTGAAAAGGATTGCCAGCCGCAAATCTACGGTCTCGGCATCAAGGAGCTGTGGGACATCGATCCGGCCAAGCATTTCCCCGGCCGGGTGCTGCATACCCAGGGCTGGCCTTTGTCGGAAAGCGACAGCTGGGGCGGGGCCTTCCTCTATCATCAGGCGAACAATCAGGTGGCCTTGGGCTTCGTCACTGCGCTCGATTACAAGAACCCCTATGTTTACCCCTTCGAGGAATTCCAGCGCTGGAAGACCCATCCGGCAATCCGCGAAATGCTCGAGGGTGGCAAGCGCGTGTCCTATGGTGCGCGCGCGATCAACGAGGGCGGCTGGCAATCGGTGCCGCGGCTGTGCTTCCCCGGCGGCATGCTGGCGGGCTGCTCGGCGGGCTTCGTCAATGTCCCCCGGATCAAGGGCAGCCACACCGCGATGAAGAGCGGGATGCTGGCGGCGGAAGCGGCTGCTGCGGCGATTGCTGCGGGCCGCGAGATCGACGAACTGGCCGAATACGATGCCGCCGTGCGGGGTAGCTGGATCGCCAAGGAGCTGAAGATGGTTCAGAATGCCGAGCCGCTGACCGCGAAATTCAGCGGCGATCTGCTGGGGTCGGGCCTTGCCGATATCGATATGTGGATGCGCTATCTAAAGATCGGCCTGCCGATTGCGATGAAGCACCACACCGATGCCTCGACCACCCAGCGCGCCGATCTGTTCCAGCCGATCGTCTATCCCAAGCCCGATGGCGTGATTACCTTCGACCGGCTGACCTCGGTGTCCTACTCCTTCACCAACCACGAGGAGGACCAGCCCTGCCATCTCGTGCTCAAGGATCCCGAGGTGCCGGTGAAGATAAACCTGCCGATCTATGCCGGGCCGGAAGCGCGGTTCTGCCCGGCGGGGGTCTATGAATTCCTCGGCGAGGCGGGCGAGGAGTACTTGCAGATCAACGCGCAAAACTGCGTCCACTGCAAGACCTGCGACATCAAGGACGCGACCCAGAACATCGAATGGGTCACGCCCGAAGGCGGCGGCGGGCCGAATTATCCGAATATGTAAATCCTCCCCGGAACGGGGAGGGGGACCATCCGCAGGATGGGGGAGGGGCACCCTCGTGATCACCGGACCTCGCGACACAGTCAAACGCGCCCGCAAGCTGCGCAGCGAGATGAGCTGCCGGAGGTTGTGCTGTGGCGGGAACTGCGCAAACGCCCAAGCGGCTTCAAATTCCGGCGGCAGCATCCGGCAAGCCATTATGTGCTCGACTTTTACTGTGCTGCGGTTCGCTTGGCGATTGAAGTGGATGGCTTCGCCCATGACAATGCGGATGCGGCGAAGCGCGATGCAAGGAGGTCGGAATTCCTGCGGTCGCAGCATATCGCGACATTACGTGTTCCTGCCAAAGTGGTTTTGGAGGAGTTGGAAGTGGCGGTAGTGCGGATTGTAGAGGTTTGCCGCCAGCGCGCCGAGCGGATGTCGCGTGAGCGGCCTGTGCCCCTCCACCATGCTTCGCATGGTCCCCCTCCCCGTTCCGGGGAGGATTAAGTGATCGAAACCGCCTACGCCAAGATCAACCTCGCGCTGCATATCCGGCGGCGGCGGGATGATGGCTATCACGCGCTGGAAACGCTGTTCGCCTTTGTCGATCAGGGTGACCAGCTGAGCGCTTCGCCCGCCGCGCGCGATGTTTGCCATGTGAAGGGCGAGTTTGCCGGGGCGCTCGACAATGCCACCGGCAATATCGTCATGCAGGCGCTCACTGTGCTGAAACATGTACCCGGCTGGGCGGTATCGCTCGAAAAACGCCTGCCGGTTGCCGCCGGATTGGGGGGCGGATCGGCCGATGCGGGGGCGATCTTCCGCATGGTCGCGCGCTGGGGCGGGCTTCCCGATGACTGGCGGACGCGGGCCGCAAAGCTGGGTGCGGATGTCCCGGCCTGCGTCGAAAGCCACGCCTGCATCGGGCTGGGCACGGGGACCGAATTGCAGCCGGTGGAGAACGACTTGGCGGGCATGCCGGTGCTGCTGGTCAATCCCCGCGTTCCGCTGTCGACCGGGCCGGTGTTCAAGGGCTGGGACGGGGTGGACCGGGGAGCCCTGCCGCAAGGCAGCGCGCGGGCGATTGCTCTGGAGGGGCGGAACGATCTTGAAACCCCCGCGATTGCCTTGTGCCCGGTGATTGCCGATGTGCTGGCGGCGCTCGCCGAAACGCAGCCGCTGCTGGCGCGCATGTCGGGTTCCGGGGCGACGTGTTTTGCGCTTTATGAGCGGCATGACGTCATGGATAAGGCCTTGGAATATATGGCGTCTTGTCACCCTGAATGGTGGACCTTGGCGGGCAAGCTGCGGTGAAAAGGAAGTTTGGTTCGCGCAGAGACGCAGAGAAGTGAGAAGCGCCGCAGGCATTTACTATTCTGGCGTTCTTCCGTCTGGATGTGAGGTCCGGATTGTTGAGCGGCTGCGCCGCAAACTCAGCTCCTCTGCGTCCTCTGCGTCTCTGCGCGAACCAAATTTCACTTTCTTGACGAGCGGCGCATGACCGAAGCCTACCGCATCCTCGGCACCCCGCGCTTCGGCGGCATATTGATCGTCGCCGACCACGCCTCAAACCGCGTGCCCGCAGACATCGACCTCGGCATCGACCCCGCGCTGCTGGGCCTCCATATCGCCCACGACATCGGCGTCCTGGGCGTGGCCACCCGCATGGTCCAGCGCCCCGGAGTGGCCGCATTCCTCGGCAATGTCAGCCGCCTGGTCTGCGATTTCAACCGCGAGGAGCATGCCCTTGGTGTGGTCCCCGAGGCCAGCGACGGGCACGAAATTCCCGGAAACCACAACGACACACAACGGCACCTAGACCGGCTTGAGCGCTTCTATCACCCCTATCACGATGCACTCAGCGCCCTGCTAGACGACAAGCCCCCCGTGCTGATCCTCTCGCTGCACAGTTTCACCCCTGCGCTCGCCAGCAAGCCGGACGAAGACCGGCCCTGGCAGGTCGGCGTGCTCTACAATCTCGACGACCGCGCCGCCCGGCTGGCAATCCCCATGCTGGAGGCGGAGGGCCTCGTGGTCGGCGACCAGCAACCCTACTCCGGCAAGCTCCTCAACGCGACAATGAACCGCCACGCCGAGGCCGAGGGGCGGCCCTATCTGGGGGTGGAGATCCGGCAGGACGGGATTGCCGATGTGGCGGGGCAAGAGGTCTGGGCGGCGCGGCTGGGGCGGGTTTGTAATGCTGTGGCGTTGGGTATGGGGTGAGACAAATGAGGCATTCCTCATGCCCACTACAAAATGAAGAGAAGCACGATATAACGTCGGAATGAAATTATCAAAGTCGCAGCGAGTGAAAGTCATTCAGGATGTCGCGGGTCATATGGACGCTGACGACTGGACAACTGTTGATTTGATTTTAAAGCAATTTGGCTTCCCAGTGAGTGACCAATGGTCCGGCAGCACGAAGAGTTATATCGTCGAGATGATTGGTGATGCGGAGGATGGTGACCTCGTTGAGCTCGGCCAGCATTTTGGAATGTCGTTCCCTGGCAATGAGATTGCAATCACCGACACGCAGGAAACACCCTACTGGATAGAAGGTCAATTAAAGGTCTTTATTTCACATCTGACTTCTCAGCGTGAACAAGCTGCCCAGATTCAAACATCAATGAGTCGATTTGGAATGAGCGGATTTGTAGCTCATAACGACATAAATCCCACCGAAGAATGGCAGATCGCAATTGAGACGGCGCTTGCAACATGTGATGTTCTCGTTGCTCTGATTCACCCTGATTTCGTGTCGAGCAAATGGTGCGATCAAGAAATTGGCTATGCGTTGGGAAGGGGAATTCCCGTCTTTGCAGTCAGATGCGGGGCCGATCCTCACGGCTTTGTTGGCCGTTTTCAGGCTTTCAATGGCAATGGCAAAACGCCAATTCAAATAGCCACGGAGCTTTTTGAGGCGGCCGCTGATCACAAAAAACTGCAAGAGAAAATGGCGGATGTTGTCGTCGATCTCTTTATTAACAGTGGTAATTATGCATCAGCAAAAACAAGGATATCTTACCTTGAACGCCTCAAGGTTTGGGAACCTTCCTACTCGGGACGGCTTGCAAAGGCAGTAAAGACAAACAGCCAAATTAGCGGAGCCTATGGTGTGGCCGATCAAGTCACGAAGCTGCTCAAGAAGTGGAAAACCGCATAGGCAGACGACTATCTGATTTTTGCAGATCAGCGTTTTGCCCTTTGGTTGAAGCTCTCACTCTCCCACCCCCTTGACCCGCCCCCCCAACCTCGCGAAAGCACCCGGCACAAAGGAGTCCCCCCGTGCCGCATACATTCGACAAGTCCCGCCTCCCCTCCCGTTACGTCTCGGTCGGCCCCGAGCGCGCGCCGCAGCGGTCCTATTACTACGCAATGGGTATGACCGAAGAGGAGATTGCCCGGCCCTTCGTCGCGGTCGTCTCCGCCGGCAATGACTCCGCCCCCTGCAACACCACACTCGATTTTCAGGCGAATATCTGCCGTGACGGCGTCGAGCAGGGCGGGGGGACGCCGCGGCGGTTCAATACGATCACCGTCACCGACGGCATCGCCATGGGCCATCAGGGGATGAAAAGTTCGCTGGTCAGCCGCGAGGTGATTGCGGATTCGGTCGAGCTGTCGATGCGCGGACATTGCTATGATGCGATTGTCGGCTTTGCCGGCTGCGACAAGAGCCTGCCGGGAATGATGATGGCGATGCTGCGGCTCAATGTGCCGTCGATCTTCGTCTATGGCGGCTCGATCCTGCCTGGCCGTTACGAAGGCCGCGATCTGACGGTGCAGGATGTGTTCGAAGTGGTCGGGCGCTATTCCGCCGGGGCTTGCCCGCTTTCGGAGCTGACCGCGATCGAGAAGGCCGCCTGTCCGGGGCATGGAGCTTGCGGCGGGCAGTTCACCGCCAACACCATGGCCTGTGTCGGCGAGGCTATCGGACTTTCCTTGCCAAACAGTAATATGGCCCCGGCTCCTTACAAATCGCGTGAGGAAGTTGCGGTGTCGGCGGGCAAGCAGGTGATGGAGCTCCTCGCCCGCAACATCCGCCCGCGCGACATCTGCACCCGCGCCGCTTTCGAGAACGCCGCCCGCGTGGTTGCTGCGACCGGCGGCTCGACCAATGGCGCGCTGCATCTGCCGGCGATGGCCAATGAATGCGGTATCGACTTCGATCTGTTCGACGTCGCCGAAATCTTCAAATCGACGCCTTACATCGCCGATCTCAAGCCCGGCGGGCAATATGTCGCCAAGGACATGCACGATGCCGGCGGCGTCTATATGGTGATGAAGACGCTATTTGACGGCGGCTTCCTCGATGGCAATCCGATGACCGTCACCGGCAAGACTTTGGGCGAAAACCTAGAGGAAATCACCTGGAACCCGGACCAGAAGGTCATTTATGACGTGAAGACGCCGATCACGCCGACCGGCGGCGTCGTCGGCCTGCGCGGTTCGATGGCGCCCGATGGGGCCATCGTCAAAGTCGCAGGCATGCATCGGCTCCAGTTTACCGGTCCGGCGCAGGTGTTCGAATGCGAGGAAGACGCCTATGCTGCGGTCGAGGCGCGCAAGATCGTCGAGGGAGGCGTCATCGTCATCCGCAATGAAGGGCCCAAGGGCGGCCCCGGTATGCGCGAGATGCTGGCGACTACGGCGGCGCTCTATGGCCAGGGCATGGGCGAGAAAGTCGCGCTGATCACCGACGGGCGCTTTTCCGGTGCGACGCGCGGCTTCTGCATCGGCCATGTCGGGCCGGAAGCGGCGGAGGGCGGGCCGATTGCGCTGGTCAAGGACGGCGACATCATTGCCATCGACGCGGTGGCAGGCACGATCGAGCTCGAAGTGCCCGAAGCCGAACTGGCGACCCGCCGCAAGGCGTGGACGCCGCGCGGGCATGACTATAATTCGGGCGCGCTTTGGCGCTATGCGCAGAACGTCGGCCCGGCCTGGCAGGGCGCGGTGACTCATCCCGGTGCAAAGGCGGAAACCCATGTTTTTGCGGATATCTAGCGCGGTTCTGCTGGCGACCCTTGCCGCATGCTCGTCGAAATCGGCATCCCCGGAGGCTGCTGGGCAATCGGGCGAAGCTGCCGCTACTGTGCCCTGTGCGCTGGCCGGAGCCAAGACCTTCACCGCTGCCTGCGGGGTCGAGCGCAGCAGCCTCGATGGCAAGGCGATTGTCACCCTGCGCTATCCCGATGGCGGCTTTCGCCGTTTGGTCGAGCTGGAGGGCGGCAAGAGTTTCGCCGCCGCTGATGGTTCTGACGAGGTGGCGATCGAAGCCAACGGCAAGGAGATCGAGGTGACGCTGGGCGACGACCATTATCTGTTCCCCGCGCCTCCAGGCACTCCCACAGCGGGCAGCAATGCCGCAAAGCCCTGACCAGATCCTCACGGTCGCGCAGATGCGCGCGGCTGAGGAGGCGCTGATTGCGTCGGGGACCAGCGTCGATCTCCTGATGCAGCGTGCCGGGCGCGGGGCGGCGGACTATGTCTGGCGCATCGCCGCGCACCGCCGGGTGACGGTGCTCTGCGGCCCCGGCAACAATGGCGGCGACGGCTATGTCATTGCCGAGGCGATCCGCGAGCGCGGCGGCAGGGTGGCAGTGATCGCCGCGCGTGAGCCGAAGACCGACGCGGCGCGGACCGCCCGGGCGCTCTATCGCGGTGAGGTGCTGGAGACTGATGCCGCGTTGCATGGCCCTGATGTGCATGGGGACGTGCTGGTCGATTGTCTGTTCGGTAGCGGTCTGACCCGGCCGTTGACGGAGGCTCACGCCGCGCTGCTCACCGGCCTGGCAGCAAGTCACCGCCATAGCATCGCTATCGACGTGCCCAGCGGGGTCGCGGCGGACAGCGGGTTGTTGCTCAATGCCGATCTGCCGCAGTTCGAGCTGACGATCAGCCTTGGTGCCTGGAAATTTGCGCATTTCCTGATGCCGTCGAGTGCGATGATGGGCGCGTCGCGGCTGGTAGATATCGGCGCTGGACCAGTCGCTGGGG
>JAHFPT010000078.1:0-4352 GCA_023266625.1 Novosphingobium sp. | reverse complement strand
CTGGGGCAGCAACAGTCATTGTCCGCCCGGCATTTGCCGCGCCAGCTGCCGATGCCCACAAATACCGGCGCGGGCTGCTTGGCGTGGTAGGTGGGGCAATGCCGGGGGCGGCGCTGCTTGCGGCGCAGGCTGCGCAGGGGGCTGGGGCGGGGTATGTGAAACTGCTGGGCGAGGGTTGGCGCGTGTGCTTCGCCCTTCGACAAGCTCAGGATGAGCTCAGCATGAGCGGGCCTTTTCTCAATACGGACTTTATCCCAAACCTCGCTCAGCCTGAGCTTGTCGAAGGCCGCGCGCTTCCGGTCCCCCCCGATCTCGTCGTCGATAGCGCCCCGCTTGCCGAAGCGCTTGGCGACAAGCGGATTGCCGCAGTGCTGATCGGGCCGGGGCTGGGCCGCGAGGCGGCTAGCCTGGACCGGCTGGTGGCGGCACTTGCAAGCAATGTTCCCGCAGTGCTCGATGCCGATGCGCTGGTGCTGCTCGCTTCAGGTCTGTTGGCCGAACGCAGCGCCCCGCTGATTGCCACGCCGCATGAGGGCGAAATGCAGGCGCTGGAACGCGCTTTCGGCTGTGATGGGGCCGGTGCCAAGCCCGAACGCGCCGCCGCGCTGGCACAGGCGAGCGGCATGGTCGTGGTCGCCAAGGGGCCGGATACGGTGATTGCAGCGCCCGATGGCCGCATCGCCTGCGCGTCGCGCGCCACGAGTTGGCTTTCGGTTGCGGGGACCGGCGATGTCCTTGCCGGTGTGATCGCCAGCCGATTGGCCTGCGGTGCGGAAGCGTTCACCGCAGCCTGCGAAGGCGTCTGGCTGCACGGCGAGGCAGCGCGGCTTTGTGGTGCCGCTTTCACTGCCGGGCAGCTAGCTGACGCGATCCGCGACGCCTACGCGAATACACTGTGAACCAAACAAAACCCGCTCATCCTGAGCTTGTCGAAGGATCGTTCTTTTCTTCGGTCTATGAGCGAAACCGCAGTAAGAAAGACAGTCCTTCGACAAGCTCAGGATGAGCGGAAAAGGGTATGTTTGGTGGCTGAAATCGAAGAAATTCTCCGCATTGCCGCCAAGGGCGATGGGGTCACAGCCAGTGGGCGATTTGTCCGCGGAGCAGCGCCGGGCGACCGGCTGCTGGCGGATGGCTCGCTGGAACATGGCCCGCATCATGCCATCCCGCTTTGCCGCCATTTCGGCACCTGCGGCGGCTGCCAGTTGCAGCAGCTCGATGAGGCATCGCTGGGGGGCTTTGTGGCCGATCGGGTTGCCAATGCGGCGACGGGGCAGGGGCTTGTAGCTGAACTGATAGCCCCACCACATCTCTCCCTGCCCCGCCGCCGCCGCCGTGCATCCTTGCGCGCGGAGAGCAGCGGCGGGCGGATTGTCCTCGGCTTTCGCGAGGGCGGTTCGCACCGGCTTGTCGATCTGGCCGAATGTCCGGTGCTGCTGCCCGAAATTGCCGCCCTGATCGCGCCAATCCGCAAGCTTCTGGCCAAACAAGGTGGGCGGATCGCCGCCGACATTGAGCTGACGGCGGTCGAACAGGGCGTCGATGTCGCAATCAAGGGCCTTGCGGTCGAAGGACTGGCGGCGACAGAGGCGATGCTGGATTTCGCCCGTGACCAGAATCTTGCCCGGCTGACGCTCGATCAGGGATATGGCTCAGAGGCGCTGTGGGAGCCGGAGCCGGTCACAGTCGCGCTTGGCGGTGTCAGCGTACCCTACCCGCCGGGCGCGTTCCTGCAGGCGACTCAGGACGGCGAGGCAGCTCTGATCGCAGCGGCGCGCGAGTGGCTGGCCGGGGTGAGCACAATTGCCGACATGTTTTCGGGCCTCGGCACTTTCGCATTCGCGCTGGCAGGACCGGGCAGGAAAGTGCTGGCGGCCGAAGCCGCGCGCGACGTGCATCTGGCCTGCAAGACGGCGGCGGCGCGCACGCAATTGCCGGTACACGCAATGCACCGCGACCTGTTCCGCAACCCGCTGGGCATCGACGAACTGGACCGCTTCGACGCGGCGCTGCTCGATCCGCCCCGTGCCGGAGCGCGCGAGCAAGTGGCGCGGCTGGCGGAAAGCAAGGTGGGGCGCGTGGTCTATATCAGCTGCAACCCCTCAAGCTGGGCGCGCGATGCCGCGACGCTTGTCGCAGGTGGCTACAGGCTGGAAGAGCTACGCCCGGTCGGCCAGTTCCGCTGGTCGACCCATGTCGAACTGGCGAGTTTGTTTGTGCGGTAACACGTCGTCCCGGGCTTGACCCGGGACGACGGCTCAGAACATCACCAAGACGGCACGCGCGACCAGTGCGATCAGCACCATGCTCGACATCGCGAATAGCGCAAAGCGTAGCGTGACCTTGTTGATCGTCGCCTGGACGATCGAATGGACCACACGAAATCCGACATAGGCCCAGCCGAGCTGCGCGTTGAGGCCGTCGCCCTGGCCGATCATTGCGAGCACGATGGCGATAGCGTAAAACACGGTGGGCGCTTCGTGCAGATGGTTGTAATTATGTGCCTTCCACTGGACACCCACGGGCAGAACGTCGTCGAGCGAGGTTTCCGGATCGCGCACCATCGCATCGAGATCGACCTTCGCCGCGCCGATCGCCGGAATGCGCGTCGCATACATCCACAGCCACATCACCATGGTCCAGGCGGCCAGCGCGACCACGGGTTCCAGAATTTCCATGCCGATCATTGTGGTCTCCCTCGTTTGATCTCTGGCCGGAGAGTGGTTTCCCGCTGGTCGAATGTCAAACCTGGACGGAACGCCCCTGAGTTGTGCTGTAACGCCAGCAGCCTATATGCGCTGCTGCGCCCGGCAATGACATTGCGGCAAAGGAGATAGGCGTTGAGCAAGGTTCTGGTGATCGGTGCGGGCGGGGTCAGCTCTGTCGCTGTGCACAAGATGGCCCAAAACCCGGATATCTTCAGCCACATCAGCCTGGCCAGCCGCACGGTCGGCAAATGCGATGCCATTGCCGAATCGGTGAAGGCGCGCACCGGGGTGACGGTCGACACCTATGAGATCGATGCCGAGAATATCCCCGCGCTCTCCGCGCTGATCCGCAAGATCGGTCCGAAGCTGGTGGTCAATCTGGCGTTGCCCTATCAGGATCTGGCGATCATGGAGGCGTGTCTGGCGACGGGCGTCCACTACCTCGACACCGCCAACTACGAACCGCGCCATGAGGCGAAGTTCGAATATCACTGGCAGTGGGCCTTGCACGACCGGTTCAAGGAAAAGGGGCTGATGGCGCTGCTGGGATCAGGCTTTGATCCGGGCGTCACCAGTGTTTTCGCGATGTGGCTCAAGAAGCACAAATTGAAGACCATCCGCACGCTCGATATCCTCGATTGCAACGGCGGTGATCATGGGCAGGCCTTTGCCACCAATTTCAATCCCGAAATCAACATCCGCGAAGTCACCGCCCCGGCGCGGCACTGGCTGAACGGTGCGTGGGTCGAGACACCGGGCCTGACCATCCGCGAGAACTTCGATTTCGAAGCGGTTGGCCCCAAGAACATGTATCTGATGTATCATGAGGAACTGGAAAGCCTGGCCAAATTCATCCCCGAGATGGAGCGCGCCCGCTTCTGGATGACGTTCGGCGATGCCTATATCCAGCACCTCACCGTGCTGCAGAATGTCGGCATGACCCGGATCGATCCGGTGATCTATGAGGGGCGCGAGATCGTGCCGTTGCAGTTTCTGAAAGCGGTGCTGCCCGAGCCTTCGTCATTGGGTTCGACCACGCGCGGCAAGACCAACATCGGCGATATTGCCACGGGTCAGGCGCTCGATGGCAGCGGCGAGAAGACCTTCTACATCTCCCAGATCTGCGACCACGAGGAGGCCTTTGCCGAGACCGGTAATCAGGCGATCAGCTACACCACCGGCGTCCCGGCGATGATCGGCGCGGCGATGATGCTTTCGGGCGAGTGGCAGGGTGAGGGGGTGTTTAATATGGAAGAGTTCGATCCCGATCCGTTCATGGCGATGCTCAATGCGCATGGCTTGCCGTGGACGGTGAAGGAACTGGCGGGGCCGTTGGAGTTCTGATGCAGCCGCAGGTGCGGCCTAATTAGAACTCACGCCGCCGCGTAAATCGCCGGCCGATATCGCGGTTCAGGAATAGGCAGGCCGCGTTCCTGCGCAGTCTCAAGCCATAGCTCGATGGCAACCTGCGCCTCGGCAATCGCTTCTTGCGGTGTTTCGCCGTGTGCCGAACAGGGTTTCAGATCAGGCACATCTGCGATCCAGCAGCCGTCATCGGCATACCAGAATACATTGATGTGATAGCGGTGCTGCATCATTCCACCAGCGTTAGACCGAACTTCTCGATAATATCAAGAAACTCTC
>JAHFPT010000273.1 GCA_023266625.1 Novosphingobium sp. | reverse complement strand
TCTCCTCAAGGGCGGCGATCCGCGCCTCCAGCTCCTCGCTGGCGCGCACGTCCGCGAGCGACTTGATGCTGTCGATGATGAGCCGCCCCACGTCCGGCGCGACCGCCCCCGCCGCAACAGCGTCCAGCACCTGGGCGACCTGATCGCTGATCGGTGCGGTGGCATCGAACTCGAAGTTCACTTTCTCCGCCTGCGCCTTAATGCTCGGCAGGCACTTCGCCAGAACGATGGAAGCGGCGTTAGTATCGCCCTCCAAGGCGCGACCGACCAGCACGGCGACAATGTTCCGCATTTCCTGAAGCATCTGCTCCGTAGCGAGCAAGCGCCGGTCGGGTCGCCCCGGTGGTCGCCCGCGGGGGTTGCCGCTCACGCCCGGTTGCCATGCAGGGTTGCCCGGACCACGCGGTTCGGAAGGGATAGGCGGTGGGGTGGGCTTCCAGTCCGTTCCCCAAGGCGGTGCAATCTGTTCGGTCATCGGATGCCTCGGATTGTTTAGAACAAGGATCAGACGACGAACGACTTTTCAGCCGCCGCCTTTGCTGCACGAAGTTTCTGCACTTTTGCTTGCTTTGCCCCGACCGCCTTTTCCATCTCACCAAAGAGCAGTCCGCCGCGTTCGCCGATCAGTTCGAGACCGGCCTTTGCCGCCCGCAATTGCTTGGCGGCACGCGGGTTCGTCTTTTCGTGATACAGGCGGAGCAGCATGGTCGCCATTTCCGGTGTGATGCCGGACAGGTAAGGAACCCCGCCAAGCACCGCGCCCACCGTGCGTTCGTCGCCCGCTTCAATCGCCTTCTGGATGAACCCCATCCGCTGCCCTTCTGGCAGGCTGTGGACATACGAGCGAATCTCACCCGCCATCGCGCCCACGCCGCGACCCTCAAGCGGCTGGGACAGGTCGCTCTCAAGCCCGGTAATCACGCGGGTCAGGTTCGCGCTGGCGCTGTCGAACCGCTTGGCGAGGGTCGCAGTCAGCTTGTCCGCGAAGTTCTGCGTTTCAATGAGGGCAGCGGCTTCCGTCCATGCCGGATTGGTCTTGCCCGCCTCCCGCGCATCGTGGACGCGCCCGACTGCAATGTAGGCTTCGCTAAATGCCGCTTCCGTCCCGGCAAGGACGCTGGCTGTATCATCGTCGTATGCGTCAATCGCCCGCACAGTATCAGGATGGAAAGAGGGGGTGACGCGGGTGTCAATTTCATCGGCCATATCGAACTGCACTTTCGGCTGATAAGTTACGGTAGGCTTATGCGTAACGAAGCCGCTTTAAGTCCTGCAAGCGATTATTTTGTTATTACAATGGGTTAGTTCCGTTCAGAACGCCACGAACGCAAAATACTGTATTTGGTGTTCATGAATTTATGGCTTGAACTACATGCACTTACGCGCGCTGTAAGGCCCGCTGGGGCGCGGCGCGCATGGGGTGCCCCTGTAGCGGCGACGGTGCGGCTTTAACGCCCCTAGCCCCGGCGCTGCTCGCTGCATGTGGTGACCACAACGCAGGCCTGTGGCAGTATGCACCGCATGGCGATCTACAAATACTTCACCGAGGAAGCGCACGCACTGGCGCTCATCAACAAGGGCGAGTTGATGATGCAACCGCTCTCCCATTTCCGGGGGCGGGAAGCGGATGGCGTTCGCGGCGATCCACGCGACGGCATACTGACCTATGCGCCGCAAGGCGGGCTGGTCATGAACATGGCAGACGGGCGGGTCATCACGCTTGAGGGCGGCAGCTTCAATTCGTCGGTCAACCAGAACGACATATTCGTCTATTGCGTCAGCAATCAGCTATCCGGCGAGCTGGCCAAAAAGTTCGGCGCGTTCTGCGTCGAGATACCTGACCCGGATATTTTGGTGCGCCGGTTGAAGCTGCGGGCGGATCGCACGTCGCAGTTCGATTACGAACAGGTCGTTTGCGGGCCGGTCGATTACCGTGAGCACAGCCGCGAGCCGGGTGCCGACTGGGCGCTGCCGGAAAGGCTGGTCCTTATCAAGCCAGTGGATTTTCAATGGCAGGACGAGTTTCGGATTGCGGTCGGCAAGCGTGACACCATGAACGTTGAGAACGTCGGCCTGACGATTCAGACAGGGGAAGCCGCGCCCGTGTTCGAGCCAGTGCCGCCGCCCATCTTCCTAAGGCTCAATTCGCTGGTGGACCACGTGACGCTGCACCGCTTCTGAACCGACGTCCCCATAACCATCTCTGCTATCTCTGCATTACGTGTGCAGCTAGCTCTTATAGGGAGGGGGTATTTCCCCCTTTCTATTGTGCGCGCAAGTAAGAGTTAGCAGAGATACCGGGCCGTCCGTTCGGGCCGCCCAGCGTGGTCAGCCTCCTTCACCGATAGCGTCACGGACTGCGGCACGGCGCGCGCGCCATTGTTCGCCCTCCCGCGCGAAGATTTCGAACACTTTCGGGTGAACGGAAAACCCGCGTGCCCAACCGCCATAGACCTTCACATGCGTCTGGGCGGACAGCCAATCGGCGTCCTCAAGAATTTGCACTGCCGCCAACCGCGTCTCGTTGTCTGCCTTCTTGAACATCTGGCAGTGCTGCGTCATCCAATCGCGTCCAATCGTGGTCAAAACAACCTCCGACGCAACGATGGACCGCGCCAACGCGCTCGCCAGTTCAAACGCCGGGGCGCTGCTCAGGATGCTGGTATAGAGAGCATGGGCGTGGCGGCGAGCCTTCCGCAAAAAGCGAATGGCGGATTGCATCGCATCCGCGCCAAGTTCATTCGCTGGCTGTCCACCGGCAGCGCATCCGAACACATGGAACGTCAGTGCGATCTCCCCCAGCATCCCCGGATGCTTTCCGAGGTGAGAGGCATATGCAGGCGAGAAGCCTTCGGTCGCGATGACCAGTTCGTTGATGGTCCGAACCTCTTTATCGAACAGGGCGCGTGCTTCCGCGGACAAGGTGACATAACGAGGATAGGGGCTGGTCGTGATTTCCCACGCCCATTCCAACCATCGCCCCCATGTGGCCATAGCCTGACGAGCATCACCAGCCGCATCCAAGTTCGGGGCCGCCAAGATGCACGGGATGAAACGCTGGATCAGGCCGTCCTCCGGCATCTCCTTCATCTGCTTCGCCAACCCTCCCGGCGTGCAGGCCGCCATCACCGACACGCCCCAATTCGGGACCAGCATGGCACCGCGTTCAACGCGGTTGATCTGACGCGGGCCACCGTCACGGAGCTGGAGCCAATCGCCACGGTTCTTTGCCGCGTCGCCTTTATTGGATGAGTCGATGGCACCAATCCACGACGACATTTCCTCTGTTAGCATCAACAGGCCACGCTCGTTCGCGATCAAGGCATCAGCCAGTGCGGGGACGGTCGAATCGCTGGTATAGAGTGCAGGCAGTTCAGGTCTCGGTTCGCCTTTCTCACGCGATTTGCATTTGTCGATCCAATGCTGGAACAGGACGTTGTGCATATGCTTGATGTGGCCGGTAGCGGCCCGGATTGCAGGTGATTTGCCGGTGCTTGGTTCACCGCACAGGAACGACCACACCCTAGCTGAAACGGTCCAATTCGATTCGGGCCTGACAAGCAACTTATAGCCATCATCAATCACGGAAGCGGCAGCCGTTACGGCGCTGACAAGGGCACCACTTGGGTCATGCCCAGTCGCCTGCGAGTAGTAATACGCAAACTCGCCAATGGCGCGTGGCACGTCATCGAAGGCATATGGCTGTGGGATAACCTTGCGCAGCACGTCACGCGGGACGCGAAATTCAAACCCGGCATCACGGGTCGGCACTGGACCGCCTGCTTTCAGCTTCGCCGCTTCCAGCTTAGCCTCTTCGGCGCGCCGTGTGTCCTCGGTAGACTTCGCAAGGAGCCTTATATCCTCGCTCCGCTGCTCTGCGGTGCGGAAATCAAAGTTCGGTTTGCTTGTGGACGTGCCACTCTGCGCGGGAGCGCTCGCTACCGTCTGCCATCCTGGCGCATTCACATAGTCGATTTCATCATCGGCCATGACGGACCTCCTGCCGGGGGTCGGGGTAATGGGGGATTTTGGACGTGCCCCAATCCATCGGGCCTTTTTTGACGCGAGGGTGAGTTTTACCGAAAATGGGCCGGGGTTGCGGACCTACGGTGAGGCCGTGTAAATTGCTGCTGTTCACGTTGATACCTTTCGGGGGTCGGATGCTGCTGGGCGTCCGGCCCCTATTCGTGACGGTCATGCTGTGGCGGGATATTGGACGGTCGCGGCGCTGGTGGACGCGAACTTGCGCGCCGCCTTCCATGCCTCGATGTCTGCCGGGTCGTAACAGACCCCGGCTTGCTTGGACTGGCCCAGCTTGATGAAGCGCGGCCCCTTGCCCTTACAGCGCCAGAAGCGGAGGGTCGCGGGGGTGACGCCGATCAGCGCGGCGGCTTCATAATGATTGAGAACTTTGACGGACATTCAACTGACTCCGGCGAAGCCATGCGCGCGCTCCTAGAGCGTCAGGCAGGCTAATTCGCTGTGGTCATCAGCACCAAAGGAACACCCTCTGGCAGAATGTCCGGGGACTAAGAGGGCAAGCCTCCCGCATACCGGCTGCGTTGCGGGGACAGTAGATTTGAGTGCCCCGTCCCCGGCACTGCAACTGCATTGTTAGCACAAGCTAAACGGCCAATGTTGGATAAAATGCAAGGTCCGCTGTCCTGATCCGGGATCGCGCAATCGGCAAAGATCAGGCCGACAGATTTTTGGTCCGTAAACCGATCAGGGGGCGATTTGGCAGGGGCTGGCCTCGACCGATTTTGCCCGAAAAGCGCGATTTGGGCTGGCTGGGCCGACCTTCGCTGTAAGGCCGCGTGGGGCGCGATCGCCGCGCTGCCGCCCCTAACCCTGCGGCGCGCTGGTGCCGCCCCTGTGCGCTCGGCTGCGCAGCGAAATTGCGTGCATCACGCGCGCTGGGGCAGCGCCACCACGTTCGCACCCGCTGCCTTCGCCGCTTCCATGTCCAGCCAATCCGCGATCTTCTGCGCTTCGGGCTGGAGCCACTGGAGGTTCGTTGTGTCGAAATAGTGCTCGGCAGTCACGTCGCGGGTGATGTGGTTCGTCAGAAGGTCGGTGCGGAACTTCTCGATACGGCACTGGCGCAGGGCGATGTTCGTATAGGTCCGGCGCAGCGCGTGCGGGGTAATGGGGCTTCCGGCAACGCCACTCAGCTTCTTCATCAGGTCGCGGGGGTCTTTAATATGGCCCAGCTTGCCCCACGACGGGAATACGAACGGGTTATCATCGACTGTCGGGCGCGCTTTCAGCAGCTCCACGGCCTGCGTGGACAGCGGCATTGACACCGGGTTGGAATTCTTCGGGTTAGGTAGATGGAAATACGCATCTTCCAGATGCACCTGGCTCCACTTGAGCGATGACGCTTCGCTGATACGTAGGCCGGTGAGCATGAGGAACCGCACAAGGTCGATGCTCGACATGGTGTCGCGGTTGTGGGCGGTTGCGCGCCACTCGGTGAGCGCGTGCCAAGCTGCACCGACCTTATTGTCGAGAATGCGTGCGGTGCGGGGCTTCAGCCGCACCTTATCGTCGCGCAGGATGCCGACCGGGTTGTGGGCGATCAGCGGCGACCCGTCCGCCCGCTTATGCTGGCGCGCGGCGTAGTTCAGCAGCGCCCCTAAGACGGAAAACGCCTGATTTGCTTGCCCCGGTGAGCCACCCT
>JAHFPT010000077.1 GCA_023266625.1 Novosphingobium sp. | reverse complement strand
CAGTCCAGATCGTCGCTCTCGTACAGGATCGCGGGATCGCTGGTGATGGCGGGTTTGCCATTCTTGATCGCCTGCGTCAGTTCCTTGGTGCAGCTGACCTCGACCCATTCCTGGCCGGCCTGCTCATAGGCGGCCTTCGCCTTGTCGAGATTGCGGTTGCAGATCACCGCCAGGACCATGCCCGGCACGGAGTGCGCGATCTGGTTGACGATGCCCTTGGCCATGAAGCCCGCGCCATACATGCCGACCTTGATCGGACGGCCCTCGGCTTCGCGCTCCTTCAGCAGCCTGTCGGTGACTACATTACCCATATAAACCTCCCTTGCGTCAGAGCCCCTTCATGAGCTCCACGCCATGATATTCCTCGTTGAAATCCTGCCAGTTGGCATCCTTCTCGGAGATGATCGCCCCATCGAGCGGCCAGGTGATGCCGATCTTCGGATCATTCCAGCGCAGCCCGCGCTCCGCCTGCGGATTGTAGAATTCGCTGGCGAGGTAGAGCGTCTCGGTATCCGGCTCCAGCGTAACGAAGCCATGGGCGAAGCCGCGCGGGACATAATAGGCCAGCCGGTTTTCCGCCGTCAGCTCGACGCCGTGCCATTTGAGATAGGTGGGTGAGGTCGGCCGCAGGTCGACAATCACATCCCACAGCGCACCCTTGATGCAGCGGACGATCTTTACCTCGGGCGAGGGGGGCAGCTGATAGTGCAGCCCCCGCAGCGTTCCCGATTCCGCATTGAAGGAGTTGTTCGCCTGAACGAAGCGGGTCTCCAGACCCGCGTCGCCCATTTCCTTCTCGCAGAAGATGCGCTGGAACCAGCCACGGGAATCCCCGCGCTGTTCCGGCTCGATCACATAGACGCCGTTCAGCGGCGTTTCGTGGAACTTCATGCAGCAAGCCTCAAGTCAGGGGCCAGGAAGCCGTCATCGCACAGACCGTTCAGGATCTTCAGGCGGATGAAGTTGGACTGACGGAAGTTGGCGTCGTTGAAGCCGATCTTGACGAAGTTGTCGCGCAGTTCGGCAATCGTCCCTTCCAGCGTTTCAAGCGGCTGGTGATCGGGCGCGAGCTTCTCGAACAGCGAGAAATCGACGCGGTAGGAGCGGTTGTCGGCCGGCGGCGAGGTCGCGATCGTGACCTTGGCGGTCGGGATCATCTTGCCCACGGCGTTGGCGAGGTCACGGACCTGCACGTTCCACTGTTCGGAACCAGCGTTGATCTTCAGGAACTGGCCGCCGGTGGCGTCCTTGTCACGGATGATCGCCCATTCAATCGCGCGGCACATGTCGCGGACATGGATCAGCGGACGCCAGGGCGTGCCGTCCGACAGCACGTCCACCGTGTCGCTGGCGACAGCGCCGGCGACGAAGTCGTTCAGCACCAGATCAAGGCGCAGGCGGGGCGACGCGCCGCAGGCGGTCGCAAAGCGCAGTGCGGTAACGGTCATGTCGCCTTCGAGCTGGGCAAGGCCCTTCTCGGTGTCGATCTTCGAATGGGCATATGCGGTTAGCGGCGCAACCTGGCTGCTTTCCGTGCGGGGCTGGCCGTCGGCCGCCGCGCCGTAGATCGAACAGCTCGATGCGAACACGAAGCGGTCCACGCCGGCTTCGGAGGCGAGCTTCGCGGTCGAAAGCACGGCCTTGCAGTTGATCTCGTCCGTGACGAGTTCGAACCGTTTGCCCATGGCGTCGTTGGAAATGGCGGCGAGGGCGACGACCGCGTCGAAACCCTTCAGGTCCTCGACGGTCAGGTCGCGGACATCCTTGAACCACTGCTGGTCGAGGACAGCCTCCGGCAGGCGGCTGGGGTCGGACAGGCAACTGGCGAACCATCCGCGATCGACGCCGACCAGGAACGCGTCAGGGAAGCGGTTGCGGAGGTGCTGGGCAAGGACCGGGCCGATATAACCCATGTTTCCGGTGATCAGGATACGCATTCTATCTTACTCCCACACGCGCCAGGGCGCTTGATTCTTGTTCCACAAACCTTCAAGATAATTCTTGTCGCGCAGCGTATCCATCGGCTGCCAGAAGCCGTCATGCTGATACACGCTCATCTCGCCGCGCTCGACCAGGGTCTCCAGCGGACCTTCTTCCCACACGGTCGTGTCGTCAGTGATCGTCTCGATGACCTTCGGGCTGCAAACGAAGAAGCCGCCATTGATGAGGCCATCGCCGCCCTTGGCCTTCTCGCGGAAGCCGGTGACCTGATTATCCTCGATATGCAGGTTGCCGAAGCGGCCCGGAGGCTGGACGGCCGTGACGGTCGCCAGGCGGCCTTCCTTCTTATGGAGTTCAAGCAGGGCCGGAATATCGATGTCGGCTACACCGTCGCCATAGGTCAGGCAGAAGGCTTCCTCATCCTGCACATAGGGCAGGACGCGCTTCAGCCGGCCGCCGGTCATGGTGTTCGCCCCGGTATCGACCAGAGTGACCTTCCACGGTTCCGCGCGGTTGCTGTGCAGCGTCGTGGTGTTGGTGCTCATGTCGACGGTGATGTCGGACAGCATCGTGTGATAGTTCACGAAGAAATCCTTGATCACCTCGCCCTTGTAGCCAAGGCAGATCACGAAATCGTTGATCCCGTAATGGGAATAGATCTTCAGGATGTGCCAGAGGATCGGCCGACCGGCGACTTCCACCATCGGCTTGGGGCGGACGGATGTTTCTTCTGAAATCCGGGTGCCCAGGCCACCGGCAAAAATGACTGCTTTCACTACGCGTTCCTCAATTTTGAACCGATTATATTCAGGCCGGGCTCTTCGCCCGTGATCCAAATATTCCGGGGTGCGCCCCGGTCGGCTTTGCGCCGCTCCGAATCGCTGATGTGCCCCTGTGCGATACCCCGAAGAGGTTTATTTTTTGCGATAGTCGGGCAGCGTGATGCATGCGCGCCTTACCCGATCGCCATCTGGCTGCGCCGACCAACGCCTCCGCCGATCGACCGCTCGGCCGCCTCGGCGATCGAGGCCATCCGGTCGAGCCGGCTTTCCAGCTCCACCGTGCGTTCCAGCCCCAGCGTATCCAGAATCTGCGCCCAGCGATGCGCCCAGTCGTGCCGCTTCAGGCATTGGGCGGCATTGTTGACCCGCGCGCGCTCCATCCGCTCGGTCTGCGTGTTGAGGTCATTGAGGAAGCCGCGCAGGTCGGCGACATCCTCCGGCAGGTCGATGACGGCGTCGTCCCAATCGAAATATTCATCGAATTCCCGGCATCCTGGCGCGGAGCCCAGGACCACCGATCCTCCCGCAGCGCCCTCGAAATAGCGGGTCGACAGCGCCTGCTCGGCAAATGCCTTGCTCTCGCTGCTCGGGTCCACGACGCTATGGTTGTAGGCGATGAAATATTTGCTGCGCTTGATCGTATTGGCGGTCATCAGCCGATGCTCGTGCCAGTTGGTGATCGAACCCTGCTTGCTGGTGTCGTGGGAATACATAAAGCGATTGTCGGCCCCGGCCAGCGCCACCAGTTTCTCGTGAATTGGCACGGAGCGACGACCCATGCTGAAAACATCGACAAAACGCTCCGGATTTTCCGGGAAAGGCGTCGAAAGCAGACTGTCGGTCGCGGTCGACAGGAAGGTGATCGGCACCGTCACATATTTGCGCAGGTTCGGGATGCATTCCCGGTTCAGCACGAACACATGGTCGAACTGGTTGAGCAGCGCGAGTTCGGTCTTGGTGGACTCATGGACGTGCGACCAGGTCTCCAGGATGAAGGCGACCGCCGTGCCGCACCGCTTGCGCCAATCCTCGATCCGGCTAAGGGCCGTGAGCTCCACCGGGAACTGGCACATGAACATGAACATGTCATAGTCGCGGTCGACCTTGACCGGCTGCATGTTGGATTGGCCCGGTCTGCCCAGTTTGCGTAAGAGTTGGGATTGGGACCTGTAAAAAAGTTCGCCGAGCAGATAATGGAAACTGGGACGGACGGCACGGCCGGCGGTATATTTGGCAGCTGGGGGCGCCAATACATTAGCATTCTCTAGGCTGACAACCACGTTAAGAAAGGCGTAGCATTGGCCATTAAATACCTCTGGCCATGCATTATGATTGGCTGACAACAGTACGGATCGCGCCGTCATCACTCCACCCTTTCGATATAGCTGAATTTTGTCGTTTCGACCGTCAGAAGCCTAGCATTATAGGAGCATCTGACAAAATATATTCGCCCAAAATGGCATCGTAAGGCGCTTAAGCTCCACAATGATTTTGACAAAACGGCCCCCGGGCGGATTGTAAAAGCTAGATTGAGCTGCCTGTAGCCTGCTCGTTCTATGATGCTGCAGATGCTAAATCGTCTTATTATTCTGGTCAACTTCGTTGAAACATGAAGCTGACCTCTTTGTCCTGATTCCGGACAAAGGACTGGAATGTTCACGGGTTGCGCCGTTACATGTGGTCATCCAAACTAGTGGCGGTGGCCGTGTGGCGCTACAGCAGATTGCGACCTAGGAGGCATTCTGAGTATCATGCAAAGCAGGTTCTTGAAAATCGCCAGTCAACGTTGTCGCTCGAGCAAAATTGTGGGGCTAGGTTTAACGACCTTAATGTCATGCATGCTTTGCGCAAGTATCCCGGCAAAAACGCCTACTGCCGACCGACCGATAGGAGTAGGCGGAGCACAGAAGTTTTATGGCGTTAATCTGGCTGGTGGTGAATTTAAGTCAGAAGTTTTACCAGGAAAGCTTGGACAAGATTATATCTATCCGGATAAATCTGTCGCGCAACCGTTTGTTACTCACGGTTTCAATACGGTACGCGTGCCTATATTGTGGGAACGGTTGCAGCCTTCTCCCTTTAAGCCACTATCGGACACCGAGATGCAGGCTTTGGATGCCAGCATTGATGCAATAGATGGTTTTTCAAATATTGTGCTAGATGTGCATAATTATGCTTCATATCGGGGGCAGCGCTTAGACCAAATTGATGGCGGTGGGTTAATGCTGGCTGACCTGTGGACACGTCTTGCGCAACATTACATCGGGTCTAAAAAAATAATTTTTGGAATTATGAATGAGCCACATGACATTGACCCTCATGATTGGCGCAAAATGGTTGATCAATCAGTAGCAGCAATAAGAAAAGCTGGCGCAAAAAATTTGCTTTTGATTCCTGGAAGTAATTGGACTGGAGCACATAGCTGGACTGCTGGAGGTTCTTCATCAAACGCCGCAGCATTTTCGTCGTTTAAAGACCCTGATGATAATTTTGTTTATGAGCTTCATCAGTATCTCGACACTGACAGCTCGGGAACACACGATTCTTGTGTCGATGCTAATCTCGTGCGGGCTCGAATGTCGGAAGTTACCGAATGGTTACGTACTCACGAAGTAAAGGCATTTTTAGGCGAGTTTGGGGGTCCGCAAGGAGCTGAGTGCCTCGCCTCGCTAGATGCATTAATGAACTATACCGATATGAATAATGATGTTTGGGTGGGGTGGACGTACTGGGCTGGCGGCCCTTGGTGGGGTGACTATTCTTTCAGCGTTCAGCCTCGTGATGGACATGACAAGGCACAGATCACCATTCTGCGAAAACATTTCGGCCATTGAATCTTTAAGCATCTCACCGTTATTTTGATGCCATCTAGGCTGGGAGCGCTTTGCTTTTGATTTCAACCATATGGGTTCCAAGAGCGATCATTTTCATTCGGAACCAGCTCTGAGCGGGCTTTTCGATCAGCGTTGAGCATAACGGCCCAATCGCGGCAACGCTCGCTAACGCTAATAGCGTTGCCCCGAAGACTGACCAACCAAGACTGTTGGCTATGTTATGAGCGCCTGTCATCACTGGTACGTGCAAAAGATAGATAGAAAAACTATAAGTGCCAGATAGTCTAGCAACTCTTGAAGCAAATATGATTCGCGAAACTGGTGTTTCAATCGCGAGTATAAGTAGCATTATAGCCATTAAAATGATCCAGCGAAAATCGCCATAAATCGCATTAAATGAAATATCTTTTGGTATGGCGTAGGGATTAAGGATGGGTTCTCTCCAAAAAGGAGTAAAAGTCAAAGCTATCAAGATAGATATAGCAGTAATCTGCGCAATCCAGATGCTCTTTACCTGAGATAATCCGCTGGCACTTGGCAGATGTGCTACAATTCCGGCCATTATGACACCGGCAGCGAATATCGAAAATTTACTGAAAACCAACGTCCCTGGGAAGAAAGGTTGTAAGAAAATAATCATCGCTACTGCAAGTATGGCAATTGGAAACACGGCTACCATATTTGTTGTAAGTGTCCGATAAAGATACCAAATTCCTATGAATACCACATAAAACTGTACCTCTGGACCGATAGACCAATATACGTATTTGTTACCAAAGAATGCCATGTGCCGGATAAAATCATGAATATTCATGAAATAAACAAAGTCTTTTCCAATTAGAAAAGACATGGATACTAAAAATATAATCGTTAAATAATAAATCGGAACGATACGGGACGATCTTGCTGCGCCATATTTTATCAAATTGGTTGCAGTAAATTCTTGGGGTAAATACAAATGCCCCATCAGAAATCCGCTGAGGATGAAGAATAAGAAGACTCCATACTCTCCAGTTTGACCCGGTAGGGGCTTGGGCAAGCCTGCTTGATCCAAGTGGGACAGAACTACCCAGATTGTGGCGAATCCGCGCAATCCATCAAGGGCAGGAATGTGCTTGTTAAACATTTAACCTCACAGCCAATAACGCCAGCCAAAGAATCAGCGCGTACCTTGAATAAGTCAGCGAAGGAAAAAAATAGTAAATCTGAAAAAAACTGTGCGTTTCTTATTCCCATTTAGCCGCTTTGAGTATCGCAATCGATTAAAATCACCCATGGCAGCACAGATTCTTGATTTTAATAAATATCTGCGTGGCGCGATACTGAGTTACTTTCCAGGTCAGTAAAGTTGACCGCTATCTTCCACTGTGATCGCTATCTGAAGGTCGGGCAGGTTGATCTTTCTGACTACGCATAAACCCCGCTAGGAACCATAGAAGGCCAGCAATTTTGATGGTGAAAATGGATGTTCCTGCAACTACTAGCGAACTGGCAATGAACAGATTCGAAGCATAAGTATATCGCTTCTGGGCGGGGGTTGTTTGAGGAATGTAGAGGGATACAAAAATCCAAAGCAGAACCATTCCGGGCAAAGTCGCAGCATAAGAAAAGTACGTATATCCACTGTCCGCAAACTTAGACGCGTCCAGCACATTCATGCCAAGTGCGGCAGAAAGATCCATCCCTTTCAACGTTCTTACAGTTAGAGAAAGCCGGCCAGCAAAATCATCTGCATAAGGACGATTCGGATCCTCGATAATCCAAGCTATTATGATTAATAGAGGGGCGACCGTGATGTTGAGAAAGCGCGGCATTCGCGGGTAAACAAAGTATCCGGCGGGCGCTAAAACAGCAAGGATCAAAGATGTTCGTGTGTCGTTAGTCAACAAAATGGCGATAATCACACCAGCGTAGAATATTCTCTGCCAAATTGGCAGTCGTTGCCAGAGACTGATCAAAAATACCGTTAGGAATGCAGCGAAATTTGCAAGAGATAATTGTTCAAGAAATATAGATGCTGTCCTATGATCACTAAGTCCAAAACTAAACCGTTCCTTGAACCCCAAAGCATTCCCAAATAAGCCGCTTTTATCCCAATCAGGAATTTCGAGACCTCGAGTTTTTTCAAAATAATGCGCAGGCTGAAAAATTTCAACGTAAAGAGGCGTACTGTAACATTCAATAAAAAGAAATATTACGACGAGAGCGCAAACTGTAAATATTGTGAATTTTACAGTAGAAAAACTTGCCCTTAATCCAAGCATTGAAAAAATAGAGATAATAGAAATATTTCTCAATGTTTCTGGATAGAAAAATTCATTTATGATTGATAAATAAATCGTAACTATAAAAAATGTGAAAAATAGAATAATACTTGGAAGATCGTCTCTTTGAAAATTAACTTGAACTATTGCCAATAGGCTTGCAGCCAATATAATTGCTTCTACAATCATTACTGTTGTAGCGTTCACGGCCGAGCCGTTGGCACCTAATATTGCTATCAGGCTATTATAAGTCACCGCGAGAACGACAAGCATTCCAATACAGAATTGATATCTTGTTTCTCTCCAACGTGAGTTGGACGACTCATATGGTGTCACTTCAGCATCAGCAGCGATTATAATAGGCCGCGACGGTGGTTGGCGCATATAATGAACCTTGGCTAACCTCAACAACTATGACATCATTACCACTGAAGTTTGCGGCACTCCTTTGAGTGCAATCATGTCTACGAGAGCGCGAAGCTCGTTCATTGACGACTCGTGCTCCCTGACTGCGAGCATCGCGCCATGGACGCCGATCGCAGCGCGTGCCACCAGTGGCGCAAGCAAGGATCCACATTCGATAATGACGGCGTCAAAGTCTTCCATGGCAGGCAATAAGCGATGAACCAGCTGCTCTCGCTCTAAAAGAGCAGACGCATCGGGCCTGGAAGGACCAGCGGGTATGACCCACAGATTATCGATGGCTGTTTGCATAGCTAGGCGCAACGGTGCATCGGTCGACGCCAGCAATGTGCTTACACCACTCCGGTTGTTGATACGAAACAGGTGATTGTGAACTGGTTGATCAAGATTTGCGTCCACCAACAGAGTACGGGTTCCGCCCTGCGCGCAGACCACAGCTAGATTGGCGGCGACCAGCGCTGATTCCCTCGCAGCTTCAACGCCAGACACCAAAACGATCTTCGCTGCACCCTGCGTACTCAACATAATGCCTAGGTTGAGCAGCATCACCTTGATGCGTTCCACAAACTCATGATGCGGGTCGAATGCAGCGATGACGCGGTGATCGACCGATTCGTCCTCCGGCGAAAGCACCTTAACGCCATGCTGGCGTTCCTGAGCAATGCGAAGCATTGCAGGGGTGACAAGGCCCATCTCAACGGATGCTTCGCCGAAGAGTTTTCCAGTGTTCGATTGATGGTCGAGGATAGATTCCACCTGATCGTCGCGCAGGGCACCGAGGCCGACGAGAACCTCGCCGAGGCGGCGCCAATCCTTGCGAGACTGGCGGCCGACCTCAAGGTTGTTGGGCAGATTGTTACTGGCGGAGGAACGCAGACGCATCAGTTGGCACTCGCATCGGTGAGCATACGGGGAGTCTCGCGAGGGAGGGAAAGGCGGGCAACAACCGGCACGCCGATCAGTTTCTCCACATTCGCTAGGGTCCGGACCCTCGGATTGAGATATTCGAGTAGGATAGCGACGCCAGCGCCAATCGCCAGGCCCATCATTACAGCGAGCATGCTGAGCAGGCCGATCTTCGGGCTAGTGGGGCGATCCGGAGCCTTGGCGGTGTCGAGCTGCGAGACATTGGCCAGCGGCAATGCGCCGCGTAGCTGCATCTGGGAGGCGCGACCGCTCAGGTCATTATAGCGCTGCTGGGCAGTGGCGAGATCCTGCTGTAGGGTGGCAAATTTGCCAAGGTTGCTCGACATTTCGACCAACTGCGACCGCTGTGAATTTGCGGCGCTCTGCAACTGTCCGGCACGTGCAGCGGCTGCAGCGCTTTCCGCCGACAGCGCTGCTTGGCGCGACCGGGTGAAAGCGGCTTGCGCACTTGAACGCTCGGCATTGAGGCGCGCCTTGATGGTTCCCAGTTCTGCTTCCGCCGCCTGCAGCGTTGGATGGTTGGGGCCTAAGGTCGCTTCAAGCTGGCTTACCTGAGCGGATTTGGTCGCATATTCGGTGCTGAGGCGCTGGACCGTCTCGGTATTCTGCGCGTCGGCAATACCTTGCGCGTCGGCGCCACCCATATTCGCGGCACCCGCTGCAGCTGCTTGTGATCCCGCGAGCTGAGACACGGTGGCGGCAAGCGCCCCGGCGCTGGCCTGCGTGTCGCCGGAAATACCGGTTGCCTTCACGAAGCTGCTGAGCGCGCCTTCAGCCTTCTCCACGTCCTTACGGGCGGCCGCCATATTGCCAGACAGGAACTTAGCATAAGCTTGCGCGGGACCGGTGCTCAGATCGCGCTGCGCTTCGACATAGCCCGTAGCGAAAAGGTTGGCTATTTCGGCCGCCTTCGCAGGCTCGGAAGCTACTGCGTTGATCGCCAGAACCTTGGTGTCGGCCTGAGTCGTCACGGTGATAGCCGATAGCAGCTTTTCGCGCAGCCAGTCGTCAAACGGCTGACCGCTTTTGCTCTGGCTACCCCACTTGGCCTCGTAGCTCTTACGCTCATCTGCCGGAATGGCCGTGATCACGCGTTGGACAACCTTGGAGCTGCGAATGACTTCCGCCTCGGTCGTGAGGCGGTTGTCCTGCTGCTGGCCGTTATTGTCACTCTTCAGGGGGTCGGGCGCCGACTTGTCAAAATATAGGCTGGCTGATGCCTGATATGTGCGAGGGGCGAACACGAGATAGACCGCCATCAGGGCGACGATAACGGCGGTGATGATCGCGACGACCTTACGCCGAAACCATACGACTTCAAACCAATCGGTCAGGCTTCTCATGCTTGTTCTCTTGCATAGGTTGGCACGGCGTCAGGCGTCTGGGTCAACTCAAGAGCGACCAGCAAGAACTGCGGTGCCAGGCTGTCTTTGAATACCACGAGGTCGCCCTCGCTCGTTATGGCGGAACTCAGGCGCGCCGCGGCGGTGGAAAGATCTCGGACCGATCCGGATGCCGCCTCTGACATGACCAATTCCTTGATGTCGCTGACATCCAGACCGCGACGGTGCGCTGCCTTGCGCGCGAAATCCGCCAGACTTTCGGGATGCTTCGCTTCCGCCTGGGCTAGCTGCTTGAACAGGTCAGCGTCATCTGTGTTAAACTCATTCCATTCGGCGAAGGCCGCCTCGATTCCGCCCAGTACTGCGCTGACCGTTACCGTGGCGACATTGTCGTCCAGGGCTACGCATGCCGCGTGCATACCGAACAGTCGCGCATGATAGGGCGATCCGCAGGCCAGGTCGGCGATCTTCGTCTTGGCGTCGGTCGTGAATACAAGTCCGCTGATGTTCGCACAGATATCAAGGATCGTGCAGACCTCATCATCGGAAAGTGGTTCGATTGACACGGGCGTAACGTGGCGACGCAGCGAAGGGTGAGCGTCGATCAACGCGGGCACGTCGGACGCGATGCCGACGAGCAGAAACGACACAGGCAACCGGGCATCGGAGCTCAGCTTCAGGAGCGATGCGACCTCCGACCGGGTCTCCATATTCTCGATCCGGTCAAATTCGTCGAGGATGAAGATCACGCGCGAATATTTGATCTCGGCCAGATAGTTGACGAGGTTGCGGGCACTGCAATTGCTGCGCGCCTGCTCGATCGCATCCTCCAGCAACTGCTGATCGCGGGGATCGAAGCAGGTCTTGGGGACCTGCTCCACATACGGAAGCATCAGTTCCGGAAAAGTGATGCTTCCGATGCTGGCCATGTAAAGGACGACAGCGCCTTCCTCGTCCGCATAATCGCCGAACACGCGCGCGAGCGAGGTTTTGCCCGATCCACGAGGTCCGTAAATGAATGCGTGGTTGCCGCCGTAAAGTGTACCGCTGAGCAGCGCCGTCAGCTTCGAATCGCGGCCACGCAGAGCGTCTCGCGAACTGACGGGCTGCGACACATCGAAGGCTAGAGCCACGCGCTGGCGCTTGCGCGCAGACTCGAGCGGGCTGGTGCGCGTAATTTCGGTCGGCTCAGGCACGAAAGGTGCCGGAAATTCGGTGACCTTAGCGCCAAGCTTGAATTCGGGGAATGCCGGCGGACTGTCATTAGCCGTCGTCGCTTCGTCCTCATTGGCAGGAGGCGTTTCGACTGTGACTTCCTCTTCCTCGGCACGGGATGATTTCTTGCGGCTGAAGAGGTCGGAGAACCAGCTCATAAGTGATACGGGCCTTTTACTATCCAGCGTTCAAACCCTGCGGACCCGCCAACTGTGACGCGGCCGACATATCCGGCAAAATGGGGCAACGGTTTCCATCTCACTTCACGTCGCGCTCCCAAATTGCGGCAGTGAGAAAGCTTCGCACAGGGCTTAATGCCGCTGACCGCATTTTTCGTATTCACACTCGTCGCAGCCATCGACTGACAATTCCTAACCGAAGGTCTTATTTTTCGCGTGCGACCGCTTTTTTCCATTTTCCTGAAAAGAGCGGGCCGTCTTTGCGGCCCATTACCCTTCTGAGCCTTAATTAAAAGCGTCCGACCAAATTCACGCCTAACTGGGATCGGATATATGCCGGACCACAACCCGCGCCATTTGACGCCCCCTCGATGTATCCCGCTTCGGCGTTGATCTCAAATTCCGGACGATATCGCTCGGAAACGCTGACCCGCTCGCTGGGATAATCGACTTTTTTCGAAAACTTCATAGTTGCCATCTGGCCCCCAAATTTATGGCGCTATTACCTTATAGCAGCCCAGCCATATTTGTGCACTGCACATTTGGCTTTGATCATGCAATAGCCGCCTCATGCCTGAACACAAAGCGGGTGTATAGGCGAACGCGCCAGATCGAGTGCCATGTTCAGGAATGACACATGTCTCTCGTACCTAACACGCACGGCCGCAATCTATTGCACCGCATGATAACGCAGTGCAATAAGAAGCTGCTGTAGCAATATCGGGAATGGGTAAATCAAATGCTTAAAGCGAAATCAGATAAAGCGAGGGGTTTCTACTGGAAAGCCGGAACGGTGGTCTTGCTGGCCGCGATTTGTTCCGCCTGCGTTTCAGGCACTCTGCCGCCGTCCTCAGCAACGGATGTTACTGCTGGCTCGATGCAGCAATATAAGCTGGGGGCTGGTGACAAGCTGCGCGTGATCACCTTCGGGCACGAAGATCTCAGCGCCGAATTTCTCGTTTCGGACAGCGGCGTGATCGCGTTCCCGCTGGTTGGACAGGTGAAGGCAGCGGGCCTGACGCTTGACCAGTTCCAGCAGAATCTGGCCGGGCAACTGAAGAGCGGCGGCTATGTCGTCAATCCGAACGTCAGCGCCGAAGTGATCGAATACCGGCCTTTCTACATCCTGGGTGAAGTTCAGAAGCCGGGCTCCTATCCCTATCAGGCCGGTCTGACGGCTGTGAGCGCCATCGCCACGGCGGGAGGCCTCACCTATCGCGCCAACCAGCGCAAGATTTTCGTCCGGCGGGCGGGCACGGCGACCGAGCTTGAGATCGCGGTGACGGCTGCAACGCCGATTTTCCCGGGCGACACCGTCCGCATCGGCGAGCGAATCTTCTAATCGCGCAACAGGGCCGGCTCATGCCAGACGCATGAGCCGGCCTGTTTTCGGGGCCGACCTAGAAGGTCGCCGAAGGCGATCTGCGGCCAGCCGCCTATAAAGTCACGCCACCTGCTGATTGCGCGTGGCAAAACTGTTCATATATCCAGTGGGACAAGTCCCACCGATCATGCAAAGCGCCGACGGAACATGTCCGGGCTCAAAAGCGCGTGTGCTGTCGAGCGCTGAGGAATTATAAGATGGAACCAGTTTACATAGTGTCCGGTGTCCGCACCGCCATTGGCGATTTCGGCGGCAGCCTGAAGGATTATCCTCCCGCCGATCTGGGCGCGAAGGTGATTGCCGAAGCGATTAGCCGCGCCGGGCTTGAACCTGCCGATGTCCAGCATGTCGTGATGGGTCAGGTAATCCCTACGGTTCCTCAGGATGCCTATCTCTCACGGGTCGCGGCCATCAAGGCGGGCGTGCCCGTAGAGGCGCCTGCGCTCACGCTCAACCGCCTCTGCGGCTCCGGCGTGCAGGCGATCATCTCCGCCGCGCAGATGCTGACGCTGGGTGAGGCCGATGTCGCCGTCGCCGGTGGCGCAGAGGTCATGAGCCGTTCGCCGCACTATGTCTCGGCGGCCCGCTTCGGCCAGAAGATGGGCGGGATCGAGATGGTTGACGCGATGATCGCGACTTTGAGCGACCCGTTCGAGGGGTTCCATATGGGAATCACGGCGGAAAACGTCGCCGCCGAATATGACATCAGCCGCGAGGCGCAGGACGCCGCCGCTGCGGAGAGCCATGCCCGCGCCGCCCGGGCGCAGGTCGAGGGCCGCTTCGCCGACCAGATCCTGCCGATCGAGGTCAAGGAGCGCAAGGGCGTCCGCCTGTTCGACGCCGACGAGCATGTCCGCGCCGAAACGACGCCGGAAAGCCTGGCCGGCCTCCGCCCCGCCTTCAAGAAGGATGGGTCGGTCACTGCGGGCAACGCCAGCGGGATCAACGACGGCGCCGCCGCTGTCGTGCTGGCCTCCGAAAAGGGCGTCAAGGATCACGGCCTTAAGCCGCTGGCCCGCATCCTTGGCTGGGGCCATGCCGGCGTCGATCCGAAGGTCATGGGCATCGGCCCGATCAAGGCGGTGCCGATCGCGCTGGAGCGCGCAGGGGTGTCGCTCGGCGACATCGATGTGATCGAATCGAACGAAGCCTTCGCTGCGCAGGCCTGCGCCGTTTCCAAGACGCTGGGCTTCGACCCCGCCAAGGTGAACCCCAATGGGTCCGGCATCTCGCTGGGTCACCCGGTCGGCGCAACTGGTGCGATGTTGACTGTGAAGGCGATCTACGAACTGGCGCGCATTGGCGGTCGCTATGGCCTGATCACGATGTGCATCGGTGGCGGTCAGGGCATCGCCATGGTGATCGAAAAGGTGTGATGCAACGGCGATCAGGGCCGTCGATCAGGCGGCCCTGGCGCTGAGCAGGCCCAATATCCTCGCGGTCCACTCCGGCCTGCAGATCAGCAGGTCCGGCATATAAACGTCCTTCTGATTGTAGATCAGCGGTGAGCCGTCGACGCGCGATATGTGCAGGCCATAGGCGGCTGCCACGGCTGCGGGCGCGCAGCTATCCCATTCATATTGTCCGCCGGTGTGCAGATAGATGTCCGCCTCGCCGCGCGCGATGGCCATGGCTTTCGCGCCCGCCGACCCCATAGGAATCAACTCTGCGCCGAGCGCCTCTGCAACCTCCAGCGCCTCGGCGGCCGGGCGGGTGCGACTGACGACCATGCGCGGTGGCGATGCGCCTTCCGGAAGCGGGACGGGCTGATCGGATCGCAATATGACGCCGCCATCGAGCCCGGGCAGGGCGACCGCGCCGATGACCGGCTTGCCGTCGATCGCCAGAGCGACATGCACAGCCCAGTCGGATCGCGCCTCGCCATATTCGCGGGTGCCATCGACGGGATCGATGATCCATACGCGGGATTTGGCGAGGCGCGTGCCGTCGCATTTGCTTTCCTCGGACAGCAGGCCGTCGTCCGGCCGTGCTTCCCGGATGGCGGCGACGAGGAACTGATTGGCGGTCTGGTCGCCCGCCTTGCCCAATGCCTTGGGGCTGAAGACGCCGGACGCCCGCACCTCCAGCAGGATACGGCCTGCCGTCTCCGCCAGATGTGCAGCCAGTTCGGCGTCGTTCATGCTCACAGGTCAGGGCTCCATATGCCGATAACGCGTTCGACGATCATATCGGCTGCCGCCTCGGCGTCCATCCGGCTGGTGTCGATCCGCACCTCGGGATGTTCCGGCTCCTCATAGGGGCTGTCGATGCCGGTGAAGTTCTTAAGCTGGCCGGATCGGGCCTTGGCGTAAAGGCCCTTCACGTCGCGCTTTTCCGCCTCGGCCAGGCTGGTGTCGATATGCACCTCAATGAATTCTCCGGCGGGCAGCATCTGTCGCACCATCTCGCGCTCCGATCGGAAGGGAGAGATGAAGGCGGTGATGACGATCAGGCCCGCATCGGTCATCAGCTTGGCGACCTCGCCCACGCGGCGGATATTCTCCACCCGGTCAGCATCGGTGAAGCCGAGGTCCTTGTTGAGGCCATGCCGGACATTGTCGCCGTCGAGCAGGAAGGTGTGACGCCCAAGCGCGTGCAGTTTCTTCTCGACGATGTTAGCGATCGTCGACTTGCCCGAGCCGGAGAGGCCGGTGAACCACAGGAGCTTGGGGGACTGGCCCTTCTGCGCGGCGTGGGCTTCACGGCTGATGTCCACGGCCTGCCAGTGGATATTGTCGGCGCGGCGCAGGGAGAAGTGGATCATGCCCGCCGCCACGGTCGCGTTGGTCATCTTATCGATCAGGATGAACCCGCCAAGGTCGCGATTGTCGGCATAGGGTTCGAACGGCATGGGCCGGTCGGTGGATATGTTGGCGACGCCGATGGCGTTGAGGTCCAACGTCTTGGCCGCCAGCTGCTCCATCGTGTTGACGTTGACCTGATATTTGGGCTGTTGGACCGTCGCGGTCACGGTCTGCGCGCCGATTTTCATCCAGTAGGGGCGGCCGGGAAGCATCTCTGCCTCGTCCATCCACACGATCGTAGCCTCGAACTGGTCGGCGACCTGCGGCGGGCTGTCCGCCGCCGCGATTACGTCTCCGCGCGAACAGTCAACCTCGTCCGCCAGCGTCAGTGTCACCGACTGCCCGGCAATGGCCTGATCAAGGTCAGCGCCGAGCGTGACGATGCGCTTGACGGTGCTGGTCTTGCCCGACGGCAGCACGCGGATCGTGTCGCCGGGGCGGATGGAGCCGCTGGCGATGAGGCCGGAGAAGCCGCGGAAATCCAGGTTGGGTCGATTGACCCATTGTACCGCCATGCGGAACGGCTTCTGGGCGTCAACGGTGGCGTCGACCTCCACCGTTTCCAGGTGCTGCATCAGTGACGGGCCATGATACCAAGGCGTATTCTCGCTGGCCCCCGTGATATTGTCGCCCTTGAAGCCGGAGATCGGCATGGCGACGAAGCCGGCGATGCCGATGGACCGGGCAAATTCGGTATAGTCCTTCACGATGCCGTCGAAGACCGCCTGATCATAATCGACCAGATCCATCTTGTTGACGGCAAGGACAATGTTCCGAATGCCGATCTGATGCGCCAGGAAGCTATGCCGCCGCGTCTGGGTCAGCACGCCCTTGCGCGCATCGATCAGGATGACGGCCAGATCGGCAGTCGATGCGCCGGTCACCATATTGCGGGTATATTGTTCATGCCCCGGCGTGTCGGCGACGATGAACTTGCGCTTTTCCGTCGCGAAAAAGCGATAGGCGACGTCGATGGTGATACCCTGTTCTCGCTCGGCGGCGAGGCCATCGACCAGCAGGGCGAAGTCGATCTCCTGCCCCTGGGTGCCCACGCGCTTGCTGTCCGCCTCCAGAGCGGCGAGTTGATCCTCGAAGATCATCTTGCTGTCATAGAGCAGGCGGCCGATCAGCGTCGACTTGCCGTCATCCACCGACCCGCAGGTGATGAAGCGCAGCATCGTCTTGTGCTGGTGGACGTCCAGATAGGCATCGATGTCCGCAGCGATCAGCGCATCGGTCTGGTAGATGGGGTCGTTTGGGAGGAGGTCCGACATCAGAAATACCCCTCCTGCTTCTTCTTCTCCATGGAAGCGTCGCCGCCGTCCTTATCGATCACGCGGCCCTGGCGCTCGCTGGTGGTGGTCAGCAGCATTTCCTGGATCACTTCGGTCAAGGTGGCCGCTTCGCTCTCCACGGCTCCGGTCAACGGCCAGCAGCCCAGCGTGCGGAAGCGGACCGATCGCTCCCTGATTTCCGGCATGCGGTCTTTGCCCACAATCTTTTCCAGCCGCTCCAGATCATCGGCCATGAACAGTTGTCCGTCCATGACGAAGGTCGGTCGCGGCGCGGAGAAATAGAGCGGCACGATGTCGATCTTCTCCAGATGAAGATACTGCCAGATGTCCAGCTCGGTCCAGTTGGAGATGGGGAAGACGCGCATGCTCTCTCCCTTCGCCTTGCGCGCATTATACAGGTGCCAGAGCTCTGGCCGCTGTGCCTTGGGGTCCCAGCGGTGGGAAGCGGTGCGGAACGAGAAGATGCGCTCCTTGGCGCGGCTCTTTTCCTCGTCGCGCCGCGCGCCGCCGAAGGCCGCGTCGAAGCCGTATTTGTCGAGCGCCTGCTTCAGCCCCTCGGTCTTCCACATGTCGGTATGTAGCGGGCCGTGGTCGAAGGGGTTGATGCCCTTCTCCTTGGCTTCCGGGTTCTGATAGACCAGAAGCTCCATGCCGGCTGCTGCGGCGGCCTTGTCGCGAAGCGCATACATATCGCGGAATTTCCACGTCGTATCGACATGGAGCAGGGGGAAAGGCGGCGGCGAGGGATAGAAGGCTTTCTTCGCCAGATGCAGCATCACGGCGCTATCCTTGCCCACGCTGTATAGCATGACGGGCCGCTCGGCCTCCGCGACCACCTCGCGCATGATATGGATCGCCTCTGACTCCAAACGCTGGAGATGCGTCAGGGAGTGTTGGGCAGGGGCGGCGGAAACGGAATTCATGACGGATAACTTTCGGAAACTATTGGCCGCAACTATCAGCTTGGCTTGGCAGGCAGCTACCAAGAAAAACTTTGGATAAGTGTTACTATCCTAGCCGTGACCTAAGTTGAGACAGATGCCGCCGGCCCCCGCGCGCCAAAATGCTTTCCCTCGGCGGCCATATTGCGCATGAGCGACAGGTCATTTCCTGATCTGCTTTACGGAAAGTGTCTTTGATGCTGCGTCATGCCCGCAATCTCATGCTGGAAAAGGGCTTCTGGTCCGAACGCACCGCCGAACTGGCCGATGTGGCGGCGCTGGTCAGGCGGATGCGGCCGATGCAGTCGTCCATTCCCCTGCGGCGTTTGGGCGCGGCCAATGGCGGCGGCTACCTGATCCCCGACGATCTGGACGGGATCAAGGCATGCGTTTCTCCCGGTGTGTGGATCGAATGCGCCTTCGATGAGGCGGTCGCTGACCTTGGCCTCGACGTGTTCATTGCCGATGCCGTGGCGGACGGCCCGCCGACCCGGCATGATCGCTTCACCTTCACGAAGAAATCGGTGGACACCTATACCGGCGGCGATCGCATCACGATGGATGATTTCTGCCGGGATATTCGGCCAGGTGAAGACCTTTTGCTCGACATGGATATTGAGGGCGCGGAATATCGCGTGCTGAGCGCGATGTCGGACGACCTGCTGTCCCGCTTCCGGATCATGATGATCGAATTCCATCATCTTGGGAACATGCACACGCCGTTCGGCCTTTCAGAAATTGGCGGGGTGTTCGATCGGTTGTTGCGGACGCATCATATCGTCCACATCCATCCGAACAACTCGCTGACGGCGGTGAGCCGGGGCGGCATCGCCATTCCGCCGGTGATGGAATTCACCTTCCTGCGGAAGCACCGGGGCAGCGTCTCGCCATCCAAGGGCCCCTATCCGCATCCGCTCGACGCAACGACGGAACCGCATTTGCCGGAAGTGGTTTTGCCGGCCTGCTGGTATGCGGACTGATTTGGATAGAATTCCAGTTTTTCAACAACCAGATTCGAAAACTTCCTACGCACCGTTTTGGTGAATTCCGCAGTCAATTGGGTTTGGCTAACCAAAAGCGGGTTAAAAACGCGGCCGTCCATTTTGGTTAGCTGATTGGTTCGGTCGTGTTGAGGTGGAAACACAATTACTTCGTCATCCCGGCGCAGGCCGGGACCCATCTATCGTCCAGGCGCTTTCCGTGCCCAAGGCGAGATGGATCCCGGCCTGCGCCGGGATGACGAAATGGGGTGATGTAAGCGTGTAGCTGGAGTGTCTGGGCTGGGGATGTCGAGGGCGCGTTGCATCTGCCCTATTGCGGAAGAGCATATTGTCACCGGTGGCGATGGATCGCGCGCCCATACGCCCAGTGACCTACGCGCACCATAAACCAGGCCTGCCCCGCACCCGCCCAATCAGACAGGCATTACCTGCCCCGGCCGGTGATCGCCTTCGCGGCATTGCCGAGGGAGAGCTGGTCGAACTTCA
>JAHFPT010000272.1 GCA_023266625.1 Novosphingobium sp. | reverse complement strand
TTGGTGCGCGGGGCTGGGCAGTGGGTTATGGACGAGGATGGGCCGGGCGCGGCGAGCGGGCTGAGGGCACTTGCCGAGGATATGTTCCGGTGAGCTTTATTCTCCTTAAGCCCCTCCCCTGAAAGGGAGGGGCTATGAGCCAGGTGAAGGGCCACATCCTCGCCCTCTCCGGCGGCGTCGGCGGAGCCAAGCTCGCCGCCGGACTCGCCGATGTTCTCCCACCCGAGCGGCTGACCATTGCGGTCAACACCGGCGACGATTTCGAACATTTTGGCCTGACCGTCTGCCCCGACATCGACTCGGTGGTCTATGCACTCGCCGGAATCAACGACACGGTGCGCGGCTGGGGCGTCGCCGATGAAAGCTGGCGGGCGATGGAGCGGCTGGGCGCGCTTGGCGAGGCGCAGTGGTTCAACCTCGGTGATCGCGACATGGCGATGCATATCGCGCGGAGCTGGCGGTTGCGGGAGGGGGAGAGCTTGTCGCAGGTTACCGCGCGGCTGACTTCGGCGCTCGGCATCGCCCATGCCGTCGTGCCGATGAGCGACGCGCCGGTGCGCACCCAGGTACAGACCGCCGATGGCTGGCTCACCTTCCAGCACTATTTCGTCCGCGAGCAATGCCGCCCGGTGGCCCGTGCGATCCGCTTTGCAGGCACCCCCGGCGCGGCTCCCTCGCCGGGCCTGGCACAAGCGCTGGCGCGCGACGATCTCGCCGCAGTGATCCTCTGTCCGTCCAACCCGTTCCTCAGCGTCGATCCGATCCTCAGCGTCGATGGCGTGCGCGAAGCCCTTGCGGCGCGCGACGTGCCATTCGTTGCGGTCTCCCCGCTGGTCGGCGGCAAGGCGCTAAAAGGCCCCCTGGCCAAGCTGCTCGGCGAGCTTGGCGAAGCCTGCGGCAACCGCGCGATTGCCGCCCATTACGGGAAACTGCTCGACCATATCCTGATCGATAATTGCGATGCAGTTGACGCAGAGGGCTTGCGCGCAATGGGAGTTTCGGTCACGATAACGCCAACAGTCATGTGCACAGCCGAGGACCGCAAAGGGCTGGCGCGCGTAGCACTGTCAGCGGCCGGTATCGAGATAGGTTGAACATGGCTCTTGCTGACAGTGAATTGACTACCAGACTGCTTTCGACACCGCTGGACGAGCTCTTGGCCGAAGCCCGTGTGCGCCGCGATGCGCCCAAGGGCTTTCATCGCCCGGCGCGGATGACCTATTCGCCCAAAGTGTTCATCCCGCTGACGCGGCTTTGCGCCGATGTCTGCCATTACTGCACTTTCGCCACGACACCCTCGCAGCTGGCCGGGCCTTATCTGACGCCCGAAGAAGTTCTTGATATTGCAAGGGCTGGTGCGGCTGCTGGCTGCAAGGAAGCGCTGTTCACCCTCGGTGACGCGCCCGAACGGCGTTACGATGTTGCGCGCGAATGGCTGGAGGAGCGCGGCTTTGCCCGCACCATCGACTATGTTCGCCACTGCGCCGAACTGGTGCTCAGCGAAACCGGCCTGCTGCCCCACGTCAATGCCGGGGTGCTGGGCGAAGACGACTACCTCATGCTGCGCCCCTTCGCGGCTTCCGCCGGGCTGATGCTGGAGAGCACTTCGCAGCGCCTGCTCGAAAAGGGCGGGGCACATTATGGCTCGCCAGATAAAGCTCCCGCCGTGCGCATCGCCTCGCTGGAAGCTGCGGGACGGGCACGGGTGCCGATGACCAGCGGTATCCTGATCGGCATCGGCGAAACGCCTGAAGAGCGCATCGAATCGCTGATTGCTCTGCGCGATATTCACCTGGCGCATGGCCATCTGCAGGAAGTCATCGTCCAGAACTTCTGCCCCAAGCCGGGCACCAAAATGGCCCAGGCCCCGGAGGCCTCGGAGAGCGACTTCCTCCGCGTTATCGCCGCAGCGCGGATCATTCTGCCGGACGAAGTCTCGGTGCAGGCCCCGCCCAATCTCAACGGCGAACGGCTGGCCGAACTGATCGATGCCGGGATCGACGACTGGGGCGGGATTTCGCCGGTCACGCTCGATCATGTCAATCCCGAAGCGCCCTGGCCGGAGATCGCGCTGCTGGAGGCGATCTGCGCGCAGGCTGGGCGGCCATTGGTTGAGCGCCTGACGATTTATCCGCGCTTTGTCGCGACGGACGATCTCAGCTGGATCGATCCAAAGCTGCGTCCGCATGTGCTCAAGCTGTCCGATGCCGAAGGTCTGGCGCGCGACAGCCGCTGGAGTCCGGGTGTTGCCGAACACGCGCCCGGAACGCCCGCAATGCCGCTGGGCCGCCGCTACGATGGCCCGGTTGCAGTGCAAATCCATCGCATCCTCGACCGCGCCGCCAATGGCAACGCGCTGTCGGAATCAGAGATCGTCGCCCTGTTCGCCACGCGCGGCGCGGCGGCGCAGGCGGTAGTCGAAGCGGCGGATGCGCTGCGGCGCGAGGTGAATGGCGAGGCAGTGACCTATGTTGTCAACCGCAACATCAATTACACCAACATCTGCACCTATGCCTGCTCGTTTTGCGCCTTCTCCAAAAGCTCGAGCAAGGCCGGCTTCCGCGACAAGCCCTACATCCTCGACTTAGAGGAAGTGGCGACCCGCGCCCGCGAAGCGGTGGCCAAGGGCGCAACCGAGGTTTGCCTGCAAGGCGGCATCCACCCGAGCTATACCGGCGATACCTATTCGAGCATCGTGCGCGCGGTGAAGGCGGCCTGCCCCGATCTCCACATCCACGCCTTCTCACCGCTGGAAATAGCGCAGGGCGCGGCAACGCTGGGCATGACCAATCGCGATTACCTCATTCGGCTCAAGGATGACGGGCTGGGGTCGCTGCCGGGCACCTCGGCGGAAATTCTCGATGACGATATCCGCCGCCAGATATGCCCTGACAAGCAGACCACTGAAGAATGGCTGAGCGTGGTCCGCGATGCCCATTCCATCGGTCTGCCGACGACCTCGACGATCATGTACGGCCATCTCGAACGCCCCGAACACTGGGCGCGGCATTTGCTGGCGCTGCGGCACCTGCAATCGGAGACCGGCGGTTTCACCGAATTCGTGCCGCTGCCGCTGGTCCACATGGAAGCGCCGATGTACCGCCGCGGCCAATCGCGCAAAGGGCCAAGCTGGCGCGAGGCGCTGATGATGCATGCGGTGGCGCGGATCGTGCTGCATACACAGATCAACTCGATCCAGTGCAGCTGGGTGAAGCTTGGCGTGCCCGGCGCGGCGGCGGTGCTGGCAGCGGGGGCGAATGATCTGGGCGGGGTGCTGATGAACGAAAGCATCAGCCGGGCTGCCGGGGCCGAGCATGGCCAGGAAGTCAGCGTCGAGGATTTGAAGGCGGCGGCGGCTTCGGCGGGCAGGCCATTACAGCGGCGGACGACGTTGTACCGGTTGCTCGATGACGCCGAGGTTGAGAGCGAGATGGCTTGAAGCGTTGCGCCCCGACACATCACAAACCTCTCCCTCAACGTCTCCCTGAACTCGTTTCAGGGTCCATTTCACCCCATGCGCCGTCGCACGATTTGGCAAGCTTGCTGGCCTCATTCGCGCCAAGCAGGCGGGCGCTTCCCTTGGGGCTAGACGTTTAGTCCCGGCTCTAAGCCGTGGCCTCGCGGAAGGCTGCGATCCATGGCGAGAGGTAGTCCTCGGCCGCCGCGACATCGCGCGGGATCGGCAGACCGGACCGGAAATCGGTAACTCCGGCCTCGGCCATTTTCACCGCTCGCTCCATCGTCGGCCCAATTGCCGGCACCCCCGCCGCATCGGCGCTCACGGGAAGATGGCCACAGACCTGGATGCCGACCGGATCGCGCCCCAACTTCGCCACCGCCTCGCGCATCTTCGGTATCTCTGCGACCAGCGCGTCGCCGCCTTCAGACGCCTCGCCCCAGGGAATCCAACCCGCCCCGAAACGCGCCAACCGCCGCATCGCCGGCGGCAGGACATTTCCGGCCACCCAGATCGGCACGCCGCCCGGCTGGGCAGGCTTGGGCATCATGTGAATGTCTTGGAAAGTGAGTTCGGGCGAGGAATAGCTCGCCCGCTTATCCCGCCAGAGCACTTCGCAGACCTCGAGCGAAAGATCGAGCAGGCGACCGCGTTGAGCGAAATCGAGGCCGGCGGACTCATACTCCTCGCGCTGCCAGCCCACTCCGACCCCCAGGTCCAGCCGGCCGCCCGACAGCGCATCCAGTGTCGAGGTCATCTTGGCAAGGACCACGGGACGGCGCAGCGCGGCCAGCATGATGTTGGGCAGAAAGCGGACGCGTTTCGTCAGCGCCGCGATCATCGACATCGTCACGATCGGCTCGAGATAATGACCATCGGGACCGGTCTTTTGCGAACTTCCCTTGCGCCCGCCCACGGCGGGATCGCTATAGGCCCCCAGGTTTTCACCGAAGGAGACGTGCTCACCGGTGAGAGCGACTCGGTCCGCCCCCGCCCGGTCGGCCGCGACAGCGACGTCGAAGGTCGCCTGCCAGCCGCCGGGATCGTCGGCCGATAGCGTTGCCGCCCAGACCGTGAACTGCGGCTTCAAAACAGATCTCTCGGCGAAAGCTCCACACCCATCATCACAAGCTCTCCGAAGCGCATTTTCCGAAACCAATTCGTATCGAACGGCGGTTTTTGTGTCGAGAGAAAATCGATGTCTGGTCATCGAAGAACGGGCTGATGCTCTTATTGCCGCGCCGCGAATGCGCTGTCCTCTGCATTCCAGCGTTTGCGCACGCGCCGCCAGGCGATCAGCCAGCGGTCACCCGCGCGCTCGAACTCATCGAGGTAATAGCCGGCATGGTCCGCCCCGACGTCGGTCACGACGACCCAATAGGTCTGCACTGTCGCCCGGTCCGGGGCCGTCAGGTCGATTTGAGAGGTGGTCAGGCAATGTTGTATGAAACTGGGTTGTACGAAACTGGCTCGCGGCCGGTCGCCATCGCCCGGCGCGCGGCTCTTCCAGGCCTTCTGCCAGGCACGGATGGCTTCCCGTCCGGCAAAGCGAAGCGCGATTTCGCCATCTTCGCGCTCCGACTGGATAACCCCTTCTTCGGCGAAGCAGTCCGCATAGTCGTCCCACTGGCCCCGGTCGCCGGCCAGGCTGCAGCGGGCCAGAGTGTCCCGGATGGCCTCGCGGGTGAGCATCTCGTCGACGGTCATCGCATCCCTTCCACTACCGGCGGAACATTCGTCACAGCACCCATTGACCGCCGTTCACCGGCAGATGAACTCCCGTGACGGGCTTTGCCATATCCGAGCAGAGATAGAGCACGCTGCCAGCGCAATCCTCGGGCTCGGGAATGGCGCGCAAGGCGTATTCCTGCGGCTTGCGCTGCATCCATTCGTCCGCTGTAATACCGATCATCGCGGCCGCCTTCTGGCTCGCGCCGCGCAGGGTTTCGCCCGCCGTCGCGCCCAGCACCACCTCGTTCACCCGGATGGCCTTGGGCCCGAGCTCGACGGCGAGCGATCGGGTCAGGCTGGCGAGCGCCGCTTTCGACGCAGCGTAGGCACCCATGCCGGGCGGCGCCTGGATCGACGCGCCCGAGCTGACGAAGACGATCGAGCCGCCGCCGCGCTTCAGCATCTCGGGCACGCAAGCTTGCACGAGCCCCAGCGTGCCGAATAGGTTGACCTCGAAAACGCGCCGCCACATGCCGGCATCGGCTTCGACCGTCGGCCCCCAGTCCCCTTCGTCATGGCCGTTTTGCACGAGGTAATCGACGC